>NZ_JAJFZH010000008.1:0-200141 GCF_020733145.1 Chryseobacterium sp. X308
CAAAAGTAAAACTTTATTTTTTAATGACCAAATGTTTTTGAAGAAAATTTTAAAGTTTTTTAAGTAACCTTAATCTTTCTTAAAACCTCAATCCCTATACTCCTGCGCTCCCTCTAATTGGGACTGCGAAGATACAAACTCTTTTTAAACTGACAACTTTTTTTACAAAAAGTTTTAAAGTTTTTTTTTTCGTCTGTTTCTTTTTTGAAGTAATATCGTTTCTGCCTATCTAAAGGCGCTCCTGCGCTACTGTTCTACTCTCGTTTTCAGTGGGGCAAAGATAGGAACTTCATACAACGCAAAACAAGTTTATTGAACATAAATTTTACATTACGGTGATATTTGTTCCTAAAGGACTGGGTAGCAGGGTGAAAAATTTTAAACAAATCACCCTGTTATATAGTGTATTTAAAGTTCAATCCGAAATAAGGTAATTATAATGGAGTTTTACGGGGTGTTTTCTTTATATATTACACTTAAAAATTCTGCATAAGACTTCTCAAGGCCAATGATATCTCCGGATTTCAGATTTAAACCTCCCACTCCTGAGTTGTCTGATTTTACTTTTAGAGAGGAAACCTGAAAATAAAGATTGTCATCATTAGCTTTTGGCTGAACTTTCACTGTAGAGCCTAAAAGCTTTTTGGTTGAAATCGTATAGATTTCTCCCGGAACCACTTTTAATTTTAAAAATGATCTGGGAGAAATAATATAATCTTTACGGTTAACATTTATTTTCTGATCTTTTTCAGAAGATGCAAATATATACATCTCCCCATTTTTAGCCGCCAATTTTTCTTTAGGTGTGTAATATAAAGCAATTTTATAATTGGCAGCATTGAATGTCTGCGGGGTACCATCAACATTTTCGAAAGGTTTTAATTCAAATGTATTGGCACCAATCTCTTTTGCTTTTTTATATACCAAGGAAAATACGAGTGCGTCATCTTTTGAAAATCCCTGTACTTCTACTTCTCCTAAATAAACAGCATCTGCAGCGGCAGCATCTTTTCTGTAGAAGAATTTATCTGCATTGTCATTTGTTTTTTCAACTCTGGTCATATAAACATTCTGTGCGCTCCACAGCTGGATGCATAATACGGAAAAGAGGATTGCAATATTCTTCATATATATTATTGGTGTGAAAGGATTTCAACACATTCTTCAAGACTGTTTTCCCAATGTTTGGGTTCTATCTTATAAACTTCTTCTATTTTATCCAGAGACATAGTACTTCTTACTGGTCTTTTGGCAGGAGTTGGATACTCTTCGGTTGTCAATGGATTCAATTTTACTGATGATTTTGAAAATTCAGCAATTTTTTTGGCAAATTCAAACCAGGTTGTCTCCGGATAGTTTGAGAAGTGGAAAATGCCATAGGTTTTCTTTGGTGCTCCGATAATTCTCATCATAGCTTCTGCCAGATCGTTGGCATTGGTTGGTTGTCCAAACTGGTCAGCAACGATTCCCAATTCTTCTTTCTGAGAGAAAAGATTCAACATTGTTTTCACAAAGTTCTTATTAAATTCGGAATACAGCCATGATGTTCTTATAATGATTGTTTTTGGATTAATTTCCAGAGCAAGCTCCTCTCCTTCTTTTTTTGATGTTCCGTATACGCCTATGGGATTGGTAAAATCATCTTCAGCATATGGAAGATTTGTGGTTCCATCAAAAACATAGTCTGTAGAAACATGAATCAGAACAGATTTATAATCTGCACATGCCTGAGCAAGGTGGGCTACTCCGCCGGCATTTACTGCAAAGGCTTTTTCTTGTTCCTTTTCTGCCAGATCAACTGCAGTGTATGCGGAGGCATTGATGCAATAATCAGGTTTGTTATCATAAAAGAAATCGTTCACCTGCTCTTCATTCGTAACATCTAAAGTAGATGAGTCTGTAAACAGGAACTCATACAGATGTTCAAAATCCGTGGCAATCTTTTTTATGCAGTTTCCCAATTGTCCGTTACTACCTATTACTGCTATTTTTTTCATTTGTTTATTATTAATTTTAAATTGGAACCTTCAATAAGAAATGGAGTTAAGAGTTCTTGGCATTCTGAGATCTTAAGAACTTCACCCTTGACTGGAAGTCTTTCTGGATAAGATCTACATAAAACTGATCAAAAATTTCTTTGATATCTTCTGGATGAACTTCAGATTTTCTTGTTTTAACATTAAAATAAATAACAGTCACCCAAAGTACGGCATGAATTGTTTTTTCATCCAGACTCTTCATCAGAATTTCCACTTTTGCCGTTCTATCCTGTACATCGATGGTCTTGCTACTGATCACTACCTGCGTATTATATCTTACTTCTTTGAGATAGGCTATTTCGTTCTGAATAGCAATCCAGGTACAGCCGGTTTTCTTGGTATATTCTTCATAAGTGAATCCATAAAATGTTTCCACATGATCTTCTCTGGCATTGAACATATACTCAAGATATTTTACATTATTCAAATGTCCGATCGGATCGCAGTCACTAAACCTAACTTTGACCGTAGTTGATACTTCTTTTTCCATTCCGCAAAAATAAAAAAACCACCTCTAAAAGAGGCGGTTGGTTTTATAAATCTTTGTTAATTTGCTGAAATTATTGAATTCCTAATTCTTTCTTCACAGCTGGAGTTGCGTCTGGTCCTCCTTTATAAAGGAATGCTGTTGAGTTTGCATCCATAATATAATCGTAACCACCTGCCTTAGCTACTTTTTCTACTGCATCGTTTAGTTTTTTCTCAATAGGACCGAAAGCTACGTCTTGCTTAGCCTGTAGATCTTTTTGAGCTTTTTCCTGCATTTGCTGGATTTCTTCAGCTAATTTTTTCATTTCTGCTTCTCTGGCGTTGTTTTCGTCAGCTGTTTTCTTAGGAGCTTCAGTTTGGTATTGCTGATATTTAGTTTGAGCTGCGTCAGCTTTCTTCTTGATCTCAGCTTGTTTAGTATCTAAGAATGTTTTAAGATCAGCATCTGCTTTCTTTTTCTCCGGCATCGCGTTAAGAACTCCCATTACATCTAAAGTAGCAATTTTTTGAGCTTTTGCCATACCTACAGATACAACCATCATTACTGCTGCAAATAATACACTTAATTTTTTCATAACTGGTAAATAAATAATTTAATTTGTTTTTTAGATTTTAAAATATAGCAAAAGTTAATTCTTTTATTATTTTTTGCCTTTACTATTTGTTTTTTCCTTCTTGTCTGTTCCTTTTAATAAGATAGACAATACTTTTTCGGTGTAATCATATTTTGACTGAAGGAAAATA
Source organism: Chryseobacterium sp. X308 (assembly GCF_020733145.1). Lineage (NCBI taxonomy): Bacteria > Pseudomonadati > Bacteroidota > Flavobacteriia > Flavobacteriales > Weeksellaceae > Chryseobacterium > Chryseobacterium sp. X308. The sequence continues at coordinate 3,273 of NZ_JAJFZH010000008.1, forward strand.
ACACTAATGTTATTGCTTTTATCAAGAACTATGCCCAAGCCATTTTTTTCGGACATTGTTTTGATGGCTCCCCAGATCTGATCCTGAAAAGGCTGAACCAGATTTGTTCTCAGTTTTGTAATTTCACCATTCGCTCCAAAACGTAAGCTTGTTGTCGTTTTAATATTTTTATCTAGGTCTGTAACTTCTTTTTCTCTAAGTTTAAGCTGATCACCTATCAATAAAACTTTTTCACTTTCAAAAGCAGCTTTTTTTCTTTCATATTCAGACTGAAGGTTTTGAAGTTCAGACTCCCAGGTATCGATCTGAGAATTTAATCTTGCTTCGGCTTCTTTATACTGAGGTAATTTATTTAAAATTTCATTAGTATCCACTACTCCGATTTTCTGGGCATTGTTCAACCCGAAAAGCAAGAGTAATGCGAATGTGAAAATTATTTTAAAGTGCTTCATATTTAATAATTATAATGTTTGGTTCATCAAGAAGTGGTTTCTCCATCCGGACTTGTCACCTGATAATGTTTTATCAAGACCTAGTGCGAAGTCGAATCCGATCAATCCAAATGCTCCCATATAAACTCTTACACCAACACCGACTGATCTTTTCAATTGGAATGGGCTGTAAGAACTCCATGAATTCCATACATTACCACCTTCTGCGAATGTCAGGGCATAGATTTTTGCAGTCTGGCTCATTGAGATCGGATATCTTAATTCTAAAGTAAATCGGTTATAAATTGTACCTCCTCCTCTTTGAGTAATATCATCAGCCTGACCTCCTTCTGTACTGGCATTTTCATATCCTCTTAAAGGAATCAATTCTCTACCGTCATATCGACCTCCGAAAAGACCTGTACCTCCCATATAGAATCTTTCAAACGGCGGCGCTCCCAACTGGCTGTTATATCCATCCATGAATCCCATTTCAGCAGAAGACCTTAGCACAAGTTTACCAATGATCTCATTGTAAACATCTGCCTTGAATTTAATCTTATAGAATTCCATCCACTTATATTTGTCAATAGGTGACATTGTGGAGTAATCTTTCTTCTTAAACAATGAGTATGGAGGAGTCAGTTTTGCTGAAAGCTCAATATTGGATCCCATTGTTGGGAAAATAGGGTCGATACCTGCTGAGTTTCTGCTCAGTCCTAAGTTGATACTGAAGTTATTGGCAGTACCGTTATTTTCTGTGGTATCCCCAAACTGGAACGGATAGTTGTTGAAGTCATACTTCTGGAACTGTAAACCTGTATAAAGAGAGAAATAGTCATCCGGCCAGTTCAATAGTCTGTTCAAACCTACTGAAGCAGAGAAGATATTCAATTTCTGGGCTTCTCCATATTGATCAGTATATCTTACTCTTGAGTTATTCAAACTTACAGAAAGTGCTGTTGGTCTAGTACCAAATAGCCAAGGTTCTGAGAATGATACTCCGTAGTTCTGGAAATACTGTCCTGCCTGCACCTGAATAGAGAACGTTTGTCCGTCTCCCTGAGGCACCGGTTTGAAATCTTTAAACTTAAGGAAATTCTTTAATGAGAAGTTATTAAATGTTAATCCTAAAGTACCGATAAAGCTGTTACCCCCGTAACCTGCCTGTAACTGAACCTGTGAAGATCCTTTTTCTACAAGCTTCCAGTTGATATCTACAGTATTATCTACCTGATTTGGCTGGATATCCTGTCCGACCTGCTGAGGATCAAAGAATGACATTCCCGCTAAATCGAAATAGGTTCTCTTAATTTCTGTTTTCTTGAAAAGTTCTCCCGGTTTTGTTCTTAGTGCTCTAAGAATTACGTGGTCATGGGTTGTAGTATTTCCCTGCCATGTTACTTTATTCCAGGTAGCCTGCTCTCCTTCATTAATTCTTACTTCAAGGTTTACGGCATCTCCTGAAACCGATTTTTCAACCGGCGTTACATTAGAGAAAAGGTAACCGTTATTCATGTAAACAGATTTAATATCTGAATCATCTTCTTTACCTCCGTCTTCCCCAACTTTTTTGTTGAATCCTACTGCATCGTAAATATCTCCTTTCTTATATCCTAATAATCTCTGTAAATATTCTGTTGCGTATACGGTATTACCCGTGAATGTAATATCCCCGATGTAATATTTTTTACCCTCGCTAAGTTTTACATTGATTTCGTAGTTATTTCTTTTGTTTCTCCATACTGAATCTGAAACGATTTTAGCATCTCTGTATCCAAGAGAGTTGTAATAACTGATAAGGCTTTGCTTATCTTCCTGGTATTTATCTTCAATGAATTTTGAGGATTTCAAAATACCACCGATTCCGAAACGCTTTTGTTTGGTTTCTTTGAAAGCTTTATTTCTAAGTTTGCTATCGGTTACATTATCGTTTCCTTCAAATTCGATATGGTCAATTTTAATTCTTTTACCCTTATCTACATTGATTGTCCAGTCTACCAAAGCAGGATCTCCTGCATTTACTTTATCCTGGATAGTAATTTTGGCATCTGCAAAACCTTTTTTGATGTAGTCTTTAGGGACATTGGTTTTAAGGCTTGAAACCAAGTTCTGAGTGATCTTAGTTCCTGGTTTTAGGTTGTTATCCTTTGCCAGTTTTTCACTTTTAGATTTACCGATTCCTTTTCCAGTAAATTTCACTTCTCCAAGTTCTTTCAGATCCTGCAGATAAAATTTCAGAACGATCGTCTGTCCTTCAATACTTTGAACATAAACTTCCACTTCAGAAAAAGATTGGGTATCCCAAAGTTTTTTTACAGCGTTGCTGATTTTCTGTCCCGGAATGTCTACACTTTCTCCTTTTGTAAGGCCCGTAAATCTTAAGATCTGAGCTGGTGTATATTTTTTTACCCCATCTACAACGATGTCTTTAAGAGTATAAGTTCCTGCCTCATTTTCTGCATGTACAGCATTATTTACTTTTGTGCTGTCTTGTGGAGTTACTTGTCCATAAAAATGTGCAGAAGCAGCAAACATAATGATGGGTAATAGTCTAAACTTCATTTTATCGAGTCTTTCTTTTCTTAAAAATTTATTGGCCTTTTACCTGTTCACCGGTTAAACCATACCTTCTTTCCTTGTTTTGATAATCCACAATACACTGGAAGAAAATATCTTTGGTGAAATCCGGCCACAGAACATTTAAAAACTGTAATTCAGCATAAGCAATCTGCCAAAGCAGGAAGTTGCTTATTCTTATTTCGCCGCTGGTTCTGATCAGTAAATCTACAGGAGGAAAATCTTTTGTATAAAGATAATTTTCAAATAACCTTTCGTTTATATTTTCTACCTCTACTTTTCCTTCTTTTACATCAGAACTTATGTTTTTTACGGCTTCCAGTATTTCATTTTGTGAGCCATAGCTAATAGCCAATACAAGGTTTCCTTTTGTGTTTTCTTTTGTGAGTTCTACCACACGTTCCAACTGCTCTCTTACTAATGCAGGCAACTTCTCAAGATTCCCTATAACATGCATTCTCAATCCTTTGCTGAAAATCTCTTCTGCTTCCAACAGTAAGGTTTCTACCAACAGATTCATAAGGGTATTCACTTCTTCGCTTGGACGATTCCAATTTTCTGAAGAGAATGTATACAATGTTAAGTAAGGAATATTAATCTCATTACAAGCATTAATAGCATTTCTTACTGCATTAATGGCATTTTTGTGACCGAAAGTTCTTTCTTCGCCACGAGATTTTGCCCATCTTCCATTACCATCCATAATGATGGCCACGTGTTTTGGTAAATTCTCAGAATTTATTTTTTCTTTAATCAACGACATATTATTCACAATAACACGGAGGTCTTCCGAACGAATATGTAAGTCCTAAACTGAAAGTATTCATCCAGTCTTTGGATCTTCCATCTCCGATATTTCTCTTTTTAATAAACTCTGCTTCTCTTTCTTTAGAAACCGCATAATAATTTCCTGACTGTAATAATGAACCGCCTGTGGCAGGATCCAAAATATCAGCATTATAAGAAGTTTTTACATCTTTGGAAAGGATCTTGCTGTGATCCAACTGATCCGTCAATGTATATCTGAATGTAGCTTCTGCAAATATAGCCCAGGAATGGTTGAATTTATACTTTAAACCAACCCCAAAAGGGATATGCATTGTTACTTTTTTGCCCAATGAATAATCTGTGGTGGTTGTAAAGTCCAATTCATTGACCGGAGCCTGTGCCACACCATCAGCATCTCTTCTGAAGTCATTCACCAGAGTAGCTTTAGGAGCATCAAACATTAAAGCACCAACACCTCCGAAGATGTAAGGGCTCAGCATGCTTATCTGCTCATTATTTACCGGGAAAAAGTTATATTCAAACATTAAACTCGCCTCATACACATTATTTTTTCCGTATGAGTTTCTATTTCTTCTATAATCTTCCTTTGCCGCTTTATCACTGAACTGGATCTGGTTGTATCCTAAATCCAATCTGATAGTCTGATGCGGGTTAAAATTAAATCTATATAATAAACCACCATAAAATGGAACTCCCCAATCTGACGTTCTGCTTAAATCCAACGGCTTCTGTAAAATATAATTTGTCCTTCCTACATCTCCCACTAGGTTACTCATACCTAGACGAACTCCCAATTCGTTTCTTTGTGCTTTAACACTTACCACTCCAAGGAAGGCAAGGAAGCTAAACAATAATTTTTTATTCATAAAAGAATATGGATTTATGGTTATTTTAAAATTTAATTTTTGCAAATATAAAACATTTTTATATTAATGATAATCTTAATGTTTAGTTAAAAATAAACAAAAAAACATAATTTGTTATAAAGTAAACGGCAAAGTGGCAAAAATATTCTTTTTTTCATAGAATCAAAATACTTTACATATGAAAAAACCCCCATTAAATGAGGGTTTAATGCTTTATTTTTTATTAAATAATACCTGTACTTTATTTCTGATCCTTATCAGTAACGGCTCTTTATAATTTTTATCTTCATCGAAATAACCATAACCATAGCCATATCCGTAACCATAGCCATAGCCATATCCGTAGCCTTGTTTGGTATTATAGTCATTATAGACAAGTCCCAGATTATTGACTTCATCGTTATGATACTTTTCAGTAATCATCTTCAGCATATACTTTTCTGTGTATTCGTGGCGTACAACATATATATTAGCATCAGAATACTTCATCAGCTCGTAGGAGTCTGCTACAAGACCTACAGGTGGTGAATCTATAATAATGAAATCGTATTTTTCTTTAAGTTCTTCTATAAATCTGATATTTCTCTGGCTCATCAAAAGCTCAGATGGGTTTGGCGGAATAGGACCTGAAGTAGCAACATCCAGGTTAGGGATCTTGGTCTTGTTTATAATCTGGTCAATATCTACTTCTCCCGTAAGGTAATTGGAGATCCCATATTTGTTATCAATTTTAAAGTCTCCAAAGATTTTCGGTTTTCTAAGGTCCATTCCTAATAAGATTGTTTTTTTATCACTTAATCCTATTACAGATGCTAAATTGATAGAAATATAAGTTTTTCCTTCTCCTCCAATGGATGAAGTAATCAAAATAACTTTTCCTTTTTCACTTTCATTATCCATCAGGAATCTCATATTGGCTCTTATTCCCCTGAAGGCTTCTGATACAGATGATTTTGGCTGTTCCAGAACAGTAAGCATATTTTCATTGCTGTTATTTCCAATGACTCCAAGAAGCGGAATTTTTGTAGCACTTAAAAGTTCTTTAATGTTTCTGATTTTACTGTCTAATACTTCACCTACAAAGATAAAAAGTAACGGAAGAAGCAGCAATCCGGAGATAATGACAGTCTTTGCCAGCTTGACATTTGGCCCGATAGGTCTTTGTCCCAGATTTTTAGCCGGGTCAATCACCGTAATATCAGATTGATTGGTTGCCATTCTCATCTTAGTATCACTCTGTCTTCCCAGAAGACTATTATAAGTGGCCTCAATCATATTATATCCTCTTTCTGCATCCAGATATCTTCTTTCTTTTTCAGGGTAAGAAGCTAGATCCGAGTTGGCTCCTGAAATATCACGGTCAATTTTGTTGATCTCGTCATAATATCTGTTATAATATCCTCTTAAACTGTTCGATGATCCCATTCTTGCCTCATCAATAAGCCTGTTGATTTCTCTCATCGGCTCTGATGAAGGCTTATAAATAGAAGCCATTTCTGCTCTTTTGGCATATAGAGCTTTAAGTTCAGTAACTGTTGCTGAGAATACTCCATCTTCAAAACCTGCGGCATTGGTTCCAATCATTCTATCAAAATTCTGGGACTGCAGCGTGTTTTTTATATTGTTAAGAGAATTGATTTTGCTTATGATATCTGCTTTTTTAGCCTCCAGCTCTTTTATTTTTTCAAGAGATTTTTCGTCTCTGTCTTTAATATTATAAAGTTTTTCCGAGGTTTTTAAATAATTAAGCACATTCGCACTTGAATCAAGTTTTTTACGGATGTTATCCAGATTATCTTTTAAAAAGATATCAGTGTTCTTATTAACCACATTCTTATCAGCCAATCTCTTTTTTTGTAACTCTGCAACAGATTTATTAAGGAAATTTACTGTACTGTTGAGATTATATCCTTTTTTGGTAATAATCATAATGGACCTGATTTCTTTATCAAAGTCAACACCTGTAGTAGAAACAATTTCATTTACACTTTCATTGACTGATTTCAGGTTCACAATAATATTATCCAACTGAATTTTAGAAGGAACAGGATTTTTAAGTAATCTGAACCTCAGGTTCGGAGCATTGTACCATTCATTGATTTTAATGATTTTATCAGCGGGTCTGCTATAACGATTGATAGTCTGAAACCCTTCCACTTCATAATTATACAGGTTGGTGGATTCTCCTTCTTCCGGTAAAACCACCTGATATGCTCCATCGCCCTTAGGAATCAGGGTAATAGGATAATCTATCTGTTGAAGATGTTTTTTATCAATCTGAAGAAAAACCGGTGAATCATCTTTATCCAGGTAAGTGGATTTTATCAGTCCTTTGGTAGAATAATTAACAAAAAGGTCCAGTTCTTTTACCAAAAATTCGTTGTGCGATCTTGATAAAAGCATTTTTTTCAGATAAAGCCCATCCTGATTTCCGGTATCACCCCAGATGAAGTTGATGGATTGGTTAGACTGTGTTGGTAAGAACTCAGAACCTTTTGTGGAAGTACTTAATGATAGGTCTGATGCATAGATATTTTGTGCATAGTATTTACTGTATACCCATGCAACAGCATAGCCGATAAAAAACATTAACACAAACCAGTACCAGTTTTTAAGGACTCTTCTTAAAAAGTGTTCTAAATCAAATAATGCAAATGATCCATACTTTTCTTTCTGAGAATTACTCTTCTCTGTAGCGGTTACTCTTTCTGGAATCATGGCTAAAGATTTTTAAGAAGTAAATAAATAGACAATGCCGTAGTAATTACCGAAACGCCAGTTGTTAAAGTCTGAATAGGATCTTTTCCGAATCCGTTCAAGCTTTTTGCTCTTGTGTTCAGATAGATTTCATCTCCATTCTGCACATAATAGAAAGGAGAGTTCATAAGATCTTCTCTGGTAAGATCTATTTTGGCAATTTTGATTCCTTCCGGAAGTTTTCTGTGGATAACGATCTCTTTCTTATCAATCGTCCTGTTCAGCCCACCATTAATGGCTAAAGCTTCAGTAATGGTAAGTGTATTTTTATGGACTACTTTCTCTCCTGAAAGACCTGTGGTTTCTACATCACCAAGAATATAATAAGTGATACCGTCCGTATTGAGTCTTACTTCAGATTTACCTTCCTGGAAATTTTCATTTACTTTTTCCTGAATTTCTTTTCTGATATCCTCTAATGTTCTTCCCTCAGCTTTTACATAGCCAATTCCAAAAACATTGATATCACCATTGGAGTCTACCTTGAGTCCGTTAAAATAGAAATTCGTATTTCCTCCTCTGCTCATCCCGGAAGTAGTACCAACTCCTCCTGCTACAGAACCACCACCAGACATGGCCGGACTTGTTACAGCTCCCGTTCCGGTTCCTCCCGAGGAATTGTAAGAAGAATAAAACTGTGCAGCATCTCCTTTGGGAGTTGTTACAATGTTAAGATTGAGGATATCATTTTTGGTAATCCTGTATACAGGGATATTGTAGGGAACAAGACCTTCTTCATTAATTACGAGGCTCTCACTTGGTTGTAAGTATCTTACATCCTTTGTTGTAATACATGAGGTAACTAAAAGAGGGAATATTAAAAATAAATATTTAAAGTTTTTCATCATATATATATAATATTGTTTACAAAAGTAATATTTAATTGTTAATTTTTGTTATTTCTTAATCGATATAGTAAATCTGGCAAATAAGCACCAAAAAAACCCAGTGAAATAATCACCAATAATAAAAGATTGACATTAATATGTCTTAAATAATAAGCCACTCCAACAATCATCAGATAGTAAAGAATAATATAAAAAGTTGATCTCCTATGGGTAAGATTCAATTTCAGCAGTTTGTGATGAATATGGTTTTTATCAGCATCAAATGGTGATTTTTTGTTGTAAAGCCTGATCATAATGACATTCAGAGTATCTACAATCGGAAGAATCAGAATAGCTACGGCTACTACAGGAGCAGACTGAAGGTGATATCTGGGAACATCAATCAGTTTTTTATCTATAAAAATATCTATAAAACAAATGGATGTAAAAGCCAATAAAAAGCCAAGGAGCATAGAGCCGGTATCTCCCATAAATATTTTGCGGGTACGGTAGTTTGACAGATTATAATACAAAAATGCCAATACAGTCCCAATGATAACAACAGATAGTACTACCAGCGGATAGTTATATTCTCCCAAACGGTAATAGCTTATTCCAAATAAAGCACTACAGATAACGGAATAACCACCTGCAAGCCCATCTATTCCGTCAATCAGGTTGAATGCATTAATCAGAATAATAAATGTTACGATACTGAATATCACACTTACAAAATACTCCAGCTCGTATACGCCGAAGATTCCGAATAAACTTCTGATTCTGATATCGGAGCCAATAACAATCAGGGAAGATACAACAATCTGTGCAACAAGTTTTTTGTAGGCTCTCATTACGACAATATCGTCCATTACCCCCACATAGAGCAGGATAATTAATGAAGCAAATAAAAATTTGTAGAGATCAAACAATTCATAGGCAAAAATAGAGGCACAGATTCCTATTGAATAAAAGATGGCAATTCCACCAAGATTGGGAATTTCTCTAAGATGCGAGCTTCTTATTCCAGGCTCATCCATCAGATTCTTTCTTCTTGAAATCTTGACAATGGTAGGAATAGAGAAAAATGTAATTAAAAAGGAGAATACGAAGCCTAATCCTATTTTTATATAGAAAATAGGTATCCCCGATCCGCTTAAGAACAATTCAAAGTTTTTCATTCTTTTCTAATTCAGCACTTGTATCTCAAAAATAAAAAATCATAATAGGAACTTTATTATCATTTTCTACTGACCGAAACAATAGTACTTACATTTGTGTTTACTAAATCAACTTTCTTATCAATCTTTTTTGTCCTGCAAAAAACAACAGATAAAAAATCTTTTTCTTCAAAGGCAAAGATAAAAGATAATTCTTACCAAAACGACTATACTTCAATATATCTTGAATTTTTATTTGTCTTTCCTTCATAAAAAGGTCAAACTGATCAGACATACTGTAAAATATTTCGTCTTTTTTCACATACGCCAGGTAGGCCAAAAACGAATAAACGCCCTCAAAAATCTGAAAATTTTTCAATTCCTTGCTTTTATTGGAATAGGAAGATTTACCGAATACCTGCTCTACATCAGAAACAGCCTTTAACATATCAAGTCCTTTTTCTGTGTGGGTTTTTGTAATAGAATCAGTACGTTCAAGATACTGATAATGAAAGCTCTGAGTTTGTGCAATGGTTTCACATTCCAGCAAAAGCTGAGGAATCAGCTGAATATCTTCAAAATGAGCTCCTTTTTTAAATCGTTTCTGATTAAAAAGTTCTTTTTTAAACAGCTTATTGCATGCAAAATAGCTGATATCAGAAAATACAGAAAAGTTATGTTCAAGGGCTATTTTCTCCGGCATATCGGGCAGCTGTGTCAATTTTTGGACAATTTTTCCGTTCTCATCCACTTTCTGAATATTACAGATGACCATTTTTGCATGATGCTTTTCCGCTAAAAGAAGCATTTCTTCAAACATGTTTTCAGTAACATAATCATCACTGTCTACAAAACCTATATAATCTCCGGCAGCCCTGTCGATTCCAAAATTACGGGCATCACTCAGCCCACCGTTTTCTTTGGTAAAGGCCTTTATTTTATCAGGATATCTTTGTGCAAATTCTTTAATTATTTTTTCAGAGTTATCTTTACTTCCGTCGTTTACTACAATAATCTCAATATCAGAAAGGCTCTGCTTTACCAGAGATTTGAGGCATTTTTCCAGATAGTTTTCGACATTATAAACGGGAACAATAACGGATACTCTTGAGGGAACATTTGTCATACATTAAATTTTCGTCAGTCTTGCATTCAGCCAGCCTTTTTTAGCTTCATCAAAATCTTTTCTGGAGCAGGGAATGCAGTTTTCTATATTTTCATCATCACCAAAATACCACAAATTGCTGAAAGTATCACGCCTGAATGCATATTGTCTGTCATCTATCAAAACGTAGAACAACTCATAATGCCTTTCTTTCGGATGGGAATGCTGGATATTGATTCCTTCGATCAGGTACCACAGCATCTGTGCTAAAAGCTGATGGTTCAGCTGGTTTTCAGAATAAATATTATAATTAAAAATTCCGACAGATTTCAGGTTTTCACTCAATCCGATTTCCTTCATATAGGCACAGATTTCTCTTCTGTTCAACCCATTTACCTGCGGATTCATTGAAAAAGGTTCACTAAAGCTCTCAATAGCATCACAATTTACGGTCACCAGATCTGCTTTCCTGAAGAATGGCTCTGTCTTTTCTGTAGAATTCATCATTTCAGCCAGCCGGATTATATCAAACTCTACTTCTTTGATCAGCCTTACGGAATCCATTTCATTCAAATGTTTCTGGTAGCCCAGATGATGGTAGTTTTTAATGGAGAAATTTTTGGCTCCAAAAATTTTGCTCAAAAAAGTATTTTCATTGATGGTTTCACCTTGCTGAAGGGAAATAATATTACTGATTTGGGTATAATTGAGGCTTTTCTTGTGAAAGTTCAGTGCTGAAAATAATGAGAAAGCAAAGTCATTGGAACCCCCGACAATTACCGGAATAGCTCTTTTATAATGACATGCCGACAGGACTTCCTGTAAAATATAGTGAGTATCCTGAACAGATTTCCCGGATACCAGATCACCAAGGTCTACAACAGGAATTTCGAAATCCATCTGTGAAAGCTTGTAAAATTCTTTTCTTACCGCCGTAAAATCCTGCACTTCCGCATCGCCGCCCGCCCCTCTGTAGTCTGATACAAACAAAAGAACAATACTGTCTTCTCTGATATCTTTTGTAATCCGATTTCCTATCTGCCAGCTTTCTGTTTTAAAATTTCTTGGTGAAATGATAAAGTCTTCGAAATCCATATTTTAATTTAAAATGTAATAATTGATTAATTGCTTGATGTAACAAACATACAAAAAACATAGAAACTGAGAAGACATGTTTCTCTTTGTTCATAAAAAAAGCCGTCAACAGGTGTTGACGGCTTGTATTGTAACCTTAAGGATTATTTATTTTTTCGCTGCAGGTTTCTTAGCTGCAGTTTTTTTCGCTGTTGTGGTAGTCTTCTTAGCTGTAGCTGCTTTTTTAGCTGCAGGTTTTTTCTTTTCTGCAAAAGCTTTTGGATCCTGATCTGTAATCCACTTTTTAACCTCATCAAGAGAAAGCTCTTTCAGTTCCTCAGCTTCATATTTTGTATCGTCAGCTTTTTTCGGAATTTTGAACATGGCTTTTCCAAACTTGATGAATGGTCCCCATCTTCCGTTTTCAATGGAAATTTTTTCTTTTTCCCACTGCTGGATATATCGGTTGGCTTCTTTTTCCAATTTTGCATCAATCAGCTCATTGATATCGCTTTGCGAAAGGTTTTCGAAATCATATCTCTTAGGAACATTTACAAAGATATCTTTATACTTGATAAATGGTCCGAATCTTCCGGATCCTTTTGTCACCGGTTCACCTTTATAGGTTGCAATCGGAGCATCAGCAATTTTCTTTTCATTGATAATTTCCTCTGCACGTTTCTGATCTACAGAAAGCGGATCTTCACCTTTCGGAATACTGATATACGTTTCTCCCCATTTCACATAAGGCCCGAATCTTCCCACTCCTACAGAAACCGGCTGTCCGTCAACTTCACTTAAGTCAAACGGCAGTTTGAACAGTTCCAGCGCTTCTTCAAAAGTAATCGTTGCAATATTCTGTCCTGACATTAATGATGCAAAGATTGGCTTCTCTTCATCATCAGTTTCTCCAATCTGGATCATCGCTCCGAATCTTCCGATCCTTGCATGTACATTTTTACCAGTCTTAGGATCTACTCCTAGAAGTCTGTCTCCTGTCGCGCGGTCTGCATTTTCTTCTACATCTTCAATTCTGGGGTGGAATTTTGAATAGAAATTCGTCATCATTTCCTTCCATTTCTGATCACCGCTTGCAATTTCGTCAAAACTCTCTTCTACTCTTGCCGTGAAGCCGTAATCAAGGATTTCTCTGAAATTATCTGTTAAGAAATCGTTGACAACTTCACCGATATCTGTAGGAACGAATTTATTTTTATCGCCGCCAAACTTCTCCTCAAGAACTACTTTTTTGATCTTATCTTTTGTCAGAGACATTTTGATCACTTCACGGGTGTGTGGTTCGATTTCTCTTTTATCCACATACTCTCTGTTCTGAATAGTCTGAATCGTAGGCGCATACGTAGAGGGTCTACCAATCCCTAATTCTTCAAGTTTTCTCACCAACCCGGCTTCAGTATACCTTGCACTTGGTCTTGTGAACTTTTCAGTAGCAGTAATGGTTTTATAGCTCAAAACTTCTCCCACGCTTACTTTTGGCAGCAGCTTATCGTTGTTTTCATCATCATCGTCCTCTGTTTTTACAATTCCGTAGGCTTTCAGGAAACCGTCAAAGATGATAACTTCTCCTTGTGCCTCAAAATGATGCGGTAATGATGTATTTCCTATTTCGATCACTGTCTTTTCAATTTTGGCATTAGCCATCTGAGAAGCAAGTGTTCTTCTGTATATTAATTGATAGAGTTTGTTCAGCTGTGCATCTCCTATGCTTTTCACTCCAAAATCCGTAGGTCGGATCGCTTCGTGGGCTTCCTGTGCTGAAGCTGATTTTGTTGTATAGTTTCTTGGAGAAGAATATTCCGCTCCGTATTCTGAGATGATCTGCTTCTTAGCTCCTTCAATAGCTTCCTGGGATAGATTTACGGAGTCTGTTCTCATATAGGTAATAAACCCTTCTTCATATAATCTCTGTGCCAGACGCATGGTATTGGTCACATTATATCCAAGTCTTGACGAAGCTTCCTGCTGTAAAGTGGAAGTTGTAAACGGAGCTGAAGCGGAACGTGTACCTGGTCTGGTTTCAACATTGAGAACTTTAAATTCTGCAGTTTTAGCCTGTTCCAGGAATTTTTCAGCCTCTTCTTCCTTTTCAAAATCTTTTTTAAGCTTAGCAGCAATTTCCTGCTCTGTTTTATTTAAAAAGATTCCGTCCAGCTTAAAGCTTGCTTTTGGCGTAAATTCACGGATCTCTTTTTCTCTTTCAACAATTAACCTCACTGCTACAGATTGTACTCTACCTGCAGACAGTCCCGGTTTTACTTTTTTCCATAAAACGGGAGACATTTCAAAACCTACGATTCTGTCCAGCACTCTTCTTGCCTGCTGGGCATTTACTAAGTTCTGATCAATATCTCTTGGGTTGTCGATTGCTTTTAGAATGGCGTTTTTGGTAATCTCGTGGAAAACAATTCTTTTTCTGTTTTCAGGCTTCAGCTTCAACTCATCCGCAAGATGCCATGCAATAGCTTCTCCTTCGCGGTCCTCATCGGAAGCGAGCCATACCATATCGGCTTTCTTTACGGCAGCCTTTAATTCGGTTACCAGTTTCTTTTTGTCTGCTGAAACTTCGTAATCAGGACTGAATGTGGCAAGATCTATCCCCATTCCCTTTTTAGGAAGATCCCGGATATGTCCGAAACTGGATTTCACTTCAAAATCCTTTCCTAGATATTTCTGAATAGTTTTTGCTTTTGCCGGGGACTCTACGATTACTAAATTTTTCGACATTCTAACTAAAAATTTTTGCAAAAGTAAAGCTTTTTTATTATATACTTTTTGTTAAAAGGGTTTAATTTCATAATCAGGGCGCTTTATACTCTCTTTCAATACTCATTTTTTGAATAAACAAATCCTTTGTAGTATAGGTTTTAGACTGTTATACAATAATCATCATTTATTGATATAGAATTTTTCATCATCCATAATAGATGTAAGAAATATGCTGGTTTAAAAAAAAAGCAGAACAAGAAGTCTTATTCTGCTTTTACTATTTGTTTACTTATTGTTTTACAATTTTTACATTCGCTTCAGAATTATTTATCCTTATTAAATACACTCCTGCGTTTAAAGATGAAAGATCTGTCTGATTATTGATAAAATGCCCAGACCTTACAAGTTGTCCAAGCGTATTAAAAATCTCAAATTTGTATTCTTTATTTTCTGTAGCCCTGATGTAAAGTATATTGGAAAAAGGACTCGGATAGAGTGAGATCTTGTTATTAATCACCGCAGATTTTGCATTTTCTTTGATCAATTTATAGCTATTGGGTATAACTGAAATTCCTGATGCAGGGCCCTCTTCATTACCATTGGCATCATATTTTATTTTCACACATCGGCATCCTGTTCCGAAGTAGGGATCATTATTATCATGAAAGGCAATCATTCTGTTGGTGGTAGAAGCCGCATCAAACAGCAGATTAATAGATCTTCCGATATAATTTGAATTTAAAGCAGCCGTCCATACAGCAGGATACTGAAAGTTCAGCATATTAAATGTTCCCTGAGAAGTTTGATTAGCAATTACACTTCTGAATCCTCTTGATCCGGAATCAGGATAATTTCCTATGGAATAGGCCGGATTATTAAAGATATATCCTACTGTAGCATTGGCAGAATTTCTTACTCTTATTCCTGAATAATCGGTAACAATACTATATGATGTTGCTACGTTCTTATCTTTTTTATACCATGGCGTCTGTCCGAAATCAGCTCCGGAAACCAGAGCTACACTTGTGAGGTCCGGAATTCTCCAACCTTCAGGACAAGGATCAAAAGGTGATTTTTTACCTCCTCTTCCCCATCTGTCAGGTGCTAAATTAGGCTCCTGTGCCAGCCAGTCTGTTCCATTGGTATAATTAGGCGCCGTACTGTTGTAAGGAGCAAAAGTACTTGGAATCATATATACCAGAGGATTCTTCACAGAATAAGATATGATCTTGGAAACCCTTTCTGACGGTTTATCGGTTAACTGCACATTGGATAACGATGCATAGGTGCTGTAAGGCACAATATAGTTTCCTGAAAGATTATTATAGTCGGACTGATCAAGTGTAGTGTACGAAACAGCTCCCTTGGGAGCAGGAGTTCCCAGAAATATATTATAAAAACTCCTGTTATCTGCATACTGGAATGGAGGGATGGGATCTTTCCTTCCCCATTGATAGTGCAGCCCTGTAGAGGCACGGATTTTTAACAATTCATCAGCAGTTGGGGCCTGAGGATTGGCAACATTGGGAAAAGCATCTGTTGCCCCCAGATTACGATCCATAAAAACGGTCTGTAATGCAACATCAGCTTTGTTGACATAATTCACATAATTTGTAACTGCTGCAGGAATTTCTGTAGTATAAGAATAAGATCCCACAGGAGAATCCGTCACCCAGATATGCCAGCTCCAATATACCGGTGAAGATGCACTGCCGTTATGCAATGTAACTACAGCATTTCCACTTTCATTGGGAGCAATTTCTACAGATATTTTAGAATTGCTGATATCCTGTAGTGATAAAGGCGAAGGATTCACTATTAAGATCCTGCTGATTAGAGCTGTATTAGTAGTCCAGAGAACATTAGTTTTTAAATTATTAAAATTGGAAGGGTTTAATATCTCAATATTATCCAGCAATTGGCTTTGCACAGAGAATGCTTTACTGACCGGAATTTCAATAGTAGTACCTGTTTCGCTTTTAACAACCTGATAGGTATTCGGATTGTTCAAACCTTCGTTATATTCTGTAACTGCGGGCAGATATTCTGTTGGAAAATCATAATCGTTAATGGTGTAGAGCGGGTCTTTTATACATCTGCAGCCGTTTGCATCTGAAGTATACATTCCGGCCATAGGAAAATAATAATACCGTCCTTTAATATTGGGATAATTAGGGTCCGGAATATCAGGCTGTGTTTTATCCGGAATCATGGAAAACCCTCTCACAGTAACAGCAGGAGAAGTATCGAATAACCGGGCTAAAGTTGCGGTCCACAACGCAATGTGATGCTGATCACTATACTGCCCTAAATGAGCTCCTCTGATAAGCTGTCCGTTTCCGGGAAAGACCCCCATATTAAATCCGCCGACTGCTGAAAGATCAAAGCCAAGATTAGGATAAACTCTAAATCCTGTCATAAAGGAAGGAACTCCTGCATCAGTAGGCTTTATGATATAATATTTATTGGTCTCAAAAACATTTTTTGCCATGCTGGTTCTTACCCCGAAAGGCGAAAAGTCTATTCTGATATCATCCACATAAGAGGGAGAAGCCAGATTTGCCACCAGCATTGACGGGATACGCCATCCATTTGGGCAAGGATCATAAGGAGATTTATCTCGATAAGGTTTTGTTTTATCATTGGTATTGTAAACGGTTTCAATTTTCCCTTGTGCATTATCCGACCACAGATTGAGTTCCGAAAGCCTGTTATTAGGCAATGTTGTAGATTTTCCAAACCAGTTGACCGGAAGATTGAGGTTATTGTTATAATAAGCCTGTCCTGAGTTATCATCTTTATTGACATAAATAAGGCTCATAGGATTTTTTACAGAAAGCCTTATATTATTGGTAACCTCTGCAGCGGAAAGCAGAACAAATTTCCTGAGATCATCAATACTCACAGCATTGGTCATATTTTTGGCCCCTCTATGTCTTACTCTGCCTATCGATCCAGAAGCTTCATAAAAATCATTTCCTCTTGTAACCAGGGGTGGAATTGGATCTTTTCGTCCCCATTGATAAAGAAGTCCGTTACTCCTGTTCCAGTCTGATGCCGTGATAGAATTTGTGATTGCTCCCAGATTTCTGTCCATCCATTTCCAGTCGGAATCCGGAATAATTTCCGTTGTTCCGTCCGATCTCATTCTTTTTACGTTGCTGAAACTTTTATAAGAAACTCCATTGGTGGGATCATCCGTTACCCAGATATGCCAGCTCCAATAAATCTCACCGTCTACCCTGAAAACAACCACAGCATTTCCTTTTTTTGTCTTATTGACAGGCACTTTAATCTTAGCATCCTGCCCTGTTCCTATTATTTCAAGAGCGTAATTCACTCCGGATTTTATAAGTCCGTGAACATCTTCCCATAAAACATCCGCAGTTAACGTTCCTGCCGGGATACCGCTCCCGTTAAGATATCCGCCGCCCTCCCACATCGCATAAGCTTTTTTCACGGGGACCAGCAATCCTCCGCTGTTCTGAGTGGGATCAAAAATGTAACTGTTGGGTGCTTTCTTCCAGTCTGGAAGCAATAATCTTGCAGTTTCATGAACCGGTTTCAATGAGTCTATATTCTCACTAAGCCATATTGCTTTTACATGTCCAATCGAGGGAATATTCCCTCCGATATTACCTTTGGAAGTAACTCCAAATAATATCAGGCAGATGACTGCCGCTAATTTTCCAGCTAATCTTTTCATACCTTAGGTTTTAGTGTCTTTAACAGAGTACAATTATTAAGCCCATTTCTATAAAAAGTGATTTATTATACAAATAAAAACACACATATTTGAATTATGTTATTAATAATACAAAATAAAACGCGATAAACAGTATAAAAACCAATAAAGTATTTACATAAAAAAAGACAGCCCAAAGCTGTCTTTATATTTTAAGATTCAAAATTCTAAGGAAGAATATGGTTTTGATACCGTTCTATTGAAAAACGTCCGGCCGTGATATTATTAAACATAGAAAATACAACAAAATTGAAGACGACAAGTACAATAATAAATGCATAAATCATATTCTTAACCCTTCCTGAAACCACATACATGGCATTCGGAATAATAATATATGAGAATCCGATAAACGCTCCTGCCAGCCTGGAAGAGAAGATAGGATTGTTTCTGAAAATAAAATAAAGACATATCCCGATTACAGCATAATTTCTATGGTACTCATAATAAGGATAAAGTTCTTTCATTTTAGTATCAAAAACAAAAAGGAAGAAAGTAAGAATCGCCATCATCACCTCCGGAATTCCGATACCACCATTGAGTCGTTGTACCGTTTCATCCATATATCCATTAAACCCTTCTACAAGTGTACTGTTAGAGGCCATCCCATCTAAGAAACCACCGAAACTTCTATATATTTCAAATGGGGACAGAAAAACAGAACCGATAATCATAATCAGCATTACCGTTTTGTTTAACGGAACGCGGGCCAGCCAATACATCGGCAGGAATAAGTAACAAACACTGTGTATACCCGACCCTATGAATATAAAAAACAGATAATGCCAGAGTTTCCGCTCTTTAATATACCGTATTGCAAAATACACGATAAAAGTCCCAAGGTTTTGTCTGATCTGCCCACTTTCCCCGATAAAGAAATTGGGAATAAACATGAATAGGGTAAAAGTAAAGGGATAAAAAGTATTATCCTCAGTATATTCTACTTTAAAGATCATCGCAAAAATAGCAATGACCAATGTTACCATATAAAAAGGCGCATCAAAAAAATTGAGAAGGATCTTATTAATCAAAGTATACAGCCATTCCACATCCAGCGTTTCCGGTCCTTCCATATGGAGCATCTTCATAAAGATACTGTAATAGCTTTTGGTATCGGAGTAAATATAGATTCCTTTATAACTTCCGTAATCCGGGCCTACATTGTCTCTGAAACCAACAATAATAATAAAATAAACAGCAAGGAACCAGAACCACTTTTTATCAACCTTCTTTCCATACACCTCCTGAACACTGAAGAACAGCATATAGACGATGGCAATTATATAATATGGATGTAGTAAACTCATGCTAACTCTCTGTTGTTTTTTTAAACTGATGATATGCCGTGATGAATCCGGTCAGAATTAAAGGCAGGAAAAGCCTCACTTCCCAGAAAAGCCCTACTAAAGTAATCATAAGAAGATAAGGAATGGAAAAGAAAAAATATCTTCCAAAAACACTCTTGTTTTCCTCTGTACAAAGGCCATATATAAAATAAATCACAATTAATGCAAAGACAAGTCCTGCAAGATTGAAAGGGCTGGAAAAGTTTCTGTTGATATAAAAGCCTTCCACAAAAGTCGTTTCATCCTGAACAAGCACAGCTCTTAATCCCAGATAAGGAATGAGAAAAGCAGCAACCAGCGGTATAATTTTCCAGATAACCTGATAATTCCCTTTCTTCATCTCATCAATATTGAAAAATACGGCTGCAAAAAAGGCTATATTCAGACAGGCTGTTTCTCTTACTAAAGTAGAAATCCCGATAAGTCCAATGAGGATAAAGAAGAAAATATTCTTTCTGGTTTCCAGATATTTAAGAGTCAGAAATACACCTGACAGATAACAAAAGAGTGCGATGGTATCACAATTTGTCGGCGCGTACTGTGTGATCACAATGAAAAATACAGATAAGAGATGAATAATCCTTCTGGCATTAACATTCAAAAGAAGTCCCGTAGATTTCATCCGGAAAACAGCATTCAAAATCAAAGAACATAAAACGAAGAACACACTGTTCATAAGGAAAAGCCCATGATAAAAAGGGGTTCCGTTTTTGGACAAAAAATCTTTGAAGAAAGAAAGCGGGCCATTGATCAGATTGTACATCAAATCCGTCATCTGTACACTCAGATAATTGGGAATCACTCTGTAAGCATATACGGAGGAAAATAAAAAATCAGGGGTCTTCTCTGATGTTTTCAGTCTTGTGTAGGATGATTCAAATCCATAATAAGACATGGCAAACAACAGAAGCGGAAGAACTATTACCAATAGAAATCCGTTTATTTTTTCATCATTTCTTTTCAACATATCTAAAACAGATTCTTATTTTTTTAATAATAATGGTGGTTTAAAATACATTTTTTCAAAAGGGAACTTTTGCAAAAGTAGAATATTTTTTCATTCTTCCTAGAATATTTTATTGATTTTCAGTTAAAACTTATCGCTAACTATTTTGAACTAATACTTAAAAAATTAAATTTGCAGACTTGATTTAAATGCAATGCATCGCCTTTTTATATTTTTATATTATCTGATTTCCAAAAATAAAATTCTATCTGTACTGACAGCTCTTGGAATTGCCGCTTTATGCATTTTCTTTGCGTCGAAGATCAATTTTGAGGAAGACATCAATCAGATTATACCCAAAAATGAAAAGTCAGATCTTACCGCAAAGGTTCTTAAACAGCTTAATTTTTCGGATAAGATTATTGTTATTATCGAGAACAGATCCGGCGAAGACAGCTTCCAGCTTTCTGAAACGGCAGATACTTTCCTGAAAAAAATTGAGCCTTTACAGAAATATATTGGTTCTGTTCAGGGTAAAGTGAACGATAATGAAATCTCTGAAACCTTTGATTTCGTTCATCAGAATCTACCATTATTCCTTAATGAGAATGATTATAAGGAAATTGATCATAAACTCCAGAAAGACAGTATTGCAAAACAGGTAGAAAATAATTACATCTCGCTGGTTTCTCCAACAAGCCTTGTAACCAAAGAATTTATTAAAAAAGACCCTCTTGGATTTACTTTTCTGGGAATCAAAAAATTAAATGCTTTAAACATCAGCAAAGACTTCAAACTCGAAGACAGCTATATTGTTACCAAAGACGGAAAAAATCTTTTGCTTTTCATTGATCCTAAAAACAAAAGCAATGACACGAAAGCCAATGAGGTATTTGTGGATCAGCTCAACACAATCAAAGACGGTATTAACAAACAATTCAAAGGGAAAACAGAGATCAGCTATTTCGGTTCTCCGGTAATTGCTGTAGCCAATGCAAAGCAGATCAAAAAAGATATTCAGAATACAGTGGCCATTTCCATGACGGTTCTTTTAATCCTTTTGATCTATTATTTCAGAAATATTTTCACTCCCATCATTGTATTTCTACCCACTGTATTTTCAGTATTACTCGCTCTCTTAATCCTTTATTTTATTAAAGATAAGATTTCAGCTATTTCACTCAGTGTAGGAGCGATCCTTATTGGGATTACGATTGATTATGCCCTGCATATCCTTACCCATTATAAACATAACAACAATATTGAGGAGCTTTACAAGGAAATCACGCAGCCTGTTATATTAAGCAGTGCAACAACAGCCGTTTCCTTTTTGTGTCTCGTTTTTGTTCGTTCTGAAGCATTAAAGGACTTAGGTCTTTTTGCTGCCATTACTGTGATTCTTTCTTCAATCACAGCATTGATTATTGTTCCTCAACTTTATAAACCAAAAGAAAAGGGAGAACACCTGAACACAAATTTCATTGACAAGATCGGCTCTTATCCGTACGAAAAAAATAAGCCTTTGATTATTGGGTGTTCCATTATTATTCTTGCCTGCCTGTTTGGATTCAGACATGTAGGTTTTAATGAAGATATCGGGGATCTGAATTATATTCCGAAAGAATTAAAAATCAGTGAGGCAAAACTGCAGAAACTTTCTGATATTACATCAAAATCAATTTATACTATTTCTTATGGAAATTCTGAAGAAGAAGCACTGTCCAGAAATTCCGAACTGAGCAGCTTCCTGGACAAAGAGAAAAAAGAAGGGAAGATCTTAAGCTATAATTCTATCGGAAGCGTTGTTCTTTCAGAAAAGGATCAGCAGAAAAAAATTGACGAATGGAACCGTTTCTGGAATGATGAGAAGAAGAATCAGACCATTTCCGAACTGATCAGTAACGGGAATAAATTCGGCTTCAACAGTTCCGCGTTTGACAGTTTCAATGAAGCTTTGCGTAAAAATTATTCTGCATTGAACCTGAAGGATTATCAACAAGTGAAAGCGCTTCAGATTTCAGAATTCATGAGCAGCGAAAATGGTTTCTACACTGTTTCCAATGTGGTAAAAGTAGACGAAAACAAAAGAGATACTTTCATCAAAGATATCGAGAAACAGCATGATGCCATTGCCATCGACCGCCAGCAGATGAATGAAAATTTCCTTGGTTTGCTGAAAAGAGACTTCAATACACTGATCAATTATTCTCTTCTTGCCATTATTTTAACGATCATCGTCTTCTTCAGGAATTTTGAATTAACGGTTCTCACCATGTTCCCGATTGTTTTAACGGGAGTTGTCACAGCCGGAATCCTTTATTTTCTGGGATTGGAATTAAATATTTTCAGTACTGTAGTGTGTACATTGGTATTTGGTGTGGGAGATGACTTCAGCATCTTCCTGACACAAGCTATGCAAAAAGAACATACTACCGGAAAGAATGAATTGCCTACGTACAGAATTTCTATTATTCTTGCTGTTTTCACGACAATTCTTTCCATCGGATCTTTGATATTCGCCAAACATCCGGCATTGCATTCTCTGGCATTAGTGGCCCTGATCGGAATGTTCTCCGTTATTATTATCACCTCTACCCTATATCCTTTCTGGTTCAGATTATTCATCACCAACAGGGCGAAAAAAGGACTTTCTCCAATCACATTCAGATTGTTTGTATGGTCTGTATTTTCATTCCTTTATTATGGATTGGGAGGATTGCTGTTTTCCGCCTTCGGAAGTTTTTTTGTTAAAAATTCCAAAGGGCAGACCCTGAATATCATCAAACTTATTTTAGCGAGATTTTTAACTTCCGTTCTTTATTCTAATCCTTTTGTAAAGAAGAAGGTCATTAAAAATACATCTGAAGACTTCAGCAAACCTGCAGTTATCATTGCCAATCATACTTCTTTCCTCGATACGCTGGCTATTGCAATGGCTACCCATAAAATCATTTATCTGGTGAATGACTGGGTATACCAGTCTCCTGTTTTTGGAAAACTGGTAAGAGCACTGGGCTTTTATCCCGTTTCACAGGGAATCGAGAATGGAATGGACAAACTGAAAGAAAAAGTTGAACAAGGATATTCACTCGTTGTGTTCCCTGAGGCAGAACGTTCTTACACCAATGATGTGAAAAGATTCCATAAAGGAGCTTTTTATCTCGCTGAACAGTTCGGGCTGGATATTCTGCCACTCTATATCCATGGAAATTCTGAGGTGCTCCCGAAAGGAGATTTCATTATCTATGACGGAAGTATTACCGTAAAAATAGGCAACAGAATCAGCAAAGATGACATGAGCTTTGGACAGAACTATTCTGAGAGAACAAAGAAGATCAACGCTCATTTCAGAGAAGAATTTGCCAGACTGCGCGAAGAGATTGAGGATGAGAACTATTTTAAAAAGAAATTATTCCTGAGCTACCTGTATAAAGACAGTGAAGTGGTAAAAGAAGTAAAAGAAGACTTTAACAGCAATAAATCAGTATATTTCGAACTGAATAAACATATTCCTCATGATGCCAACATTCTTCATATCGCTACGGATTTTGGACAGAAAGATGCTTTATTAATTCTATATCAGGCCAGCCGAAGAGTTTTTTCTCTGATTCAGAATGATGAAAAAAGAGCAGTGGCAGCCCATAACTATCTGGTAAAAAGAAGAAAAATACAGTATATTAAAGACCTTTCTGAAGTAAACAAAAAGATTGATGTTCTTTTGATTTCAGATGAACACTTTACCATGAATGAAATTCAGGACCTCCCTGAAACAATCATTTTTGTAAATACAAAAAACACTTCGTTTGAAAGTGATAATTATGCACTAAAATTTAGTTCTGAATCATTAAAAGTATTTAAAACTAAATAATAAATATGAAAAACATACTTTTGTAAACGCTAAAGAAAACTAATGAAGAAAAATATACTTGTCATATATTATTCACAAACCGGACAACTCGAAGATATCGTGAAAAATATAGCCCAGCCTTTTGAAGCGAAAAAGGAGGCTTATGATGTTACGTATTACAACATTCAGCTGAAGGAAGATTTTCCTTTTCCCTGGCCAGGCGATGTTTTTTTCAACACTTTTCCTGAATCTTATCTTCAGATTCCAAAAGAAATCCTTCCTCCTTCGGAAGAAATTCTGAACAAAAAGTATGATCTTATCCTGTTTGGGTATCAGGTATGGTATCTCACACCATCCATTCCTATTATTTCTTTCTTAAAGAGTGATTATGCAGAGCGAATCCTTAAAGACACTCCTGTAGTAACCATCTCAGGAACCAGAAATATGTGGATGCTTTCCCAGGAAAAATTAAAGGTTTACCTAAGAGATCTGAAAGCTAAACTCGTAGGAAATATTGCTTTGGTAGACAGGCACGACAATTACACCAGTGTATTAACGATTCTCCGATGGCTTACCACAGGTCAGAAAGAAAAATCGGGAATGCTTCCCGCTGCAGGAGTTTCAGATGAAGAAATTGCAGGTTCTGTAAAGTATGGCGAGATTATTGAAAGACATTTTAATAATAATGACCTTAATAGTTTACAACCGGATCTTGTGAAAAACGGAGCGATTGAAATCCGTGCTTTTTTAGTACGGGTAGAAAAGGTTGGAAATAAAATTTTCACAGTATGGTCTAACCTGATTATCAAGAAAAAAGAGAAACGTCCATTGCTGATAAAATTCTTTAAGGTATATTTGATGGCAGCGATATGGATTATCTCACCTGTCGTTTTGGTTTTACACCTGCTTACAACCCCTATATTTTGGTTTAAAAGACAAAAACAAAAAAGATATTTACAAGGAATTAATTTAAAATAGAATGTACGACGTATTTATAACAAAAGCATCAAAATACTTACCCAATGAGCCGGTAGCGAATGATGAAATGGAGACTTATCTTGGGCTTATCAATGATGCGCCATCTAAAGCAAAATCACTTATCCTGAGAAATAATAAAATTACAACAAGATACTACGCTTTAGATAAAGAAGGAAACCCTACCCACTCTAATGCGCAGCTTACTGCAAAAGCAATCGAAGGACTTTTTGACGAAAACTTCAAAAAGGAAGATATGAAATTATTATCTGTAGGAACTACTTCACCGGATCAGATCCAGCCTTCTCACGCATCCATGGTACATGGCGAACTGAACATCGGAAAATCTATTGAAATTAATACTTCAACAGGTCTTTGCAACTCAGGAATGAATGCGCTCAACTATGGATTCCTTTCCGTAAAAGCCGGTGTACAGGAAAATGCGGTATGTGCAGGTTCTGAAAGAATGTCTGCATGGATGACTGCTGACAAGTTCAATCATGAGGCTGAAAATTTAAAACTACTTGAAGAAAGACCTATCATTGCTTTCAAAAGAGAATTCCTGAGATGGATGCTTTCTGATGGAGCAGGTGCTTTCCTTTTAGAAAATAAACCAAGAGAAAACAGCACTTCCCTAAAAATAGAATTCATTGATTTCTATTCTTATGCCCACGAAATTGAAGCTTGTATGTATGCAGGATGTGATAAGCTGGAAGACGGAAGCCTGAAATCATGGGCAGACTACCCTTCTGATGAATGGTTGAAACAATCTATTTTTGCAATTAAACAGGATACTAAAATCCTTGATAAATACATCCTAGTAAAAGGAGCAGAAAGTTTAAGATCATCTTTTGACAAGCATAATCTGGATCCGGAAAAAATTGACCACGTACTGGCTCATATTTCTTCCGGATACTTTAAAGATGGACTGAAAGAAGAATTTGCCAAAAAAGGAATGGATTTTCCTGCAGAAAAATGGTTCTATAATCTTTCTGAAGTTGGAAACATCGGAGCAGGATCTATATTTATCGCCCTTGAAGAACTGATGAATTCCGGAACATTGAAAAAAGGAGAAAAAGTACTTCTTTGCGTTCCTGAAAGTGGAAGATTTGCTTATTCATGTGCTTTATTAACCGTTTGCTAATGGAAAACAAACTGCCCACATCCGATAAAGATTTTGTAGAAAGTCTTATCCCCCAAAGGTTTCCTTTTGTAATGGTGCATGAATTGTCCGAATACTCTGAAAACCATCTTTTATCCGGTTTTGAGATAAAGGAAGACAACCTTTTTATCCAGGACGGATTATTCCAGGCTTCAGGACTGATTGAGCATCAGGCGCAGAGCGTTGCCCTTCATACCGGATATAAATATTATCTGCTGGGAAAAGAGGCTCCAACCGGATATATCGGAGCCATCAAATCTTTTGAAGCTGAAATACTGCCTAAAGTAGGAGATCAGCTGAAATCTGAAGTAACCATCCTTAATGAAGTAATGGGAGTAACCCTGGTAGATATCATTACGAAACTGAACGGTGAAGTGATTGCAAAATCTCAAATGAAAACCGCTGTAAAATAAACTGGAAATGGAAATAAAGGAAGAGAATATCATTAATATACACAACTTTTTACCGCATCGTGAACCGATGCTCATGGCAGACTATATCCTGGAACTGACCAAAGAAAAAGTAATGACTTCCTTTGAAATAAAAGAAGATAATATATTTGTTCACAACAATGAGTTTGCGGAAGCCGGCTTGATCGAAAATCTGGCTCAGACCTGTTCATCTATCCTTGGACAAAGCTTCTTTGAAAATCCTGAAGCTGATACTAAAGTGATTGGATTCATTACCAATATCAAGAAGATCGAAATTTTTGCTCTTCCGAAAGTGGGTGAACAAATCATTTCCAAAGCTTCGCTTATCTCACAATTTGAGAATATCTGCCATATCTTCTGTGAAACATTTACTAATGATGAATTGTTAATCAGAGCGGAAATCAACCTGTTTATTCAGGAAGTAAAGTCGTAAAAGTCAATTCAACATAGACATAGAAAAGCTGTACTTTTTGTGCAGCTTTTTCTAGTTATTCATTTCATATTCTATAATAGATTTGTGAAAATTTGTGTCACTCATTTGTGCTATTTGTGTTTAAAATATAGGTTTTGGCTAAAGTCAATTGATTTTTCTCTTTTTTTAAGTGGGCTAAAGCCCACTCCTATTGAATTGATTATAAAAACCCTAGATAAAAAAGTCCGTTTTTTGTTTATTTACACATTCACCACCTCTTCATAAATCAACTGATAATCAGTTCAGTACAACCATTAAAATCTCATCATCAGATGAATTATTTCACGTGAAACATTCACAAAATCCGTGAAACTCTGACCATCAGGGAGAAGCAGTTTTTAACCACAAAATTTAGTATACAATTCTTCGGAATCAGTATAAAAGAAAATATGCTGCTTAAATCTAAGCAGCATGTTTCTTAATTGAAGTTTACTTTATTTCTTTTTTAGATAATAACTTCATAATCGTTGCCTCCGCAAATCTGCTCGGCAGCAGTTGCAATATCGGTATTAACTCCTACATTACGTATTTGCCCATTAGTTCCGTTAGCACAAGAAATATAAGCAGTTAAACCTCCTTTTACTTTTTTTAATTGATTTTTTGTAAGTTGTCTTAAATTTTTCATGGTTTTTGTTTTATTAGTTTTTTAATTATTTACACAAACAAATATAAATAAAATAACCTAAAACCGCATAAAACACTATTAATCCTCAGTATTTTTAACAATATTTATAATTTAACATAATACAGTTCACTCAACTATTGACTCAATAGACCATGATATTCCGGAATGCAATAATAGTGGATTTTTGTAATTACGATAACCATATAATGTATTTTCACTATTTTAGCCACCTGATTATAAGAATCAAAAAACAGGTGAATCCTATTCATCTGGAATCTAAAAAAATAACTTTATTTAGATGAAAAAACAAGACCTGCCTCAAGACGAAAGTAACCTGAAATCCGCCAACATGACTGAAGTATTGTATGTGACGGATGAGAACGACAACTACACGACAGCAAACAGCACCGGCTGGGATGCCAAAAAAGCTGCTCTGGATGAATCGATGGAACTTATTTATGAAAGAATTGAGGAAGCAAAACAAAATGTGGCCAATAATACAGCAAGTCCCATTGTTTATTTTATGGAACTGAACAAAATGGATATTGGCGTTCTTGCTTCATATGTGGGAATGTGGCAATGGAGGGTAAAAAGACATTTTAAACCCAAAATATTCAAAACACTAAGCGAAAATGCACTGAAAAAATATGCCGATGCATTCGGAATTTCAGTGGATGAATTAAAAAACTTCAACGGGAAATAAATGAAACAAGGCTAAATATAATGCCTGGTATCATTTGACCAATGAAAAGATACAATCAGCAAATGAAATTAAACTTTGAACACCATCAGACTGCGCATTGCGAAAACGGTGTTGCTTCTAATCTACTGCTTAACAAAGGACTGAAACTAAGCGAACCTATGATCTTCGGGATCGGTTCAGGACTGTTTTTTGTCTATCTCCCTTTTCTGAAGGTGAATTTTGCTCCGGGCTTCAGCTATCGTCCAATGCCGGGTGCTATTTTCAGTAAAGCAGCCAAAAGATTAGGAATTAAAATCAAAAGAGAAAAATTCTCAAATCCTCAGGATGCCCAAAAAGCTCTTGAAAGAAATCTGGAACAAAATATCCCTACAGGACTTCAGGTGGGCGTTTTCAACCTTACTTATTTTCCTGAAGAATACAAATTTCACTTCAATGCCCACAACCTTGTGGTATACGGAAAAGAAGACGGAAAATTTCTGATCAGTGACCCTGTAATGGATTATACGACTTCCCTTTCAGAAGCAGAATTGGAAAAAGTAAGATATGCAAAAGGAGCACTTCCTCCTAAAGGACACATGTACTACCCTGTTTATGTTCCGGAAAATGTGAATCTTGAAGATGCCATCAAAAAAGGAATCAAAGATACCTGCAAAAATATGCTGGCACCCGTACCACTTATTGGGGTAAAAGCCATGAGATGGGTAGCGAAAAGCATCCCGAAATGGGCAGAAAAGAAAGGAACGAAGGTTACCAACCATTATCTGGGACAATTGATCAGAATGCAGGAAGAAATCGGGACCGGAGGCGGAGGATTCAGGTTTATCTATGGAGCATTCCTCCAGGAAGCAGCTGTCATTCTAAAAAATGACGAGCTAAAGGAATTATCAAAAGAAATAACCTCTATCGGTGACCTTTGGAGAGATTTTGCCGTTGATATTGCCAGAGTATATAAAAACAGAAACTCGAAAAGCAATATTTACAATGAACTTTCAAAAACAATGCTGCATATTGCAGACCTGGAAGAAGCTTTCTATAAAAAACTGAGAAAAGCGATCTGATATGGCGGAAAATATGATTGAGATTAAAAACTTATACAAAAAATACAAAAATTCTGATGAGTTTTCTGTAAATGATATTTCTTTGAGCATCAGTAAAAATGAAATCTATGGAATTCTTGGCCCCAACGGAGCTGGGAAAACAACGCTGATTTCCATGCTTTCAGGATTAATCAAACCTACTTCAGGAAACTTCACCATTAACGGTTTATCTCCCCAGAAGGATGGGTTCAAAATAAGACAGATTATCGGAATTGTTCCCCAGGAATATGCTTTATATCCTACACTTACAGCTAAGGAAAACCTTATGTTTTTCGGAAGTCTGTATGGTTTAAAGCATAACCAGCTTAAAAAAGCAATTGATGAATCCCTTGAAATTATGGGGCTATCAAAATTTGCCAATAAGCAGGTAGGACAGTTTTCAGGGGGGATGAAACGCCGCTGCAACCTCATCGCCGGAACGCTTCACAATCCTAAAGTTTTATTCCTGGACGAACCTACGGTAGGAGTAGATGTTCAGTCTAAAAAAGCAATCATTGATTATCTTTTAGATTTAAATAAACAGGGAACCTGTATCATTTATACTTCCCATCACCTTTCGGAAGCGGAAGAATTCTGTACAAAAATTGCCATCATCGATCATGGAAAAATCCACGCTGTAGGAACTCCTGAAGAACTTGTTTCACAGATTGCCAATGCCGAAAACCTTGAAGACGTTTTCATTTCATTAACCGGAAAAGAATTAAGAGATGTTGTTGTATAAACTGTGGAGAAGTTTTATTAAGGAAATTCTTCTGCTGAAAAGAGATATCGGAGGAATTGTCATCATCTTTGTGATGCCTTTGCTTTTGATTGTCACCATTACCCTTATTCAGGATTCTACCTTTAAAAACCTTGAAGGATCAAAGATTCCTATTATCTTTATTGATCAGGACAAATCTGAAGTTTCAAAAAATATAAAAGCAGAACTGGAAAACAGCAAAACATTCCAGCTGCTGACCAACTTCAATGAAAAATCTGCTCAGGAGGCTGTTTTTTCCGGAGATTATCAGATGGCAATTGTCATTCCTGAAAATTTAACGAAAGATTTAAATTCCAATATTGATTCGAAAGTTCAGACCATTGTAAGTTCATTCGGGCTGGAAGGAGATTCTGCAAAAGTAAAAACAGCAGTTCCCAAAGCCAAAGAAATTCATTTGTACTTTGACCCTGCTACCAATGTGGGCTTTAAAAATTCGGTGATGAATTCTGTCAACAAAATGGTTTTTGAAATTGAAAATAAAAAGATTTACAAAGCCTTCCAGGATCAGCTGGGAACAACAGAAAATCTTGATGAAAATAAAAACCTGATCAGCTTTAAAGAAATCACTCCCAAAAAAGGAGCAATGGATGTCATGCCAAATTCCGTTCAACACAACGTTCCTGCATGGACACTTTTTGCCATCTTCTTTATTGTAGTCCCTTTATCCATCAATCTGGTAAAGGAAAAAAGCCAGGGAACAAGTGTAAGAGCAAGAATAAGCCCTACTCCTTATTTTGTCCATATTTTAGGAAAAACATTTACCTATCTTATCATTTGTATTATTCAGTTTTTACTGATGGTTGCGGTAGGAATTTATCTTTTCCCCTATATGGATCTTCCCGCTTTTGATGTATCCGGAAAGATGCTCCAGCTTCTGGCAGTAACGCTGTTTGCAGGACTGGCAGCTATTGGATTTGGAGTTTTACTGGGAACTATTGCCGATACACAGGAACAATCTGCTCCATTTGGGGCGACTTCTGTAGTGGTTCTGGCAGCCATTGGCGGAATCTGGGTACCTGTATTTCTGATGCCGGAATTCATGCAGACCGTAGCGAAATTCTCTCCTATGAACTGGGGACTGAATGCTTATTATGATATTATTTTAAGGAACAGCGGAATTGGTGGGATTGCCAAAGAACTGGTTTTCCTTTTCCTGTTCTATATTGCTACCGTATCCATTTCCATTTTTTACGAAAAAAAACAAAATGCAGTCTAAAGAAAATATATTAACCTGTACCGAAGAAGTAAGAGTACGCTTCAATGAAACAGATCCGCTGGGAATTGTCTGGCATGGGCATTATATCGTGTATTTTGAAGATGGAAGAGAAGCTTTCGGTCGTCTGCATGGTCTTACCTATCTTGATATTCAAAATGCAGGTTTTGTAACACCGATCGTAAAAAGTACCTGCGAGCATTTTCTTCCTTTAAAATATGGAGAAACATTCAGAATTGTGACAACTTTTATCAATTCTGTTTCTGCCAAGCTTATTTACAGATATGAACTTTTCAATCAGGAAGACCAATTGGTATGCAGTGGAGAAACCATTCAGGTATTTCTTGATAGCAATGGAAGCTTATGTCTGTATAATCCGGAGTTTTTTCAAAACTGGAAAGATAAAATGGGATTATCATGAGAAAGGAAATTTATATCACAGATTACAATTGTGTAACTCCGCTGGGCTTCAATGTTGAGTCCAACTGGAACGCTCTTTTGGAAGGAAAATCGGGAGTCGCTTCACATACAATCATAAACAATCAGGAGGCTTTTTATGCTTCTATGATTGATACTGAAAAACTGAATGACGAATTTACCAGATTCTTCGACTCCGCTCAGAATGACATTCATAATTTCACAAGACTGGAGAAGATGCTTCTTTTAAGCTTACAGCCTCTTGTTGAAAAACATCACATATCGGACGAGACTGCTTTTATCCTTTCAACAACAAAAGGAAATATCAGTTTGCTAAAAAACCAGACTGAATTACCTGAAGGGGTTTATTTATCAAAATTAGCAAAAAAAATTGCTGATTTCTTTGGATTTAAAACAAAACCGATCATCGTTTCCAATGCCTGCGTTTCAGGAGTAATGGCGATTTCAGTGGCAAAAAATATGATTCAGGCAGAAAAATACAAAGATGCCTTTGTAATTGCAGGAGACGAACTTTCTGAATTTGTTATTTCAGGATTCAACTCGTTTCAGGCAATAGGATCAGGGCCTTGCCAACCTTATGATAAAAACAGGGACGGAATTAATATTGGTGAAGCAGCAGCCGCAGTTTATATCACCTCATGTCATTGCGAGGAACAAAGTGACGAAGCAATCCCACAAAACGAAAAATCCAGGTTTAAAGTCCTTGGAGATTCTGCAGTCAATGATGCCAATCATATTTCCGGACCTTCAAGAACCGGTGACGGTTTATATGCCAGTATCAGAAATGCCATGACAGAAGCGAATATTTCTGCTGAACAGATTGATTTTATCTCTGCCCACGGAACGGCAACTTTATATAACGACGAAATGGAGGCTATTGCCTTCAACAGAATGGATCTCCAACATATTCCGCTCAACAGTATGAAAGGCTATTACGGACATTGCCTGGGTGCTTCCGGTCTTTTGGAAAGTATTATTTCTATGGAAGGAGCTCTTCACAATACTTTGATCCCCTCAAAGAATTTTAAAGAAATGGGAGTAACCCAACCTTTGAATATCATCAGAGAAAACCAAACTGCAGAAATTAAATACATTCTAAAGACCGCTTCTGGCTTTGGAGGTTGTAATGCAGCTGTTGTCCTGGAAAAATGTTAACCTGAAAGTGATGAAGAAAATAAACACCTGTACCATAGAACATTCAAAAATAACCGTTGACGGAAATCTTATTTTTGAAAGCCCAAGCGAAACCTTTCAGGAATTTGCTAAAGAAGCCTATAAAAGTTTAGACCTGAGCTATCCAAAGTTTCATAAAATGGATAACCTGAGTAAACTGGCCTTTCTTTCCGCTGAAACCATTTTGAAAGGTGAAGATCACAGCAGAACAGCCATTGTTTTTGCCAACAGATCTTCCAGTCTGGATACGGATTTCAAATATCAGGAAAGCATCAACGATCAGGATAATTTCTATCCGAGTCCTGCCGTTTTTGTGTATACTTTACCCAACATCTGTGTAGGAGAAATCAGCATTAAACACAAAATGCAGACAGAAAATGCTTTTTTCGTACTGGATGATTTTGATGAAGAATTTTTGAATGACTATTCTGAACAGATTCTTCTATCCGGAAAAGCCGACAAAGTATTGTGCGGCTGGGTGGAATTGTATCAGGAAAATTACAAAGCTTTTGTATATTTGCTAACCTTATAAAAATGTAACAATATAACAGTGCAATGATGTAATGATCTTCATGATATGCTGAAACACTGATAAACCAACTGAATTATGGAAAACTTAAAAACAGAATTGAAACACAAAATTATCGAAGTTCTTAACCTTGAAGATGTATCTGTAGAAGAAATCAAAGATACTGATCCCTTATTCGGAGGTGGATTAGGATTAGATTCTATCGACGCTTTGGAACTGATCGTTCTTCTTGATAAAGACTATGGAATAAAATTAGCTGATCCTAAAAAAGGAAAAGAGATTTTCCAATCTATCGATACGATGGCAAAATTCATCGGGGACAACAGAACAAAATAAATTAATATAACAATCTAACAGTGTAACAATGTAGCAATTATTGGTAAATTATTCGATTGATACATTGTTACATTATTGAATACCATGAGTCAAAAAATTGCCATAACGGGAATGGGCATCATTTCCTCCATCGGAAACAATGTGGAGGAAAATTTTATTTCATTGCAAACCGGAAAACATGGAATTTCAGATATTGAAATGTTTGAAACCCGCCACGCCGGAGCCATTAAAACGGGTGAAATAAAATTA
The DNA here is from genome assembly GCF_020733145.1 of Chryseobacterium sp. X308. NCBI lineage: Bacteria > Pseudomonadati > Bacteroidota > Flavobacteriia > Flavobacteriales > Weeksellaceae > Chryseobacterium > Chryseobacterium sp. X308. The sequence continues at coordinate 37,633 of NZ_JAJFZH010000008.1, forward strand.
TCCAATGAAGAGCTTGTACAGAAACTTCATCTTGATGAAGACAACAATGTCACAAGAACTTCCCTATTGGGAATGATTGCTGCTAAAGAAGCTGTAGAAAGTGCAGGAATTTCAGATATCAATGGTTACAGAACCGGCTTGATCTCTTCTACCAGTGTAGGAGGAATGGATATCACTGAAAAATACTTCTACTCTTACGAAGACTTCCCTGAAAAGCAAAAATATATTGACGCTCATGATGCCGGAAATTCCTCATTGGCTATTGCCGGTTATCTGGGATTAAAGGGTATGGTTTCTACCATTAGTACAGCCTGCTCATCAGCAGCCAATGCGATTATGATGGGCGCAAAGCTGATCAAAAACGGAGTTTTGGACCGTGTGATTGTCGGGGGAACAGATTCTCTTTCAAAATTTACTTTGAATGGGTTCAATACCTTGATGATTCTTACAGATTCCTACAACACTCCTTTTGACAACAACAGAAAAGGACTGAACCTTGGGGAAGCTGCGGCTTTCTTAGTCCTTGAATCTGAAGAAATGGTAAAAAAAGAAAATAAAAAGGTTCTTGCTTACCTTTCCGGATATGGAAACGCCAACGATGCCTACCATCAGACTGCCTCCTCAGAAAATGGGCAGGGTGCATTTTTAGCGATGCAGCAAGCCCTGAAAATCTCCGGATTGGAAAAAGAAAATATAGATTATATCAATGTCCACGGAACGGCTACTCCCAACAATGATTTATCTGAGGGGATTGCCATGATCAGAATCTTTGGAGAAAATCAGGTACCTGAATTCAGCTCTACAAAAGCATTTACAGGACATACTTTAGCTGCTGCGGCAGGAATTGAAGCCGTATTTTCAATTTTAGCCATGCAAAACAGTGCGATCTTCCCGAATCTGAATTTCAAAACAAAAATGGAAGAGTTTGATCTTACTCCTGTTACCGAATTGAAAAAGAAAAACATCAATCATGTGCTTTCCAATTCATTTGGGTTTGGAGGAAACTGTTCCACCTTAATCTTCTCAAAATCATGAGTGCAGTATACATCAACAGTGCATCCTGTATCTCGGTTCAGGACACTTTAAACGAAAATATTCTTCAGAACCTTACTGTTAAAAATTCTTCAAATATCATTAAAGCGATAGAACCCAATTACAAAGAGTTCATTCCGCCTGCGATGATCAGGAGAATGTCTAAAACCGTAAAAATGAGCTCTGTAGCATCGCATTATGCATTGAAGGAAGCAGGGATTGAACAGCCGGACGCTATCATTGTAGGAACCGGAATGGGCTGCTCACAGGATTCTGAAAAGTTCCTGAAAAACGTGATTGACAATCATGAAGAGTTCCTTACGCCTACCTTTTTCATCCAGTCTACCCATAATACAGTAGCAGGACAGATCGCTCTGGGATTACAATGTCATGCTTACAACTTCACGTATGTAAATACTTCTTCTTCACTGGAGTTTTCGTTGTTGGATGCTCAGCTTCAGATCAATGACGGAGAAGCAGAAAATGTTCTGGTAGGTTCTACAGACGAACAGACAGACAGAACCATGGAACTTTACTGCTTAAATAATACGATCAAAAAAGAAGCAGATCTTCCTGCAGATTATTTACATTCCACTACCAATGGAGTGATCTGGGGTGAAGGTGCCAGCTTTTTTGTGATTGGAAAAGATAAGACCGAAAACTCTTATGCCAGGCTTAAGAATATCGATATCAGCAATAAAGTTGAATTGAATGAACTAAAGGATTTTATCCAGAATTTCTTAGTTCAAAACAATCTTTCAACTCATGATATTGACGCGGTTATTTTAGGATTCAGCGGAGATGCAAAGTCAGATAGATATTATACACAAGCAATGGAGCTGTTTCCTGATTCAGCACAGCTGTATTATAAACATCTGAGTGGAGAATTCAATACAGCAAGTGGTTTTTCAACCTTTATGGCCTGTCATATCCTTAAGGAACAGCAGATTCCGGAAGTAATGATGATCAATGCTGAAAAAAAGGAAAGTATAAAGAATATACTTCTTTACAACCATCTGGCGGGTGATGATCACAGCCTGGTGTTATTGGAGAAGGCATAATTGTTGAAATTGAAAATTATACAGTCTATTTGTCATTCAGAGCGAAACGCAGTGAAGCGTGGAATCTAAATTAGAAATTAGTCTGGACTCCTACGGAATGACAATGGTATACAATAAATATTACGACTATAAAACTTGTAATAAAACAATCAGCAATGAAACATTATCCCTTCATCCTGTTCTACCTTTTCTGTAACGTTTTTATTTATGCGTTCCACGGAAGTATTTGGGTATATCTGTTTTGTTTTTTTGCTTTTTCTGCAGTAGTTGTCTGGGGTTCTTTTGACATTGAGCTGGGATATTTTGTGAACAGTATTACTCATAAACGTACCAGAATAAAAGAAGTGGCTCTTACATTTGATGATGGTCCTACTGAATTTACACCAAAGTTTTTAGACTTGCTTAGAGAACATCAGATAAAAGCAACTTTCTTCTGTATCGGAAAACAGATTGAAAAATACCCTGAGACGTTTCAGAGAATCATTGCAGAGGGACATACCATAGGAAATCATACCTTATCACATTCCAATTCTACAGGATTTTTATCGACTTCAAAAATGATTGAAGAGATTGAAAAGTGTGATGAAGTCATAAAAAATGTGGGAAATATCAGCACCAGCCTCTACAGACCACCGTTCGGAGTGACGAACCCCAATATTGCAAAAGCAATCAAAAAAACCAATAAAGTAAGCATCGGGTGGAATGTCCGGTCATTGGACACCATCATTGATGACGAAAAGAAAATCTACAACAGAGTGACCAGAGGCCTGAAAAACGGGAGTATTATCCTTCTTCATGACACTTCGGAAAAGACTTATCGTGTGCTGACCAATTTATTAGTATTTTTGAAGGATAAAAAATATTCAACCTTTACTGTTGATACAGTGATAAATTTAAATAGAAATGATTAAAAATATAGCTTTCGGAGTATTCTTACTGGTTTCAGGATTCTTTTTTGCTCAAAACACGGCAATGTCCGGAGCTGAAGCCAAAGCATTTGTATCGAAAGTTTCTTCTGATACAAAAGGAATTAAAACGTTGCAGAGTGATTTTACCCAGACCAAAAAAATGGATTTCCTGGATAAAAGCATTGTTACTTATGGGAAAATGTCTTTGCAAACACCCAATATGCTGAGCTGGAAATATACAAAACCTTATCAGTACAGCATTGTTTTTAAAAGCAATAAAATCTTCATCAACGATCAGGGGAAAAAATCTTCTGTGGATGCGAAGAGCAAAACCTTTGAAAAAATCAATAAACTTATTGTTGGAAGTTCGAACGGAACCATGTTCAATGATCCTGAGTTCACCGTTACCTACTTTAAGAACGGAAATTACAATGTGGCGAAGTTTATCCCAAAAACTTCTCAGCTGCTGAAATATATTAAACAGATCGAACTGTTTTTCCCAAAGAACCAGTCGACAGTTTCACAGGTCAATATGACGGAGGCTTCCGGAGATACTACGAATATTGTTTTCAAAAATACCAAGATCAATGCTTCAATTCCTGCGTCAGAGTTTACTTTATAGCCTGATTCTGATCCTGGCTGCTTCCTGTAAAACGTATCGGTTAACAGAAGCAAAACCTGTCTCTTCTTCTGAAAAGATGGTGGAAAATTTATACTTTTCTTCCACCGAAGATTATGTATACAAATGCCAGATGGACATTTATAAAAAACATGTAAGCGGTATTCTGATCATCAAAAAACTGAATGAAACAACGCACCGTGTCGCCTTAACTTCTGATTTCGGGAATAAACTGATAGATTTTGAAGTCTCTGATAATGATTTCAGACTGAATTATGTGCTTCCTGACCTGGATAAAAAAATAGTCATCAATTTCCTGAAAAACGACTTTCAACAGCTTCTGAAAAGGAAATATCCGGTCAATGAAAGTTTTGAAAATGAAAATGCTAAAATCTACCTTTCAAAAATCGAAAATAAAAGCTATTATCTGTTTTTCAGCAAAGAAAGTAATTTGCTGAAGCAGATTATCTATACGAAAAACAACAAGGAGAAAATCGATTTTACTTTTGATGCAAAAAAACCTATCTTCGCGGACAGCTTAAACCTGCAGCACAAGGACTTTAAGATCAACATAAAACTATTTCAAATAACCGAAACAGAGTAATTTCTGCCCTCAAATCTATGGATATATCTATTTTTTGGAAAGAAATTGATTATACTTTAATCTTAAAAAAATAAGATCATGCAAACGATTCTTACAGACTTTTATACTTTAACATCATACGATAAAGCAGAAGACGGAAAGTTTACTGCTCATATTCATCTTAATAAAGACCACGATATTTTCAAAGGACACTTCCCTGGAAATCCGGTAACTCCCGGTGTTTGTATGATGCAGATCATTAAAGAACTTACTGAGGAACTGACGGGTTCAAAATTATTCCTGAAAACCGCTTCGAATGTAAAGTTCATGGCAATTATCAATCCCTTTGAAACCCCTGATCTGGTACTTCAGCTTGATATTGCTGAAAATGAAGAAGATGTTAAAGTAAAAAACACAACTTCTTTTGGCGAGACTATTGCATTGAAATTGTCTGTAAGCTATAAAAAAATATCGTCATGAAACTAATCTTATCATTCATAGCAGCATTTGTTTTTTTCTTTCAATCTGACCTTGAAACGCTGAGAAACAGCTATGCTAAGGCGAATGAATCCACTACCAATACTGCGAGCTTTATTGAAACTGCGGAAAAACAATCCGGCTCTGATGCTGTAACTGTAGGATACAAGGCCGCAGCAAAGATTATGGAAGCCAAAATTGCCAAAAGCAACAGAAAAGCTCTGGTAAAGACAGGCGCTACAAGTCTTGAAGGCATTATTAAAAGTAATCCTAACAATGCAGAACTTCGTCTGATCAGAATGAGTGTTCAGGAAAATATTCCGAAGATCGTAGGATACCGCGGGAGCCTGAAGGATGATAAAGCTTTCCTGCTGAATAATTACAGCAAACAGAATACAGCTCTGAAGGGCTATATCAAAAGGTTTGCAATGCAATCTAAAACCATGACAGAGGCGGAAAAAGCCACTTTAAAATAAAAAAATGCTGCTTGCTGAAGTACAAAATGCTATTTCTGAAAAGAAGATATGCGTTTTAATCCCTACCTACAATAATGAAAAAACCCTGAAGAGGGTTATTGACGGTGTTCTCAACTACACCGGAAGTATTATTGTGGTTGATGATGGTTCTACAGATTCCACACCTCAGATCCTTGCTCAATATCCTCAGATCACTGTAATTTCCTTACCGGAGAATAAAGGAAAAGGAAACGGCCTAAAAACAGGTTTCAGAGCAGCAAAGAAATCAGGATATGATTACGCCATCACCATTGATTCGGATGGGCAGCATTATCCGGATGATATTCCGGTATTTGTAGAAGCTCTTCTTCAGGAAAAAGAAGATGTTCTTCTGATCGGAAACAGAAATATGTCTCAGGATGGCATTCCTAAGAAAAGCAGTTTCGGAAACCGTTTTTCCAATTTCTGGTTTTGGTTTGAAACCGGTATCAGGCTGGAAGATACACAGTCCGGCTACAGACTTTATCCTTTGCATAAAATTCCAAAGAAATATTTTACTCCTAAGTTTGAATTTGAAATTGAAATCATTGTAAGAACTGCCTGGCGGCATGTTCCGGTAAAAAATGTTCCGATCAAAGTTTTGTATGATCCGGCAGAGCGGGTTTCGCATTTCAGACCTTTCAAAGATTTTACAAGAATCAGTATTCTGAACACCATACTGGTAACGATTACTCTACTTTATATTATTCCGAGAAATTTCGTGAATAATTTCAAAAAAAAAAGCTTTAAAAGATTCATCCAGGAAGATGTCTTAGAAAGTGACGGAAGTAACCGAACAAAAGCATTTTCCATAGCTTTGGGAGTGTTTATAGGGCTTTCTCCTTTCTGGGGATTCCAGACTCTTCTGGTGATCAGTTTATCTGTACTTTTTAAGCTTAATAAAGTCCTTGCATTTGTAGCCTCCAATGTGAGTCTTCCTCCTTTTATTCCTTTTATTATTGCCGCTTCCCTGTTTCTGGGAGCTCCCTTTGTAAGTGGAAACAGCGATATTTTAAGTCAGGATTTAAATTTCGAACTGATCAAGAACAATCTTCTGCAATATGTGATTGGCAGTTTTATCTTAAGCACTACACTTTCGGCCATTGCAGGAATAACCTCTTTTCTGTTTCTGAATAAGGTAGGCCCCGAAAACAATTAAAAAAGCCCGGAACAAAGTTCCAGGCTCATCACAATTAGTTATTATAAATTCCTATTTGGAAACAATAATCTTTTGAGAGTAATCAATTGACTCATTGCTCACTTTCACAATATAAGCTCCATTGATTAGTTGTTCTGCATTGATTGTGTTTTGCTTATTAAGGTTGATATTTTCCTTAGAAATCAGTTTCCCTGTAAAATCATAGATAGAAACAGTAGTAATTCCGGATAACTTCAGACCGGAAGGAGTTTTTATTGTAAATTCGTTTCTTACAGGATTCGGATAGATTGATATTCCTTTAGAATCATTAATTTCTTTTACAGCCAATGCAGCGCATTCTGCAGGAACTGTAAAGTCTTCTACCTGGTCACTCATTTCCGGCAAAGGTTGATTAGCACCAAATGCCAGACCATTAAGAGCTCCGGCAGAAGCATTTACTCCTAATCCTCTTTTTGCGAATGTAGTCCAGATCATACATTTATTTTGTCCTCCGGTGGATGCCTGGTCAGCAGCAAGAATAGCATCTCTACCCTGTACAAACGTAGGATTACAAGGCTGCAATTTAAGTGCATCCATTACCAGCTGTAAAACTTTTGCACTTCCGCTGTTAGGATCCGCCAGAACATTACTGTTGTACCCGTACTTATCTACATATTTCCAGTTAAGATCCCAAAGCATTGATGCCCAGATAAATCCTATACTGTGGACATCCGGAACGGTAAGCGGTCCAAGAACTGCATTATTCGCATTCACTTTCATACCGTTAGTGCGTCCATAGGTATAATCATTGATCGTAAAATCAGGTGAATATTTTGCAGGTCTTATTCCTGATCCTGTAGTTCCCTGTCCTGAAACAAACGTACCTACGCCTCTTGCTATAGAAGAGGTATCGCCTGGTCTTGTAGTCATCATCAGGGCAAAGAAATCCGACCATCCTTCTCCCATCTGCTCATTCGATGAAATATAAGATAAACATGAACTTCCTGTTCCCGTAAGACGATTGGAAATACCGTGACCATACTCATGACTGATTACACCGTTATCCAAACTTGCATCTTTGTAAACAGCATCTGTTTTCAAAGTAGCATTTCCAACAATACCGTTAGTTAAGTCATTCACAAGAAACTGACCTTCTGACATTCCCACCATAATAGTAGGAATTGTAATGGTAGCATCAGTTCCTCCCATTCCTACAGGAGTATTACTTGACGGATGGTATTGAATAACCCCTACAGCTCCGGCATTCTGTAAATTCTTTGTTTTAACAGCAAATCCACATCCTGCAGCATTCACTACTGCAATCTTTCCTGTAAGACTTCCGGCTGTAACTGCAGTACATGCATCAGCTGGAGTAGAAAGAGCAAGGTCTCCTGTCACAGGTGGATTCCCCATAATCTGAGGACCAAAATTCGCTGTAGTAGCTATTGGAGCTCTGGCCGTATAGGTTGATGGTGAATTATAATAAAGGTATCTTACATTTCCGGCAGGTGAAAAAAGGAACATCTGCATTCTTCCGCTTGTTCCATCCGTACCGGGATTAAAGTTTGCATTATTAAGACCGCTGCCATCCCTTGCCTCGGCAAGAACAGGGTCATTACCTGCACCTCCGTTTCCAAAATTATTTACCTGATAATTCCTTGCTGATTCCGTAAATCCGAATTTATAAAATACATCGTGCATCTTATTGGAGTTATAGAATAAATTAGTTACCGCTGCGGAAGTATAAGTTGTATGGGCAGCTGTTATATCTAAAGGAAAATCAAATGTTCTTGTTGCTCCTCCATCAGGAGAAAACTGAGGCAGATTACTGTTATTTTCGTCAGTATATGCAAATGCATTATTTCCTCTTGTTATAGTATAATGATTAGTGCCATCAGAATGCCATCCTTCCGGTGAAGCAGTCAGATCCCATGGATTTGTAAGCAATGTTCTCGCTCCAAAAGTAGGTGCTTCTGTAGGAAAAGCAAACACATTATAAGACGCATTATCCGGTAATAATATAAAATTTGTAGGATTCTTCAGGTTAGCAGCAGCTATATTAGCAGGTAAAGAGCTTTGAATATTCTGTGCGAATGATCCTGACTCATGATGATACGCTTCATTATGGAAGCTACATGATAAAGTGGTATTTTCCTGATATAAAATAGATCCGTCAACTGTACTAACGATAGTGTTCCATACGTTTCCTGTTCCTTTTTCCTCGACATAGAACTGATACCCTAATGTCAACTCCCCTCCTTTTGCAAAATATACAGAATTTACAACGATCGGAGTCTCTTTTCCGTCAATATTCTTTGCAGAAGAAAGCCCATTCAGCTTTTGAATTGTACTTGCAACCAGGTCGTCTTTTCTTCCACTCTCTTTTCCTTTAATCGCTGAAGGGTAGCTCTTAATAAAGCTATCTGCAAAGTTTAAAACCTTTCCGTCTCTGATTAAAACGTTGGCAGAACTTCCAAAAACTGGAATCCCATTAATTGTTTGCTGTATCCCTACAACATCTCCCTTTAAGCTCTTTGAAGGATCTATGTTGATGATTTTAAATTCTTTCAGTTCCGGATTAATTCTTTGGAATGATCCCTGAGCGGAATTAACATAGTCCTTAATTGTTTGTTCATACTTTTGAGCAGATACTACACCTGTTCCCAAAAGTGAACAAAACAACAACAGCTTGACACTAAGTCGAAATTTTTTCATTTAGATTACTTTTAACAAATATTAATAGATTAGATTTAAGAGTTAGTAGTAAAACAATCTAAAATGTTACACATTTATGTAATATTTAGTTAAAAATATCAATTATGCCATATTAAAATTCCTGATCCCTATTAATTATCAAAAGAGACTTAAAAAATTATTGCAAAATAAACTGAACCAAATCTTTTAAAAACTGTTCATCCACCCTCCCTTTTGCTTCATAATCTCTTGGAGAGGGTTTCCCGGAACCTGCGATAAACAGATGGTTTAATTCAGGATAAAATTTAAAAACAGCTGTTTTATCATTTTTCAATGTTTCTTTCCAAAGGCTGAAATCTTTCTCTGTGACCTGATAATCTCTTCCTCCCTGTGCGAAAAACATCGGCGCTTTGATTTTTTTAACTTCGTTAAGCTGATTGTAATCCTTCAAATACTTCCAATATGCGGCAGGCTGGCCCAAAGGAAGCTCTGATGAAGGAGAATGTAAGTTAAATTGGGATGAGTTTAAAAAAGCAGCCTGCTTTTTAATTTCCTGAACAGCTTCAGCTGGAACTTTAGCCGGATCCATCGTATGAAGATATTCATATTGCTCAACAAGAAGATCCTGCAGCGGTCTTGCATTCCCGGCCATAAAAACATATTTTGAAACCTGTGCCTTTTCTGTAATTTTTGGCATCATATACGCTCCCTGGCTATGCCCAAGAATGATAATCTGGTATCCTTTGTAATCAGCATTATTTTTAAAATAAAGAGCTGCGTTTACGGCATCATTGACGGTCTCTTCTTCTACAGTAGACTTTTCAGTGAATGCTTCAGGGGAAGAATATGTTCTTTTATCATATCGATAGGAAGCAATTCCGTTGTTTAAAAGATATTCTGCAATGTCTTTAAACGGCTTGTTTTCTCCAATAGTTTCATCTCTGTCATGAGGTCCGGAGCCGTGAACGAAAATAACCAACCTCTTTTTATTGTTGGAAGGTGGAATTAATAATGTTCCGTTCAGCTCAATAGCATCACTTTTTATTTTCAGTGTGGTTTTCTCATCTCTTTTTTCAAATGTTTTGTGAGGAACCAGGAAGAAACCCAGCAATTTATTATTCTCACTGAAAGTAAGCTGAATATCCAGTTTTTCCTTTTCAAATTCAGAATAGTAATAATAGGTGTTCCCTTCGTTATTTACTTCAAGGATCTTTTTCAGCCCTCCAATCTGCCCCTGAAGCTGTTGGGGAATCGCCTTGAGCTGTTCCACCGGAATTTGTCCCGCTACGGAAGGATCAAAATAAGAATGTGCCTTTTCTATATTTTGATCAACCAGCAAAGCTTTAATGAAAATATTTCCGATCTCTTTTCTGTCCTGAGAAAATGATAACAGAGCGAATGCGGTAAAGAATAAGGTTAAAAGTTTTTTCATAATTAATTATTTAAAAACCACATCAGAAAATGAAAGTGGCGTCATCATGATGGTAACAAATATCGCAATTATTACCAAAGCCAGTTGTGTGATACGATACGTTTTTTCTCTTTCCTCTTCCTTCATTTCAAAGGTAAATTTTATTTTATCCGGTCTTCTGATGATCAGCCAGATAAAGAAAAGAACAGCGAGGTTCATCAATACTGGAAATACAAGAAATATTTTACTCCCATAGCTGTCTTTCATACTTCCGTAACCGTGGATGATGATCGTGTCTGGTATTGAGCTGTACACACTGCACAAATAAACAGAATAACAGATGATAATAACAAAAGGAATACAGAACAGCAGTCTTATATATCTGGGGATCATTTCAGTTTCTTTAAAGTTTTCTTCAGGTATTTTTCTACATTCTTTCTATCCGGAACCGTCGTAATTTCTTTAGTCAGCGCTTTTTCAAACTCAATTTTAGCATTTGAATATTCTTTTTTGCTAAAATAGTATTTTCCGGATTGATAATAGATCAGCCAGAAATCAGGATTCATAGCCTGGTAGGAATGAATAATATCATCTGTCAGCAGTGTATTTTTATTGCCAGCAGCCTCACTGATTTCTTTCCCGTACATTTTAGACAACTCATAGTTTTTGAATTCTTCAGAATCAGCAAATGGATCTCGTGGAATATTTAGCCCTGATTTTGAAAGGTCATCAGGCTGTAATCCTTTGTCTGAAAAGATTTTGTTCAGATCATAGCAAACAAATTCTCCCAGCTGATAAGGATTGGAAGAAACCCAGACCAGTTTTTTCTGAGGCGAAAATATAACAGCATGGTGTGCCAGCAGCTGATTGAGTGCTTTTTCATTACCGTAACCGATGCTTTCATCTTTTAAACCAGATCTGTTCCTTAAAATGGAAGCCATCTTTTCAGGTGTTATCTTCTTTTCTTTCTGTAAAAGCTCCTGAAGCCTTTCATAACGGTATTCAGAATGGCTTTCCTCAATATGTTTCTGATTTCTTTTGTCATCTTTATAAGCTTCCGACTGAAAATGATTGGTACAAAGAACTCTGCTGGTATTCTGCACGCTATATACACCGAAATTCTTAGGCGAAACTTCAATAATGACTGCGTTTTTATCTGCAGCGCTTCCCACCAGAATAGATTCCGAAACAAATACTTTTCTTTTTTTAGCAATCGCAATGGCTTCTTCTATATTTTTAGCATACTGCAGAATTTCTCTTGTTACAAGTGAAATCGGGGTTTTGGCTGTTAAAGGAATTTTTGATTTCCCCGCATTAATGGTTACTGTAATTCCTTCCTTATTCATTCCTGAAACTACTCCAATCATTCCCGGCCAGCTTACTGACATGTAAGGAATTCCTTCATCTGGCTGAACAAATTCTACCAGCTTGTTTTTTGAAAAATCATCGCCTACATAAAAATCAAAATTTCTTCCGATCAGCAAATCCCCATCTTCGGTGTTTTCGTTCCATACAGCAAGAGAAGTACAGCCCACCATGGCCAGATCCTGCATGGCATGTCCTATATCGTGAGCTCCGTGCAGATAAAGGCTTCTTAAATATTTGGGAGCAATAAAATCATATTGATCCGAGGAATATTGTGACAAACCATATAATTCTGCCTGATAATCTTCTCTTACATTGAGGTACATTTTTCTGTTATACCATTTTAAAAAGCCTCTTAATATCTTTTGTCTGAATTTTGAAGGGACAAAACTTTCCACTTTTGAAAAGAAAATGCTTTCCTGCTTCTGCATTAGGCTTTGTGTCAATGCTCCATTATTATATCCTAATTGTAAAGGATTTCCCTTAATATAAAGTTCCCAGAGCTGTTGTTTATTTTTGGTAAGATAATTCTGATTATAGCTGAAAGTGCTGTCGTTGATTCTGGTAATTTTTGGAACCTCCAGAGCATATTGTTTTACCTCGGGAATATGCCGGATAGATTTTGATATGCCACAGGATATGAGGAAAAAACAAAGAGTGAGATAAAGAAAGGTTCTTTGAACGGATGTATAAATGGTTTTAGTTTTTTTCACTTTAGTTTTTATTAATCATTTGTGTCAACCGCATGTCTATCGTTTCTTTTCCAATAATCTCGGCACAGGTATTAAAAGCTCCGATCGTAACACCTAAGATGCCATGCATATTCACGGATTGTCCCGTCAGAAAAAGATTGTCAATTTTCGTACGTGGGGAAACCATTGTTTTAAGAGGGTTCTCTGAACTTTTCATGTATCCGTACATATTTCCTTCGAAATTACCAATATAGTCCCTGTAAGACAAGGGAGAAGAAGTATAGAGTGTTTTAATAGCGTGTCTTATGTTAGGAATTTTCTTTTCCAGGGCATCAAGCATTTTTTCAGTCTTTTCAAGCTTAAACCTTTCATAAGCTTCTCCTCTTTCATGCTCATCCGCAACTGTATTGAATGTATTTTCCCATTCTTTAACCTCATCAAAATCCATATAAGAAATCGCGGTAAGACTTTCCGCAAATTCAGGATGATATTTTGAAGGCGTAGATGAAAGCATATAGGTTTCCGGCCACGATTCTTTTTGATACTGGAATGCATTCCATACCAGATCTTCTGATGAATAATGATATCTGTTGTAATTGAAATTCGGGAGGCTGTGAGGTTTTAAAACCAGATAAATACTAAAACACGAAGAAACGGGCTTCCAGCTTAAAACCCTGTTCAGAAAGGATTTCTTGAGTCTTTCCTCGCCTATCAGTTTGATGGTGGAGCGTATTTCTATATTTGAGATAAATTGTTTTGCCGCGTATTCTTTTCCTGTTTTCGTCTTTACGGAGGTCAATATATTATTTTCGTTAAAAACAAATTCTGACACTTCCGAGTGTTTGTGTACCTCTGCTCCATATTCCCGTAGTTTTCTGATTAAAAGTTTAGAGATCTGGCTTCCTCCTTTCACACATTTGTAAGCACTTTGAATGTAAGAATTTACCGTTAAGGCATGTACATAAAAAGGAACATTTTCAGAATCCCCGGCATATAAAAAGTTGGAACCCAGCAAAACCGACTGCAGTTTTTTATTCTGGGTAACAGACTCAATGAATCTTTTGGTATTGAGGTGCAGGATTTCTTCGTTGTAACTGTCCTTTCCTGCTACATGATATCTTGGAAACTGGCTGCATACATATTGAATTTCTTCACAGTAGTTTTCAAGGTTTTCTTTTTCTTCAGGGAAATATTTTGAAAGCTGTTCAACAAAATTCTGGTAGCCCTGTGCATGAGGATACTCTATTTCATCATCACCGAAACTGATTCTGTCATAGCCATCTTCATCCATCAGCTGAAGTTCAAGGTCATCCATGATTTCCAGATAGGAAAAAAAACGGTTCAGATTCTGCCCTTTGGATAAACCTCCCAGATAGTGGACTCCTGTATCGAAAATAAGCTTATTCCTTGAAAAAGTCTGAAGATTTCCACCATATTGGTTATTTTTCTCGAGAACACATACTTTCAGACCTTCTTTCGCCAAAATAAGAGCCGAAACAAGACCTCCCAATCCACTGCCGATTACAAGTATGTCGTATGCTTTCTTCAAAAGAGAATGTGCTTTTAATAATTAAGAAACAGGGAATTTAAGATATTTAAACTTTACTTTGGTAAAGTAAGCATAGAAACTTTATGGGTTCTCTTAAATCTCGGTAAATCTTAATGGTTTTTTAGTTTTTATTCGTTTTTACGGGATAAAAATAGAAAAATTAATCAACATCATCCCAAAAATCAAAATAATTAAACCATTGAAGCGGGTATTTTTTCACCATGGTTTCAAGATTTTGTACATAAGACTGTAAAAGTCCCTGTGAATCACGGTTTTTGATATTCTGTGCCACTCTTGCATACAGATGATAATGAAGATTATTCTCTTTCATCACATAGACATAGACTACAGGAACGCCTAACCTTGAGGCGATCAAAAACGGGCCGGCCGGAAATTTTGCACTTTTACCCAGCAGTTCTGTTTCCAGATATTTGGAACCTTCAAAATAACGGTCTCCGGTAAAGCAGATGAGTTCATTATTGGACAAAGCCTGATTGATCTCAAAGATATGAGACATGTCCTCCTTCACGTAAATAAACTTGATATTACTCTTTTTTACCGCAACACTTTCCAGATATTCCTTAATCACGGTCACTTCCTGATCCGTAGTCACCAGATTGATCTGACAGTCGAAGTCGATATCTGCAAAAAAGTGTTCCGCAATTTCAAAATTACCAATATGGGCGCTAATCAGCACTCCTCCTTTTTTAGCGGCTAAAAGATTTTTGAGATTTTCAATACCGTCAAACTCATAAGTATATTTTTCTCTGAGTCCTGCAGAAATCGCAGTTTTATCAATCAGAACTTTTCCGAAGGTAAAATAGCTTTTAAAGACAGAGATCCTGGACTTCCAGTATCCGTAGTTGAGTCTTTTCTGAAAATAATAGCGGATATACTGATTGCTCTTTTTCTGAAATAATGAATAATAAGCGGCTACAAAGTAAAGCACCCCATATGAACTTCTGATCCCGATATTTCTAATACACCAGACAAATATTCTGTATCCGAGTACTGTTCCTTTAGATTTACCTTTCCACTTGTTCATATCTAGAATTTAATATAACAGAGAACCAATGTAATAATACCTTTTTGAAGTGTCCGTTACCGGATCACTGTGATATTGTTACATTGGCACATTTTATAGAATAAAGATTTACTCAATAACTACGCGTTTTTTTCAGCAATCTTATTTTCAATGGTTGTATAGAAATCATCAAACGTTACCATTTTTTTGAAATCTGCTTCTCCTAATTTCACGCCGAAATTGGATTCAATCACGACTACCATGTCGATATAATCTAAGCTGTCTAAGCCCAGTGTATTTTTAAGGTTGGCATCGTTACTGATTTCGTCTCCGTCTACCTCGAATTCGTTTACCAGAAAATCATTAACAATAGCAACAATTTTTTCCCTTTCCATGTTTTTAATCAAATTTTTTAACTATTAGTGCAGAATTGGTTCCCCCAAACCCAAAAGAATTCGACAAAAATACATCAATTTTTTGATTTTTTGTTTTTGCAACTAAATTTATCTTTTGTGCTTCATTATCAGGGTTTTCCAGATTGATATTCGGAGCAACAAAATCATTCTGCATCATCAGAATGGAGTAGATCACTTCACTTGCACCTGCCATCCAGCACTCGTGTCCGGTCATAGATTTGGTAGAACTTACCGGAACTTCGCTGCCGAAAATCTCATAGATGGCTTTCGCTTCGTTGGCATCACCAATTGGAGTAGAAGTTGCGTGAGCATTGATATAATCGATGTCTGAAGCTTTTAATCCTGATTGTTTTAAGGCTCTGTCCATTGCCAAAGCCGGCCCGTCTACATTGGGTGTTGAAATATGACCTCCGTTGGAAGAAAAACCATACCCGATAATTTCAGCAATAATCGGAGCGCCTCTTCTTTGGGCAGATTCTAAGCTTTCAACAATCAGACTGGCTGCTCCGCCACTTGGAATCAATCCGTCTCTATCTGCATCGAAAGGTCTGGATGCTTTTGCAGGTTCATCTTCTCTGGCTGAGAATACTCCCAATCCGTCAAAGCTCGCCATGGAATATTTGTTGGTTTCCTGAGCACCACCACAGATAATCATATCCTGAAAACCATTTTTGATCATCATATAAGCCAGTCCTAATGAATGCGAACCGCTTGCACATGCTGCACTGATGGTAAGATTAATCCCTTTCAGCTTAAAAATAGTTGAAAGGTTCATCGTTACTGTTGAGTTCATTGATTTGAAGATCGCTCCCGATCCCATCAATGTCGTATCTTTCTTTTCCCTTGCAATATCGATAGATTCTACGACTGCCTGGGAAACACTGTCATTTCCGTACAAGATCCCCACTTCATGAGCATCTAGGAATTCCTGATCCAGATTCGCCTGTTTTAAAGCATCAAGGGTGGCGAGATAAGCATACTCGCTTTCTTCTCCCATACTGACACGCTGGCGTCTGTTTAAAAGATTTTTAAGATCAGGCTTCGGAACTACTCCTGTAAGGCCAGACCTGAAACCAAATTCTTTTCTGTCCTGATCTAAAACAATACCAGATTTTCCTTGATATAGGGATTCCCTGACCTCTTCTAAAGACGTCCCGATGCAGGAATAAATTCCCATTCCGGTAATTACAACCCTATTTTCCATGTTATGAATAAATTCCTCCGTTAATATTAATCACTTCTCCTGTAATGTAAGAAGATTTTTTAGATGCTAAAAATGCGACAAGATCCGCCACTTCTTCAGCTTCTCCGAATCTGTTGGCAGGAATCATTGCTTTAAGCTCATCTTCATTAAACTCCTGAGTCATATCCGTTTTGATGAAACCCGGTGCAACGGCATTTACCGTAACATTTCTTTTGGCAACTTCCTGAGCAAGAGCCTTTGTAGCTCCTACCAAAGCTCCTTTCGCAGCGGAATAATTCGTCTGCCCGGCTGTTCCTTTTACTCCGGATACAGAAACCATATTGATGATTCTTCCGTATTTGTTACGAAGCAGCTTTTGAATAAAGAAATTAGTCACATTAAAGAATCCGTCCAGACTTGTATTGATCACACTGTTCCAGTCTTCCTTTTGCATCCACATAAAAAGACCGTCTCTTGTGATTCCGGCATTATTGACGATCACTTCTACCACGGCATCAGGATTTTTCTCCTGCCACTCCGTTAAAACAGCTTGTGTTTCTTCGGTGTTTCCTACATCAAATTTAAGAATTTCTCCGGTAGCGCCCAATTCTTCCACTTTAGCCAACGTTTCTTTGGCTGCCGTTTCATTTGAAGCGTAGTTGATAAGGATGTGATAGTTTTTCTCTTCTGCCAGTTTTATACAGATTGCCCTCCCGATTCCTCTGGAGCCTCCTGTTACAATTGCACATTTCATGCGTTAGTGTTTATATCGTTTTTAGTTTTTTAAGTTGATGCTGGAAGCCTTTTTTAAAAGACAATTGATGGCAACCAATAGTTACATTCCTTTCAGATATTTCTTTACTTCCTCCAGATACGGATACATGACCATATCATCTGAAAAAGCAGGAATAATTTTTCTGATATCATCATACAGTTCCTTTGTAGAGGATGAAACCTTATCCTGGAATCCAAGATATTCAACCGCCTGAATGATGGTAATCGCTTCAATGGCCAAAACTTCAAAGGCATTTTCAATGACTTTTCTGCAAATCACCGCAGCATTTGTTCCCATACTAACGATATCCTGGTTATCGTTATTGTTTGGAATACTGTGAACATACATAGAGTTTGACAGCATCTGACTTTCTGCCGTAGTAGAAGTTGCCGTAAACTGTACTCCCTGCATTCCGAAATTGAAACCTAATTTACCTAAATTGACAAAAGGAGGCAAAATTTCATTGATTTTCGCATTCAGAAGGTAGTTTAACTGTCTTTCTGCAAGCATAGTCAGTTTTGTCACCACGATTTTAAGCTTGTCCATTTCCAGAGAAATATAATCTCCATGGAAGTTTCCTCCATGGTAAACATGCTGGTCTTCAACATTGATAATCGGGTTGTCATTCGCTGAATTGATCTCATTTTCAAGAACTGTCTCCGTGTATTCCAATGTATCCAATACCGGACCTAAAATCTGAGGAACACATCGTAAAGAATAATATTCCTGTACTTTTTCCTTGAATACTTTTTCCTGCTCTTCAAAATGAGTATAAAGATGCTCTTCTCTTTTTCTGATCAGCTTACTGTCTGCCAGATGAGCACGCATTCTTTCTGCCACTTTTTGCTGCCCATAATGTCTTTTGGTTCCGTTCAACGCTTCTGACAGGTGATCATCATAAGCCTGTACAATCTCATTGATCGCACAGGAAAGTCTAAGGGAAATATCGATAAGCTGATTCGCTTTATAAGCATTCACAATACCGATTCCTGACATTACGGAAGTTCCGTTCATCAAAGCAAGTCCTTCACGGATCTCTACTTTGATCGGTTCTAAGCTTTCTGTTTCAAAAACTTCTTTTGTTGATTTTCTTTCTCCTTTATAAAATACTTCTCCCTCTCCGATCAGTACCAAAGCCAGATGAGCCAGCTGAACAAGATCTCCGCTTGCTCCTACTCCTCCATGTTCAAAGATCAATGGGGTAATATCTCTGTTGATCAGTTCCTGAAGAAGATAAATAACAGACTGGTGTACTCCTGAATTCCCTAATGATAAGGTATTCAATCTTGCCAGCATACATGCTTTTACTTCTTCCGCAGGCAAAGGATTTCCAATACCTGAAGAATGGCTTCTTATCAGGTTATATTGAAGCTGGTGGGTGTCTTCATCACTGATTTTAAACTGAGCCATGGGCCCAAAACCGGTGTTCACACCATATATTACTTTATTTTTTGAAAACTCTTTTAAAAACTGAAAACTTTTATCCACTCTTGATAAAAGTACTTCATCCAGTTCTATTTTTTCATTCTCAATGATAATTTTTTGAAAGTCTTTCAGTTCTAAAAAGTTATTTATTTTCATCAATTAAAAGTAATAGTTGATAATTTTGTAAAATATTAATTATTTGTCACTAATTTTGCGGCAAAGATAAAAGTTATTATTAAAATAAAAAATCAAAGATGAGCAAAGAATTTGTTGACGTTCTTGTAATCGGAGCCGGGCCCTCCGGATGCGTGTCTTCTTCGTACCTGAAGAACAATAACGTCAGCGTAAAAGTAGTTGAAAAGACAAAATTCCCCAGACTCGTAGTTGGAGAAAGCTTAATTCCAAGGGTAATGGACCACTTTGAGGAGGCCGGACTTTTCCCTGCATTAGACAAAATGGGCTTTGAAAAAAAGCTTGGGGCTCGTTTCCTTCGTGGTGAAGAAGTCTGCATTTTTGATTTCAGCAACAAATTCGGGGAAGGCTGGGACTGGACCTGGCAGGTTCCAAGAGCTGATTTTGACAATACTCTTGCTCAGGAAGTCATTAACAAAGGAATTGATCTTGAATTTGAAACTGAAGTGATAGACATCAAATTTGACGGAACAGATTCTATAACTACGGTAAGAAACAAGGATGGAGAAATAAAAGAGATCCATGCTAAGTTTGTTATCGATTCCAGTGGCTACGGAAGAGTTTTGCCTCGCCTGCTTGATCTTGAAAAACCTTCAAAATTATCACCTCACTCTGCCATTTTCTCTCATGTAAACGATATCAACAGAGAACCCGGAGAGGAAGGAACTTTGATTTCTTTTGACATTATTGAAACCGAAGTATGGCTTTGGGTAATTCCTTTTTCCAACGGAAACACAAGTTTAGGAATTGTAGGCCCTACTGAATATATCGACAAATTATCTGAAAACGGAGATACAACGGAAGCTTTAAGAAAGGCGATCTCTCTTTCTGAGTATTATGTAAAACGTTTTGGAAACGTAGATTTCCTTTTTGAACCTAAACATCTGAAAGATTATTCCTGTTCAGTAAAAAGTTTATTCGGAGACGGATTTGCTTTAACAGGAAATGCCTCTGAATTCCTTGATCCGGTTTTTTCTTCAGGAATGGCTTTTGCCACAGAATCCGGAATGCTGGCCGCTAAACTCGCGTTAAGACAATTAAACGGAGAAAAAGTAGATTGGCAGAGGGAATACACAGATTATATTTTATACGGAGTGGATGTTTTCACCACGTATGTAAAAGAATGGTATACCGGAAATCTTCAGGAGCTATTCTTCCATCAGCCGGAAAATCCGGATGTAAAGAAAAAAATCTGTGCTGTTTTAGCAGGCTATGTCTGGAATAAAGACAATCCTTTTGTGAGAAAGCACGATACGGTAATTAAAAACCTTGCGAACCTGATCAAGCTGGAAAAACAGGAGCAGCAAAATCAAGCATAAAAAAAACGGTCTGAATTTTTCAGACCGTTTTTGTTTATTTTATAACTTCTTTGATTTCCTTTCCCAATTTTTTTCCGGTAACTTCATAGGCTGCAGCTATTCTTCCGTATTCCCATGCAAATTCTTTATTCATTTGCTTGCCTCCTATTTTATCTGCTTGTAATCTCATCACTACTTTCGAAGGATCATCAGTTTCCACAAACTTCATATCTGCTGTTAATTTTGCTTCCTGAGAACCTATCATTCCGCCATACCAGCCGGCATAAATCCATTTTGCATCAATAATCAGCGTGTATTTTGTCTTTGCATCCTTTTTGAAAACTACTTTTTTGGATTTCCCATTTATGCCTTTAAGGAAATAGTCCAAATATTCAGAATTTTTAAACTGTCCCCACTGATAAATCCAGTTTTTCCATACAGCTTCGCTTTTTTTGGCTGTAATATCCGCTTTCCTGTTTTCCAGGTATTGAGCTTCCGTCATGTTCTTCTCCTGATAGACTGCATTATCAAACACCAACTGAACATTCACTTCGTTTTGATCTTTTAAAAAATCAAAATTTCCGGATTCAACTTTAATTTGATTTTGGGCGAAAGCTACCTCTCCAATTGCCATGAACAGCAATAACAATAATTTTCTCATATTTTTTAAATTAGTTTTTATTTAAGCGCCCAAATATATTTACTTTTATTGATAAGTAACAGAAAAAAACAGTCTGAAAGTTCAGACCGTTTTTGTACAAAATTATTTCAATTTATCTTCTTTCTTTATCTTAGCATCTTCTGCCATCATTTTTGTATGATCTTCTGTCATTTTTGTATGTTCACGTATCAGTTCTTCATCCTCTTTCATCATTCGATCATGATCAGCTTTCAATTGATTGATGTCAAAATTTTCAGTTGCATGCTTTTTCTCCAGTTCATCATGTTTTTTTATTATTTCAGAATGCCTGGTAAGCAGGTCTGCATGCTGCTGTAGAATATCCTTATGCAAAGCCTCAATTTTGTTATGCTCACTGGTAGCAGGTTCATTCTGCAGGTGATGAATACTGGTAAAAGCAGCATGTTCTTTTTCCATTACCGAATGAGCTGCTTCTAATTTACTATGATCAGATTTCAATTTAGCATGTGCTGCCGAAAGTTCTTTTTCAAGTTCAGTACCTGGTTTTTTACATGATACTAATGCAAGGCCTACAGTTAAGCCGGCCATCAGAATTAAATTCTTTTTCATTTTTTTATGTTTAATTCTGGTAAAATTACTAAATAAGACTCTAAATAACAGATTTTTGTAAAAAAGCCATTTTATTTACATCGTAAGAAAAAATCCCGGTAATTTAAACCAGAATAAGTGTAAAATAAAAAGAATAAAATTAATTTTAAAGAAAAGCAGATCAGCGTAAATCAATAAAATTAATCGGTTTTCTGCTGTTTGGATTAAAAACTGCTTTAGAAAGAATATCAAAATCGATGATTTCAATTTTAGGACTTACTCTCAGTTTTGCACGGAAGTGGTCTCTTACTTCATTGACAAAACCTTCATGATCTGCTTCTGTACTAAGTTTAATGATAATCTCATCAAGTCCGATTTCGTTGGCCTGAATCACAATCTGGTAGCATAAAATAGTATTGAAATCGTTCAGAATATCATTCATAGCAGGAGGATACAGCGTTGTCCCTTTGTATTTGATCATCTGCTGTTTTCTTCCTACAACAGGTCCTAATCTCATTGTATTTCTTCCGCACTGGCAAGGTTCATAATGTGCCTTTACAAGATCTCCGGTTTTAAACCTCAACAAAGGAATGGCTTCCACTCCCAAAGTCGTAATCGTAAGTTCTCCGCTTTCTCCCTCTTTCACAGGATTGCCATCGTCATCCAGAATTTCTGTAATAATCAGTTCCGGATGGTGATGTCCTCCAACCTGGAATTCACATTCTGTAAAGGCAGTACTCATTTCCGTAGAAGCATAGGTGGAAAAAAGTTTTATATCCCATTTTTCTTTAATCTTCTGTGAAAGAATATTATCTGTAAAATCCTGATTTTTGATACTTTCTCCAATACATACAGCACCGTAAACACCGGAATTTTTATAATCCAATCCATGTTTCTCGGCGTAATCAATCATTTTCAACAGAAAAGAAGGAACAGTGATCAGATATCTGGGTTTGTATCTGAAGATAGAATCCCATTGCAGTTCAGGAATTCCCGGTCCCATTCTTACTACGCTTGCCCCCATTTTTCTTAAACCAAGAAAATAAGCAAGCCCTGCCATAAATCTTTTGTCTATGGTTGTAATCATCTGAACAACATCTCCTTTCTGAATCCCTGCACAGGCAAATGATATGGCTTCATTGTATGCCAACCTTTCCAGATCACTGTCGGACAATCCGAAAGTCACTGGATCTCCCAATGTTCCGGAAGTGGTGCTGTAATCCACAATTTTATCAGGTGTTATGCAGAAAAAATCATGATTGTACTGCTGAAGATCATTCTTTGTGGTGGTAGGAATCTTCTGAAGATCTTCCAAAGTACGAATATCCTCAATAATAATATTATTTTCTTTGAACAGTTTCTGATAAAACGGCGAATGAGCTTCAAGATAGGCCAAAAGCTCATGAAGTTTTTCTTCCTGAAACAATTTGATTTCCTGAATCCCTGCTTTCTCGATTGACGGATGAAATTCCAATGATTTTAATTTTTAAAAAGCAAATTTATTTAAAATTACAAGATTGTAGGAGGTATTCATGTAAAATGTATTCATGATTGCAGCTACAGTTTTATCTTTGAAACGTATAAGTTTGTGTATTGGTATTCCCGGCAGTATTGATGGTTGTTATTTTTAAAGTATGAGAACCGCTTCCTTTAGGACATTTTTCATCAAAAGTGTAGACAAAATTGTCTTTTACTCTTGCAAACCTCAGCCATTTACCATCCAGTTCGGCACGAAATGATACAATATCTCCCACTTTCGTTGTTCCTTTTAAAAGTAATGAACTGCTATTAACCAATGCTCCTTCTGCCCAGCCTGATGAAACGGATGGAAGATTATTGTCAATCAACAATTTCGCCGTACCCAATCTTTTGAATTTCCCTTCTGCCCAGTCGCCATTCCATTTTGCTTTTACAAAATCTTTATCATTTCCGTAATCAAGAACAATAACTGTCTTATCTTTTTCTGTATTGGTTAATTTTCTATTCGGTTTTATTTTCAAAGTATATTCATCCTGAACAGGAATGTATGGACTATGCAAAACAATGGTATTTGAAACAGCATCCGGATCTGTATCCGGTTTTTCATAAGCATTGAAATTTAAAGCATCATAGATGGCATTTTTGCTGAAACTGATTTCCGCATTTCCGGTTGCAATTGTTTTCCCTTCATCAGGCATCACCGTTTTTCCTGTTGGAGATACTTTCTCTGAAGTTTTACTTAACTGAACTTTTGTTGTTAAGCGGCTTGTATTTCCTTTAACATCTTTCAGAACAATTTCAATGGTATGAACATTTTCATCCTGAAGTTTGACAAGCCCACTTAAGTCTGAAAGGCTATAATTCTGCAGTTTCATTCCCGGTAAATCAGACAAATGCTGGATTCCCATTTTATCTCTTATGAATTTGGTATAATCTACACAGCCGTTGATATACCGGGTATCGTCGTAATGTATTTTATCAATTTTAAAACTGTACATCAGCTTGCCATCCATAAACAGTTCTGTCTGATAAATACCAAGATTAAATCCTTTATTGGCTTTATCTACAGCTTTAATGGCAAAACTTGTCTCCGGAGAACTCACCTGAACAAGATTAGCTGTATAAGCATTTCCAGCTTTTTTTACGGCAATACTATTTGCACCAGGTTCATAAGTACTGAAACGTCTGTCATACCAATAGAGTCCACTGATGATTGGCGCTATATTATCAGGAATGTCAAAGCCAAAAAGTAACGGATTTAAGCATTCCTCTGTTTGGGTATCTCTTATTTCGAAATGCAGGTGTGGTCCTGCAGATCCTCCGGTGTTTCCGCTCAGTGCAATCTGCTGCCCTTTCTCTACAGGAAACTGGCTGGGCTGAAAAGTTATATCCTGTTCCCACTTTTCGTCTTTATATTGTCTTTCCTTTACGTATTCATCAAGTTGATTGAAATATTTATTCAGGTGGGCATATACCGTGGTATAACCATTGGGATGAGTGATGTAGACTGCATTTCCAAATCCGTAACGCTCTACTTTTATTCTGCTCACATAGCCTTCTGCGGCTGCAAGGACCGGAAGATTTTCCTGGCTATTGGTTCTTAAATCCAGCCCCATATGAAAGTGATTAGTCCTGATAGCTCCAAAATTGGCAGCCAGCTGCATGGGAATATTCAGTGGGTTTCTGAAATAATTTTGAGGGTAATTATTTTGAGCTTGTACAATGCCTGTGTTGATAAAACAAACAAAAAGCATAAGATAATAAAAGATTTTCATACAGCATTTGGGTTTATACGTCTAATTAAATATACGAATTTTTAAGTTATGCTTATTTTTTTGACCGCAGATTTCACAGATTTTCACAGATGATTATGTTGTAGGTTTTGGCTAGAGCCGGTGGATTTGTTTTTATTATTTAAGCGGGTTTCTTTCGACTATGCTCAGGATAATTGCCGCTCCTATTGAATAAATTGCATTAAATTCCACATCAAATACAACCCGAAAAATTCACTTATTGACCATTCACCATTCACTTTCCCCCACTTTCTTTATTATATTTCTGAAATTGAACTTTTTAATAGATGATATCGAAATAAAACATATATTATAAACCGACAAATTTTAGTAAATTTGCAGACTTAATTAATCAACGATATTGAGATATTTACAATGAGCCAATTTAAAGAATACAAAAACCTCAACCTTATTGACGTAGCAGAGAATGTAGCGGAATTTTGGAAACAAAATAAAACCTTCAATAAGAGTGTTGAGATCCGTCAGGGAAATCCTGAGTTTGTTTTTTATGAAGGTCCGCCTTCAGCAAACGGTATGCCTGGAATTCACCACGTAATGGCAAGAGCATTGAAAGATATTTTCTGCCGTTACCAGACTCAAAATGGAAAGCAGGTTTTCCGTAAAGCAGGCTGGGATACGCATGGTCTTCCTGTGGAACTGGGTGTAGAAAAAGAATTAGGAATCACTAAAGAAGATATTGGCAAAAAAATCTCTATTGAAGACTATAACAAAGCTTGTCGTGAAGCCGTGATGCGTTATACCGATGTTTGGAATAACCTTACGGAAAAAATCGGATATTGGGTAGACCTTGATGATCCGTACATCACGTACAAGTCAAAATATATGGAAACCGTTTGGTGGCTATTAAAGCAGTTGTATAGCAAAGATCTGTTGTACAAAGGCTACACGATTCAGCCTTACTCTCCAAAAGCAGGAACAGGACTTTCTTCTCACGAGCTGAATCAGCCCGGTACCTATCGTGATGTTTCGGACACAACGGTTGTGGCTCAGTTTAAAGTGAAAAAAGACTCTTCAGCATTGTTCAATGATGTTGACGGAGATGTTCATATCCTTGCATGGACGACCACTCCGTGGACGCTTCCATCCAATACGGCTCTTACCGTAGGGAGAGATATTGAATATGTTGTAGTGAAAACCTTCAATCAATATACATTTGAACCTGTAACTGTAGTTTTATCAAGTGTTCTTTTACCTAAAGTTTTCGGTAAAAAATACGCAGAAGGTACAGATGAAGATTTTGCCAACTATACTCCGGAAACGAAAGTAATTCCGTTCAGAATACTAAAAGAATTTACAGGAGAAAAACTTGTTGATACAAGATATGAGCAATTAGTCCCTTGGTTTACACCCAATGACAATCCTGAGAATGCATTCAGAGTGATCCTTGGTGATTTCGTTACAACAGAAGATGGTACAGGTATCGTTCACACGGCTCCAACTTTTGGTGCTGATGATGCGAGAGTAGCTAAAATGGCTCAGCCTGAGGTTCCACCGATGCTGGTAAAAGATGAAAATGATAATCTTGTACCATTGGTAGATTTACAGGGTAAATTCATCAAAGGAGATAATGTTCCTGCGGTATTCTCCGGAACTTATATCAAAAACGAATATTACGACGAAGGAACAGCTCCTGAGAAATCATGGGATGTAGAACTTGCCATCTTATTGAAAACAGAGAACAAGGCTTTCAAAGTAGAGAAATATGTTCACTCTTATCCACACTGCTGGAGAACAGATAAACCGGTATTGTATTACCCGTTGGATTCTTGGTTTGTGAAAATGACCGCTGTAAAAGACAGACTGGTTAATTTGAACAAAGAGATCAACTGGAAGCCAAAAGCTACCGGAGAAGGACGTTTTGCCAACTGGCTGGAAAATGTAAACGACTGGAACTTATCCCGTTCAAGATATTGGGGTATTCCGTTGCCGATCTGGAGAACAGATGACCTGAAGGAAGAAAAGATCATTGGTTCTGTAGAAGAGTTATACAATGAAATCGAAAAATCAATTGCAGCAGGACTGATGACTGAAAACCCGTTCAAAGGTTTCATCATCGGAAATATGGCTGAATCTAACTATGAGCTTGTGGATCTTCACAAGAATGTAGTAGACAAAGTAGTATTGGTTTCTGATTCAGGAAAAGCAATGAAACGCGAAAGCGACCTGATCGATGTTTGGTTCGATTCAGGGTCTATGCCTTATGCACAATTGCATTATCCTTTTGAAAACAAAGAATTAATCGACAACAACAAAGCATTCCCTGCTGATTTCATCGCAGAAGGTGTTGACCAGACCCGTGGATGGTTCTATACGCTTCACGCCATCGGAACAGCTGTGTTTGATTCGGTTGCTTATAAAAATGTAATGAGTAACGGTCTTGTTCTGGACAAGAACGGACAGAAGATGTCAAAACGTTTAGGAAATGCAGTAGATCCGTTCGAAACACTTGCTGTATACGGACCGGATGCTACGCGTTGGTACATGATTTCCAATGCCAACCCATGGGAAAACCTGAAGTTTGATATTGAAGGAATTGACGAAGTAAGAAGAAAGTTCTTCGGAACACTTTACAATACCTATTCATTCTTCGCTTTATATGCGAATGTGGATGGCTTCAACTATTCGGAAAAAGAAGTGGAAAACCGTCCTGAAATCGACAGATGGATCCTTTCTGAGCTTAATCTTCTGATTAAGGAGGTAAAAGCTTTCTATGAAGACTACGAGCCGACAAGAGTAGCAAGAGCGATCAGTACTTTCGTGAACGACAACCTGAGTAACTGGTATGTAAGACTATGCAGAAGACGTTTCTGGAAAGGAGATTATTCTGATGATAAGATCTCTGCTTACCAGACTTTATACACTTGTCTTGAAACAGTAGCTAAGCTTTCCGCTCCTATTGCTCCGTTCTTCATGGATCAGTTGTATCAGGATTTAAATAAAGTAACAGGTAAGGAAAATTGTGAATCTGTACACCTTACAGACTTCCCGGTAGCTGATGAAAGTTTAATCGATCAGGATCTGGTTGAAAAGACTCATTTGGCACAGAACATTACAAGTATGGTTTTCTCATTGAGAAAGAAAGAAAATGTAAAAGTTCGTCAGCCTTTACAAAAAGTATTGGTTCCTGTTCTGGATTCTAAAACAGAAGAGCAGATTCTTGCAGTTGCAGATCTGATCAAACAGGAAGTGAACGTGAAAGAATTACAGTTAATCAATGCTGAAGAAGCATCCCATTTAATTGTAAAACAGATAAAACCGAACTTCAAAGCGCTTGGTCCTAAATTAGGAAAAGATATGAAGGTGGTAGGTGCAGAGATTGCTAATCTTAGTGCAGAACAGATTGCCGGTCTTGAAAAAGAAGGAAAAACAGACGTTCAGGGATATGAGATCACTCTTGATGATGTGGAAATCTCTACAAAAGATATCCCGGGATGGACAGTAACTTCCGATGGAAAAACAACTGTGGCATTAGATTTGACGTTAACCGATGAGTTAAAATCTGAAGGGATCGCAAGAGAATTCATCAACAGAATTCAGAACCTGCGAAAAGATAAAGACTTTGAACTGACAGACAGAATTTCGATCACATTGGAAGAAAGTTCTCCTTTCCTGAATGAGATTAAGAAAAATGAGGAATATATTTCTTCCGAAGTCTTGTCAAATAAAATAGAAATTGTATCTTCACTTTTAAATTTTAACGAAATCGAAATAGATGAGGTTAATTTTAAGATAAATGTTGAAAAAAATTAACCTGTAGTTATTATATTTCAAATTCCATTTCATAATTTTATTAAAAAAGAGAAAGAATATGTCAGACGAAAGAGTTAGATACAGCGATGCTGATTTACAGGAATTTAAAGCAATCATTAAAGAAAAAATAGAAAAAGCAGAAAAGGATCTTCAGCTTATCAGAGAAAGTTTTATCAATGACCAGAATAATGGTACTGATGATACGTCTCCTACTTTCAAAGCTTTTGAGGAAGGAGCAGAAACGCTAAGCAAAGAGCAGAATTCTATTTTGGCAGGAAGACAGGAAAAATTCGTGCGTGATCTTAAAAATGCTTTGATCAGAATCGAAAATAAAACGTATGGTGTTTGCAGAGTAACAGGAAAGCTGATTCCTAAGGAAAGACTTTTAGCCGTTCCTCACGCTACGCTGAGCATCGAAGCGAAAAATATGCAAAAATAACCGTAAGGTTTGTAAAATAACATTGGGTTTATAACGTATTTACGGATACTTTATAAACCTAATTTTTAATGTATACCCATGAGCGAATTATTAATTTTGGGAGTGATCATCGCCGTAGTTGTCATATTTTTCAACAGAGAATGGATTAAAAACAGATTCTTCCCTGATCAGCAGAAGAATTACACGATTGATGACCGGTTCAATTCTGATAAACGCGAACGGGAGAAAGAAATCGACAGACTTTTGAGTAAGATGGGCAAAAACGGAGTGAATGATTTGTCTGAGAAAGACAGAAAAAGGCTGGATGAATTGTCCAAAATGTAAAAAAAATAAGTATAAGAAATGGAATCTATCATAGTACATCCTAAAAATTCTATGGAGCTGAGTGCACTGAAAAGTGTTCTGAAGGAAATGGGGATTAAATTTGAAAAAGCTCATGTTAAGAGCTCATTCAATGGACAGAAAGTAGTCAGGAAAGCAAGCGATAATAAAAATGTAAAGCCGGCATCAAAGCCTTCAAAACCTAAAGGACAGTAATGAAAAAGATCTTAGCAATAACATTTTTAGTGTTGTTCATTGACCAGGCTTCAAAAATTTATATCAAAACTCATTTTGAACTGAATGAGAGTATTCCTGTCATCAATGGTTTCTTTAACAAAACTTTTGTTGAAAATCCTGGAATGGCGTACGGATTTCATTTCGGAGGAATTATCGGAAAATATTTTCTGGTTATCTTAAGAGTATTCCTGATCGGAGGGATGATCTATATGTTCAGAAAATGGCTGAAAGAAGGAGCATCCAATTATCTTTTAGTTCCAATGGCGATTATTTTTGCAGGAGCTATCGGAAATCTTATTGATGGAATGTTCTACGGAATGATCTTCGACAGCGGAACTGTTTATGATGCCAGCACTGACCGATGGATTGGCTATGGCGGCATTTCTAAAATCGTTCCTTTCGGGCACGGATATTCCACCTTTATGAAAGGATGTGTGGTAGATATGCTTCATTTTCCTGTAGTAGACTGGTACGTTCCTGACAGCTGGCCTTTGATCGGAGGAAAACATATTGAGTTCTTCAAATATATTTTCAATGTTGCCGATTCTGCTATTACGGTAGGGGCTGCGTTCTTATTAATATTCAGAAAAAAAGCTTTTCCAAACGGTTTGGAATTTTAAATGATCTATTTTCAGATGAATAAAATAATCAAAAATATTGTTAAAATTTTCCTGCTCCTTGTGGTTGCAGGAATTATTTTTATTGCCTGGGCAAATTACAGCATCAAAAAAGACAGTGCACCATTTGTTTCCTACAATATTGCTGATGTACCGGAATCAAAAACCGGCTTATTACTGGGAACCGGGAAACTTCTGAACAACGGAACCCCAAATGCTTATTTCTATAACAGAATTAAAGCTGCTGCCGATTTATACAAAAGCGGAAAAATACAATACATCATCGTTAGTGGTGACAATAGCACCAAAGATTATAATGAGCCTGAAGACATGCAGCTGGCATTGATGCAGCAAGGAGTTCATCATGATAAAATTATTTTAGACCATGCCGGATTCAGAACACTGGATTCTGTAGTGAGAGCAAAAGACATTTTCGGTCAGACGAAACTGGTCATTATCTCACAGAAATTCCATAATGAAAGAGCTGTTTTTCTGGCCAGAAAAAATGGAATGGATGCCTTTGGGTATAACGCAGAGGATGTGAATAAGTATGCGGGCTTAAAAACCAATTTGAGAGAGTACCTGGCAAAAGCTAAAGCCTATTGGGATCTTCTTTTTGGAGTAGAACCGAAATTTGGAGGGGAGAAAATTGTTATTCCTTAATATTTTTCCACGGATTGCACAGATTTTCACGGATGATAAGTAAAGACATATAGATTATTAAAGGCTGATAGGTTTTGGCTGAAGCCAATGGATGTTGAATTTTAAGATGGCTGGGCTTTCTTCGTGAACTTACGTTCGTAACCTTTCAGGTTATGCTCAGAATTATAACCACCCCAATTGAATTTTAATAACAACATCTTTTATCTTTTATCTTTTATCTTTTATCTTTTATCTTTTATTATTCCCGGCAAACCTCGTAAATTTGCTGTTCATTAATTTTTAAATATAAATTGTAAACAAATGTCAAGAATTCTTACCGGCATTCAAGCCACCGGAACACCCCATCTTGGAAACTTATTAGGGGCCATTATTCCTGCTATTGAGTTATCCAAACAGGAAGGAAATGAATCATTTTTATTTATTGCGAATCTTCACACACTTACCCAGATAAAAGATGCGCAGACTTTAAGACAAAATACCTACGAGATTGCTGCGGCTTGGCTTGCTTGTGGATTGGATACTGAAAAAACATATTTCTACAGACAAAGTGATATCGCTGAAACCTGTGAACTTTCTTGGCATTTATCATGTTTTTTTCCTTATCAAAGATTAACATTGGCGCATTCATTTAAGGATAAGGCAGACAGGCTTCAGGATGTAAACGCAGGTTTGTTTACGTATCCTATTCTGATGGCTGCAGATATTTTATTGTATGACGCCGAAATTGTACCTGTAGGAAAAGATCAGCTACAGCACCTGGAATTTGCAAGAGATGTCGCTTCAAGATTCAACAACCAGATGGGTGAAATTCTTGTTCTTCCACAATCTGAACTTCAGGAGGACACTAAATATGTTCCCGGGACAGACGGACAGAAAATGTCAAAATCAAGAGGAAATATCATCAACATTTTCTTACCTGAAAAGGAGTTGAAGAAACAGGTGATGAGCATTGAATCAGATTCCAAGTCTTTAGAAGAGCCTAAGGATCCTGATACGGACAAAACATTCCAGATTTATCAGCTGATTGCTACGCCTGAGCAGACTGAAGAATTAAGAGCAAAATATCTTGCCGGAAACTTCGGATACGGACATGCTAAGAAAGAACTTCTGGATCTTATTCTGGTACGTTTTGAGAAGGAAAGAGAAACGTTCGCTTATTATATGAACAATCTCGATGAGCTTGAAGCAAAACTTCAGCAAGGAGCTGAGAAAACCAGACCTATTGCGCTGGAAACACTGAAAAGAGTAAGAACAAGCTTAGGATTTTAATTCCGGTTATAAACATAAGAAAGCCTTTCGTCTGAAAGGCTTTTTCTATTGATATAAAGTATTATTAATGGGTATTATTCTTTGTCAGAATAAAGTAATGCATCTGATCCCCATATTCATAATTAATGTCCCAACCCGGATATTGTTTGATAATGGTTTTGATGATAGACAGCCCTAATCCTGTGGAAGTATGATCTGAACCCTGTTTATAGAAACGGTTAAAGATTCTGGATTTATCTAAAGGTTCAGCACTTCCGCTGTTTTGAAATGTTATCCGGTTATTTTCCACGATAATGTTTAAAATCCCTTCCTGATGGTTATATTTAACTGCATTTTTAAGAAGATTGGATAAAAGAATATCTGCCAGATCCTGATTAAAATCTGCTATAAACTGTCCTTTCTCAATAACAGAGACCTCAATTTTTTTAAATGCAATGAAGTCTTCATAATTCTGTACCAGCTGAGTAATCATTCTGTTAAAATCAACGTCTGATGTTTTATTAAACTGGCTGTTTTCGATCCTGGAAAGCATGAGTAAGGATTTATTCAGTCCAACCATTCTTCTCAGGTCGTTTTTCACTTCAGTAAGAAAGTTGAGATTCTTTTTATCAAGATCATCATTCTGAATCATAAGATCAATTTTATTGATCACGATAGCCAAAGGGGTTTGAAGTTCATGGGAAGCGTTTTCAATAAACTGTTTCTGCTGATAGAAAACGAGTTCATTACGTTCAATCATTTCGTTGATTTCCACATTTAATTCTTCAAACTCAGTGATCTTATAGTTCTGCTTTTCCGAGGAAAAAGGAATTCCAAACTGATATTTTTTAAGTTTATCCAATATCTGATAGAACGGTCTCATCGCCTTATTAAGAAGATACCCGTTTACAGCAACAATACTTATTACCAAAAGGATATAAAGTACGATTAAGGCTGTTGTAAGATCGTATATCAATTCGTCCTCTTCTACCGTTGAAGTCCTGATAACAAGCCGCTGATGCCCTTTGAACTGATCAATAAAGTCAGCTTCCAAAACCCTGTAAGGCTGATCTTTATCATCATATTCCATATAATACATCTTATTGTACAACCTGCTTTTATTCTGATAATCTCCGGCTTTGATCGGATTGATTTTAAATTCATTGAATCCAAATTCATTATTCTTCAAAAGCTGAGGATTAAGATAAACAGCTTTAATGATCTGTATTTTTCTATCTCTTAAACCATCATCTACATTATCGTGTACTTCATCCAGAATATAGGCATAAAAAAGACCTGCCCACACTGCTATAATCAGCAGCAGGATCATGATCAGGTATTTTATCGTGTAATATTTTAATGAAGTTTTCATCAGATCAATTTGTATCCTATTCCGTACACCGCCTGGAAATCGGCCTCTGCATGTAGGGTTTTCAGTTTTTTACGAAGATTTTTAATCTGGGAATAAATGAAATCCAGACTGTCCGCCTGATCGATATAATCACCCCAGATGGCTTCTGCCAGTGTTGTTTTTTGTAAGGTCTTTTCCGGATGAATCACAAAATAATACAAAAGGTCATATTCTTTACGGTTAAGAACAAGCTCTTCATCACCTACTTTCACCGTTCTGTTCTCCGGGTCAATACTGATATTTTTGTAGCGGATGATATTTTCGCCATCCTGATTTTTCCTTCTGATCACAGACCTGATTCTGGCCATGAGCTCCGCAAGGTGGAAAGGTTTTGCAAGATAATCATCTGCTCCTATTTCCAGCCCGGCCACCTTATCATCTACTGAATCTTTGGCAGAAAGGATGATCACAGGATCTTTCTTGTGCATTTTTTTGATCTCTTTCAGCAGATCGATTCCGTTTCCATCAGGCAGCATGATATCCAGCAAAATACAGTCGTATTCGTAAGAAATAATTTTCTCCAGTCCGCCACTGTAATTTTCTGCATACTCTACAATGAAGTGTTCTGCCTCCAGAAATTTCTGTACGGTATCTTTCAGTTCGGGTTCATCTTCTACTATTAAAATCTTCATATTCCGGATCTATATGCTCTGCTGCATGGTTTACTTATATCAAATATAGGAAATTATAAGGAGGAAGCCTTAGATAGAGATACACATCTGAAAGTCTACGATAATATCATCAGTATAAGCGTGATATGGTAAATTACCGATAAGAAATCTACAAAATGGAAATGCTCTCTGCCTCCTTCCTTCAGGTTCTTTTTCATGAATCATCTAATTTGATTTCACATGCCGGCCGTCTGCATCAAAAACAAGACACAGGCCATTCATTAAATGAATTTTATAGGCACTGTATTTTTTTTCAATAGAGTCAATGATACTGCAAGGATGATTCCTTGTCATAAATGAAACCATATTCTTTCTAATCTGAGCAGAAGAAATCTTTCTTCCGTTGCTGTTTATTACATTCCAGTTGACCATAGTAATTAATATTGAGTGTTTGTATTCGGTTAAATGTTAATCATCGATTTTTTTAAAATTCCCGTTTCGGTCGAATTCAAGCTCCAGTCCATTGGAAAGTTCTGCCTTATAAGACCATCTTTTCTTTTCGATCTTGATGATGTAAGTATTGGGAAAATTCTTTGTGCTGTAATTTTTGATCGACGCAGGGATGAAACCATATGGAATTTTCTGGTGTTTACCATCCACTTCTTTCCAGTTTCCGCTGCTGTCGAACTCCATTTTCATTCCATTAGTCAGATATACTTTGTATTCATCTACTCCATAAATTTCTCTGTCTTCTATTGCAGAGTTTACAGGGATGCCTTTAAAATGAATTGCAAGGAAGTTTTTAGCTGTTTTGGGTAACTGATTTGCTGTGATTGCTCTGTCTTGTGCAGAAACTAAGCCTCCGATTAATAAAAAAACAATCATTAATACTCCGGTGATTTTCTTTACATTTTTCATAAGATTTAATTTTTTCTGTTAGTATTATGGAGCAAATTTCCTGATCAATTTGGGAAAGAATTGGGAAAAATGATTTCAGTAAAAAATAAATACGGTAAATTTTAAATTTGACCACAGATGATCACAGATGTCTGCATTGATTTTTAGAAAATATTTAAAAAACAAAAAAGCCATTAAGATGATCTCAATGGCTTTTATAGTATAGACTTTATTGTCTTTTATTATAAGTATTCCTTAATCTGCTGAAGATGGGTAATGGCTTTTAAACCTTCCTTCTGTTTATCTTCTTTATAGACATCAAAGAAAATAGCATCCATTCCGAAGTCTGTTGCGCCCATGGCATCTGCAATCCAGTCGTCACCAATCAGGATACTTTCTTCTTTTCTGGCTTCAGAAAGTCCCAGCGAGTATTCAAAAATCCTTGGATTAGGCTTTCTCACTCCCACGGCATCTGCACTGGTAATGGTTGTAAAATAAGGAGCGATTCCGGAAAGGGTACATTTTCTTTCCGTCACTTCCTGAAATCCGTTGGAAATAATGTGTAACGTATAGTTTTTAGCTTTCAGATATTCCAGAACATCCTCTGCTCCTTCTACCAGTTCATTATGGCTCACAATATTATCCAGGAAATGTTCTTCAAAATAAAGGGCAAGCTCTTTATTATCGATTCCGAAATGTTTGAATGAATCATAAAAACGGTGTTCTCTCAGATACTCTTTGCCAATAATTCCGTCTCTGATCTTTTCCCACAACTCTTCGTTGATATCGTGATACACAGAATGAAACTCCTCAAAGTCAATATGATACTTTAAAGTAATTTCCTGTTTTTCAAAAAGATCTTTGATGGTAAGATAGGCATTTCTGCGATGATCCCAGAGTGTATTATCCAGGTCAAAAAAAACGTGCTGCATTTTCATACAGCACAAAGTTAATAATTTTAATTTTTTGTAATAGGATAATTTTTGCTCTTACTTTTCACAATCTCAAGGCTTTTAGAAAAATTCAGCAAAAAATCAATTGTTTGTTTCTTAGGTTTCAAAGTTTTCACTTTTAAAGAATCATTTTTTTTCATAGGCGAAGTATGTTTTCTTTAAAACGTGAAATTTTCTGAAATATTATTTATCTCGTTAATATTATATTATTTTCGTCCATGATTTTTCTCAGGTTGATCAGTGCATATCGTACTCTTCCTAAAGTTGTATTAATACTCATCTCTGTATGATCTGCAATTTCTTTGAAGCTTAAACCATCGAAAAATCTCAATTTAATTACTTCCTGTTGGTTTTGCGGCAAAAACTGCAGCATCCTCAGAAGATCCTCCTGAATCTGATTGGTTACCAGCTGATCTTCAATATTTTCTGACGGTTCTCTGATCAAATCAAAAATAGAATATTCATCTGTTTCAAAAGTAGTTTCCGAAACTTTAATATTCTTTGCTTTTGACCTGAAATGATCGATGATTAAATTGTGAGAAATTCTTTTCGCCCACAGAATAAATTTACCTTCTTCATTATAGCGTCCTTCTTTTAGCATCACAATGATTTTCATGAATGTATCCTGAAAGATATCATTGGCCAAATCTTCATCATTAATTTTGTAAAAAATGAATGTAAAAAGCTCTCTCTGATGTCGGTGTATGAGGGTTGACAAGGCCGCCTCATCACCTTTCTGGTAAAGGGAAATTAGTAAACTATCCGATTTTGATTTCATAACTCTTCTCAATATAAATATTTGCAGACAGGTATTCCTCCAGATATTTCTTCTGGCCTTTGCTGTGTAAACAAAACAGTTCTAGAGTAGAGTCTCTTCTATAGGCGGTACAAATTATTATGATGTAAATATAATAATTTTTTAATAACTGTTAACCTATTATTAAATTTTATAGAGAAAAATCTAAAAAAAATCATTTAAACATATCATGAATGAATACGGTAGGAATATTTAATGTAAAATTAATATTAAGCCCTTTCATCTCTTTTCCGTTCAGACGGGTATCTCCGATAGGAAAAGCATAGCCTCCCGTAAGGTCAAGCATGCCAAATAAGGTAACTCCTATTTTAGGAGCAATGTATTTATTGGTTCCTTCAACGCCTGCCAAAAAGTAATAAGAGTGATAAAAATCCACATTTTTTTCAAAATTAAGAAGTACATCTGCCTGCAGTTTCGGCATAACAGCAAATTTGGAATCCACAGACCCCATCATGGCAGAACCTCCCAATCTGTAAATTACATCATCATTTTTAAGAAAAAGTAATTTCCCTCCTACTTCACCAAAACTTTGATTCTGGTAAGTATACCCGACACTGATCATTTTATGCATGGTATATTGAGCTTTTACTAATGTACTTAGCAAAAACAGAGACAGGGCGGCAACTACAATTCTAAAATTCATCATCTTTCTATATTATTAAGGTGTAAAATTAAAAAAAACTGCCTTATCCAAAGATAAAGCAGTTCATTATTATTCTTTAAAGAGAAATTAAATTCCAAAAGCGGCTTTAATTTCTTCTACTTTGTCAAGTTTCTCCCAGGTAAAGAACTCAAGATCTTTTAACGTAATCTCATTCTTATGACCTTTATTGAAAGTTTTATCAGCTACATAATGCTCTTTACCCATGTGTCCGTAAGAAGCGGTTTCCTGATAAATCGGGTTTCTTAATTTTAAATTCTGCTCAATAGCATAAGGTCTTAAATCGAAAATAGCAGAAACTTTTTTCGCGATATCCCCATCATGAAGATCCACTTTTGCAGTTCCGTAAGTATTGATATACA
This sequence comes from Chryseobacterium sp. X308, assembly GCF_020733145.1. Lineage (NCBI taxonomy): Bacteria > Pseudomonadati > Bacteroidota > Flavobacteriia > Flavobacteriales > Weeksellaceae > Chryseobacterium > Chryseobacterium sp. X308. The sequence continues at coordinate 75,477 of NZ_JAJFZH010000008.1, forward strand.
AACCACAAGGTTCAGCTACTCCAATGGCATAAGAAACCTGTACCAGAACTTCATCCGCTACTCCTGCCGCCACCAGGTTTTTAGCAATATGCCTTGTTGCATACGCCGCACTTCTGTCTACTTTGGAAGGATCTTTTCCGGAGAAAGCACCACCACCGTGAGCTCCTTTACCACCGTAAGTATCTACAATGATTTTTCTCCCTGTAAGACCGGTATCTCCGTGAGGTCCTCCGATTACAAATTTCCCTGTAGGATTGATGTGATATTTGATCTGATCGTTAAATAAAGCTTTGATTTCTTCAGTTTGCTGTGCAACAACTCTTGGAACCAGAATATTTTTGATATCCTCACGGATCTTGTTCAACATTTCTTCTTCCGTACCAAAGTCATCGTGCTGAGTAGAAACTACAATAGAATCAATTCTGATAGGCTTATGATCATCAGAATACTCAATCGTTACCTGGCTTTTTGCATCCGGACGAAGATAAGTGATCTCCTTATTTTCTCTTCTGATAGCAGAAAGTTCTTTAAGGATCGTGTGGGCAAGATCCAGTGCAAGCGGCATATAATTAGCCGTCTCATTAGTGGCATAACCGAACATCATTCCCTGGTCCCCAGCTCCCTGTGCATTTGCTTTAGCTTCAAAAGACTCATCATTTACGGCTCTGTCAACACCCTGGTTGATATCTGGCGACTGTTCATGGATTGCAGAAATAACCCCACAAGAGTCTCCATTGAACATATATTCTCCTTTTGTATATCCGATACCGTTGATTACTTCTCTGGCAATAGTCTGTACATCAAGGTAAGCATCTGATTTTACTTCTCCTGCCAATACCACCTGTCCGGTAGTTACAAGAGTTTCACATGCTACTTTTGAATCTTTATCATATGCTAAGAAATGGTCGATTAATGCATCGGAAATTTGGTCGGCAATTTTATCCGGATGTCCTTCTGAAACTGATTCAGATGTAAATAAATAAGACATATAATTCTTTTGTTTTTAAAGATTTAAAATAGTGTTTGCGAAAAATATGAATGAAATTGCCCAGAAAAAAGAATACTGTTTTAGCATTTTTTTATAGAGGTTGCAATCAGGTCAAATTTTTCCTCGTAATAAACGTCAGCAAATTTAAGTACTATTTTCCTAATACTCAAAAATTTTGTTTACTAATTACAATTTTATTTAAATTGATGATTTCTATCACTTTAAAGCATTTCCATTACTGAGGCTTTATACTTACAAATTCTTTCGGACTTTCGTGGTAATTCAGCTTAAGCTCTAAAGAAGTTTTGATAGAATGTGACAATTCATCAATTATTTTTTGCTTAAATGTAGGCTTATAATAAATAATACTGATTTCTCTGTAAGGGAAAGGTTTTTTGAATCTGAAAACATTTTTCTTCTGCTCTTCTGAAAGCTGGCTCAATGCCAGTTCCGGAAGAATACTGATTCCTCCTACTTTATCAACCATGTGTACCAGGGTCTGGATATTGGAAGCCAGGAAATCCAAATTTTTAGGCTTCAGGGTATTTTCTTTCAGGTGGCAGATATTTTCAAACTGATTTCTCAGGCAGTTTCCTTCTTCAAGAAGCCATACTTTCTCCACATTCAGATCTTCCGGAATGATGTAAGAATTCTTTTTATTGGCCTCTGTATTGGAGCTGTAAATCATCAATTCCTCGTTGAACAGGAAATCCTGATAAAACTCGTCAGCCGTATCATAAGGAGTAGAGATAATTCCCGCATCCAGTTCTCCTGCTTTCAGAGCTTTAATAATATTATCAGTTGTCATTTCTTTTACATTCATCTGAATTTTCGGATTATCTTCAAGGAATTTGAAAATTTCCGTTGGCAGGATGAAAGAAGAAACGGTAGGAATGATTCCCAGATTGATGGTACCTCCTAAAATATTGTTCAAAAGGTTGGCTTTGTTTTTCAGCTCATTGACAGACTCAATAATTACCTTTGCCTGATCAATAATCTGGAGACCTACATCCGTGGTACGGATCGGGTGGGTAGTTCTGTCGAAAACCTTTACATCCAGTTCATCCTCAAATTTCTGTATCATGGCACTTAACGTAGGTTGGGTAATAAAACACGCCTGAGCGGCCTTACCAAAATGTTTATACTTATCTACAGCGATAAGATACTCCAGTTGCTGAATGTTCATTTGATTAATATTATCTATTACAAAGATATAACGTTTTTGCTATTAGCAATTAAAAATTCAAGTAAATTTGATATTCATTACCTTTACACTGGATTTAGGAAAAAGAAACAATTATTCAAATCATCAATTATATGGATTCTAAAAAATTAACGTTGAGTAACGGCGCACCTTATTTTGAACATCAGGATTCACAGACGGTAGGACCAAGAGGCCCGGTATTGCTGCAGGACTTTATTCTTCAGGAGAATCTTGCGCATTTCGTTAGGGAAAGAATTCCTGAAAGGATTGTGCATGCCAAAGGAAGCGGAGCGTACGGAACTTTCACCGTAACGCATGATATCAGCCAGTACACGAAAGCAAAACTGTTTTCAAAAGTAGGAAACTCGTGCAGAATGTTCGCAAGATTTTCCACGGTGGGAGGTGAAAAAGGAAGCGCAGACACGGCAAGGGATCCAAGAGGTTTTGCCTTAAAATTTTATACTGAAGACGGGAACTGGGATCTTGTAGGAAACAATACGCCCGTGTTCTTTATTAAGGATGCAAAAAAATTCCCGGATTTTATTCATACTCAGAAAAGAGTCCCGAAAACCAATTTAAAAAGCGCCACGATGATGTGGGATTTCTGGAGCTTGAATCCGGAATCGCTTCATCAGGTTCTGATCTTAATGTCAGACAGAGGAACTCCATATGGTTACAGACATATGCATGGTTTCGGATCTCATACATTCTCCATGATCAATGATAAAAATGAAAGGGTGTGGGTGAAATTCCATTTTAAAACAAAACAGGGAGTAAAAAACTTCACAGATGAAGAAGCTGTAAAAATGGCTGGAGAAAATCCTGATTTTGCTCAGGAAGATCTTTGCAACGCTATTGAAAATGGGGATTTCCCTAAATGGACGATGTACATTCAGGTGATGACAGAAGAACAGGCAAAAGATTTCAGATGGAATCCGTTTGATGTCACCAAAGTATGGTTCCATGATGATTTCCCTCTGATTGAAGTAGGCGAAATGGAGCTTAACGAAATACCTGTTAATTATTTCGCCCATGTAGAACAGTCTACTTTTTCACCTAGCAGCTTAATTAACGGAATCAGCTTCTCACCGGACAAAATGCTGCAGGGAAGATTATTCTCCTACCCTGATGCTCACCGTTACAGAGTGGGAGTTAACGCTCATCAGCTGGAAGTGAACAGATGTCCTTTTGCTGTCAACAATTACCAAAGAGACGGTTTTATGGCAGATTCAAGCCACTATCAGGATAAACCGAATTATCACCCGAACAGTTTTGATGACATCAAGCCAGATTCATCTTATAAAAACTACGAATATGAGCTGGACAGTGCTCATGTTGCCAGCTACAACAGAAATGACAATGACAGTGATCACTATACTCAACCGGGACTGTTATATTCAAAAGCTATGAATGCAGATGACAGAGATCATTTGATCAAAAATATTGTAGGCAGCATGAATGGTATCACCGGGCCGAAAAGAGACGAGATTATCAACCGGCAGCTATGTCACTTTTTCCGTGCCAACATTGAGCTTGGCATGAAAGTGGCTTCTCAGCTAAATGTCAATATTGATGCAAATATGATGAATCATTCCAAATAATCATATTGAATGATAAATAAAAAAAAAGGAAAAAAAAATAATATTTTTTCCTTTTTTTTGTAAAAAATTCATAATTTGCAAAGGATGATATTTTAAAGTGGAAAAATGAGTTACGAGAACATATTATTAAAAAAAGAAGATAAATTATCTATCATTACCATAAACAGACCTGAGAGTTTAAATGCTTTAAATGCAAAAACAATTCAGGAAATCAGCACCGCACTGGATGAGCTTAATGCTGATACTTCATGCAGAGTCATTATCCTTACCGGAAGTGGAGAAAAATCTTTCGTAGCGGGAGCGGATATCAAGGAATTCAGTGAATTCGGACAGGAAAAAGCTGAAGAACTTGCAAGAAACGGACAAAATACATTGTTCAACAAAATTGAAAACATGTCTAAACCTGTCATTGCAGCCGTAAACGGTTTCGCATTAGGAGGAGGTTTGGAGCTTGCTATGGCATGCCACATCAGATATGCATCGGAAAACGCCAGATTAGGGCTTCCTGAAGTAACGCTTGGATTGATTCCGGGATATGGAGGAACTCAGAGGCTTCCCAAGCTTGTAGGAAAAGGTATTGCCAATGAAATGATCTTCTCAGCCAAAATGATTCTGGCTCAAAAAGCAAAAGAAATCGGACTGGTGAATGAAGTTTACCCTATTGAAGAATTATTAACCAAAACGAGAGAATTAGCAAACACGATTGCCTACAATTCACCAATGGCAATATCGAAGGCTATAAACGCCGTGAATTTATCGGATACGGAGAAAGGTTTTGAAACTGAAATCAAATATTTCGGAGAACTTTTTGAAATGGAAGATAAGAAAGAAGGAGTTACTGCGTTTCTAGAGAAGAGAAAACCTAACTTCTAAATCTTTCTAAAAGATTTTAATCCAAATTATTTCGAAAAAAAACAATGCTGCGGTATGAATAAGTTTGATAAAGCTTATCTAAAAATGGCTCAGGAATGGGCAAAACTCTCCTACTGTAAGAGAAAACAGGTGGGTGCTCTTATCGTAAAAGATAGGATGATTATTTCAGATGGTTACAACGGGACTCCTTCGGGATTCGAAAACTGCTGTGAAGATGAAGACGGGAAAACACACTGGTATGTATTGCATGCGGAGGCCAACGCTATATTAAAGCTGGCTGCCTCTACCCAATCTGCAAAAGGGGCAACGTTATATTTGACGCTTTCTCCCTGTAAAGAATGCAGCAAGCTGATTCTGCAGGCCGGGATTACGAGACTGGTGTATATTAATGAGTATTCGGATGACGATGGAATATCGTTCCTGAGAAACCATAACATTGAAATAGAACAAATATCGGACTGTGAACTAAAAAAATAAGCACAAATGACTTGGGATGAAAAGATCAAAGATTTTGAAATATTTCTTCGTTTCGAAAGAAATTTTTCAGAAAACACGCTCGACGCCTATGTTCGGGACATTAAGAAATTAAAAGATTACGCAGAAGAGGATCTGGAAAACGTCGGTCCAGACTCCATCGGTTACGAAAACCTGCAGGAATACATTTTCAATCTTTCCAAACAGAAATTCAGTGAGAGATCACAGGCAAGATGGATATCTTCCATCAAAGCTTTCTTCAAATTTCTGCTGGAGGATGAATATCGTGAAGACAATCCTGCGGCGTTACTTGAAGGCCCTAAACTGGGATTATATCTACCTGATACTTTAAGCCTGCCTGATATCAACAAAATTATTGCTGCTATTGAGGTGAATACAGATCTTGGAAAAAGAAACCAATGCATCATAGAGGTTCTATATGGCTGCGGACTTCGTGTTTCTGAACTGATTGATCTGAAGATATCCAATATCAACTTCAAAGAGCAATACATCAAGGTACACGGAAAAGGAAACAAAACCCGTTTTGTTCCTTTAGCTGATTATACGGCTGATCTGCTTGAAAGTTATATCAAAGAGGTTCGTTCTAAAGGTAAAATCAATAAGAAATATGAAGATACCCTGTTTTTGAACAGCCGTGGGACTTCTATGTCCAGGGTAATCGTATTTCTTATTATTAAAGAACTTACAGATAAAGCAGGGGTTAACAAAAAAATATCGCCACACACATTCAGACACTCATTTGCAACCCATTTATTACAGAATGGAGCAGATTTACGTTATATTCAGGAAATGCTGGGACATTCCAGTATTACAACAACGGAGATCTACACGCATCTGAAAACAGAAGAATTAAGGGATGTTATTTTGAGTTATCACCCGAGAAATATTAATATTGCTCAATGAAACTATTGAAATATTGCCCAAGCTGCGGCAGGGAGTCCTTACACTGGGATGGTGAAAAGAAATGGAGCTGCCCGGAATGTGGTTTTACCTTGTATAATAATGTGGCAGGTGCTGTAGCAGTTGTCATCAGATGTGGAGACGAAATTTATCTTACCAGAAGAAACAGAGATCCTAAAAAAGGAAAACTTGACCTGGCCGGAGGATTTGTTGACCCTAAGGAAAGTGCAGAGGAAACCTGTAAAAGAGAACTTTTTGAAGAACTTCAGCTTGATATCGATATTTCCAACCTGAAATACCTTACCAGCCTTCCCAACATTTATCAATATAAGGAAATTGACTACAATACGATCGATCTCTTTTATGAATACAATGTTCCGGAAAAATTTGAGGTAAGTCTTGAACTCTCTGAAATCTCAGAAGCAGTCTGGATTCCTTTACAGGATCTGGATCTTGAAGATATCGCTTTCGATTCTCAGAAGAGATTTTTCGAGAGTTATGTAAAGAAATAATTTTTGTAAAATATTCTCCCGCAGATTTTACAGATCAGGCAGATCATTGTTTAAAACAATATGCTTGGTTTGTAAAATCTGCGGGAGTTTTTTTATGGTGGAAACTAATAGGTTTTAGTCTTCAGCATTTCTTCAAAATACTGAATCAGCAATGCTCTTTCAGCTTCTGAAAGATTGGCTTCTTTGTGATAAACAATATAACCGGGCATCGGCATTGTTTTATTCTGAATGGTCTGAATGGACTTAGTCAGCATATTCTCCTTCAAATCCTTATTATAAGTTCCCCAGGTAGAAAAATTAAGATGTTCCCTGCCTTCATTCACATGGCTTTTTACAGACCATGAAATGGGTGCGATAAAAGCATATTTCGGATAAACCGTTTCATTGGAATGGCAGTCATAACAGGCGTTTTTAAGCAGCGTTCTGATCTTTTCCGGTGATTTCCTTGAATCAACAAAGTTAACCGCAGAATCAACGGGTTTATTCACCCTGTCAACAGGGAAAAACTGAATCAGGGCAAACGCCACCAATGTCCAGAATACTATTTTCTTAGCCGTCTTCATCTGCTTACTTAGCTGGAGTTAAAACAGCATTACCGGATTTAAATTCTTTTTTCTGTACTTGCTTCGTTGCTGCAGGTTCTGCAGACACCGGAGTTTCTGACGGAGATGGAATGGCAGGTGCCGGAGCTGGTGTTGTTACAGTTGGTGATTTTGGACTATCAAGTGTTCTGGTATCTTTCAGATCCCAGTCCTCTCTCGTTTCCCATAAGGCTCTGACAATAACTTTTTTATAGAATATATAAGCATCTTCAGCAAAAATATCATTCGCGAAATCTGCTTCGTCCCAATATTTATTTCCGTTATTATCCACCAGAATCCTTACGACATATTCTCCAGGTCTGAGTATATCAAACTTTACCTTATCTCCTTTGGTATATTTCTGGTAAGCTACCTTGTCAGAATCCATTAACTGAATCCAATAATTTGCTTCCGGCGCATTGGAAACAGAGAACTCAACACTTCCAAACTGATCTACTTTGGCGACATCAAAGTCAAAACGCTTTGATTGGGTATTTTTGGCATAGAATGAAGATACGGTTTCCTTAGGAACAGTAAGCTCATAGCTTTTTCCCATCACAAAGTCGGATTGAACATGGATCTGATAAGGATTTGTTTCGGAAATTTTAGCAGTGAACGGTAAAGTTGTTAAACTGTCTCCTTTGGCTCTTAAAGTCCATTTTGAAGGGTCAATTTTATCAACAATATAGTTTGATGCAATTTTCAGATCTGCCTTTGGAGCGATAGAAGTTCCGTCGTTATCACTAAAGACATCCATAGCGTTTTTCTTATTATATCTGTAAAATAAAGAAACGCTGTAGGCACTGTCTTTTTTCGGGCCTTTATTATGGGTGAAGATCAGCTTTTCATTCGCTTCCTGCCCTACATTATCTTTTACAGCATCAAACCAGATTCTCACCGAGTCTGATTTCGGATTGTGTGTTATTTTGACATCCTTCAGTTTCTCGTTCAGCGACTGTACTTTTACTTCATCAGGATTTCCTTCAAAGGTCATCAGAACTCCTCCCGCTATCTCTTTCATTTCTACATACTTCACCGGTTTTTTGGAAGGGTATACTTTTAAGTTTAATCCTGAAATGGATTTCTCAACATTGACCGGATCTTTCTGGAATCCTACTTTTTCCTTTCCCGGATCGTACATAGAATTTCCGTTCTCGTCTTCGAAAGCGATAATTTTATATTTTCCAGGAGTCAGATAGTTTAATTCATAATATCCATCTTCATCTACCTTAGTGATATAGTAAGGCTTTTTCTTGTAATCCATTGTATCTTTTACCTGATACAATCCTACCACTAGTTTATTTTCTGCTGTCGTTCCCTCTTTCTTTTTGGTATCGAGTGCATCCTTTACTTCACCGCTGATATACAAATCATCCAGTTTGTCTCCTGTGGAAAAAGCAAAATTGAAATACCTCAGTATATTAGATTCGTTATTATCAACAATTGAATTTCCAAAATTGAAATTATAGGTGGTATTGGCCTGAAGGGTATCTGTCCACTGAATCAGAACAAATTTGTTGGCAATATTCGATGGAAGTATTCTCGTTATTCCTTTAATAGGAGGTGAAATAATCAGGTTTTTATTGATATCCTTCAATGTCACATATTCATCAAAATCCAGACGGAGTTCACGAATATCTCTTTTGACATTGATTCTTGTTGTATCAATGTTTGAGCTTAAAAACTTGGGTGCCAGGGTATCTTTAGGCCCTCCGACAGGAGATCCTACTCTTGCACATGAATGTACAAGAAAACAGATAATGAGTAATAAAAGAAACCTTTTCATGAAAATGTTTAGGCAAAAGTAAACATTATTCTCCAAAAACTTCCTGTCCGGAATTCAAAGTATCTTTATTGTCGTGCATAACGGTATGCAGCTTTTCCTTCTGCAAAGGGAAATCTTCGAATAAACCGGACAATGCAAGAGCCGTATATACTTTGTTTGAATATTTATTTCCAATAGCTACAATGGTAACCTTAGATTTTAAAAGATGTGCAAATACAGAGTTTGTACCATGCCACCATCCGTTGTGATAGGTCAGCTTCTCGCCATTATCAAATATTTTCATTCTGAATCCTAATCCATAATTATTCATTCCTGCTTTTTCATTGCTGTAAGGAGTGAATACCATCTGCATCAGTTCCGGTTTCAGGAAATTTTTGGAAAACATTGCTTTTGAGAAGTTGTACAAATCTCTTGGCGTAGTGTACACATTTTTATCTCCGTAAATCAGATCAAGTCTGTCCAAAGGATACAACTTATTTCCTCCATAATAAAAAGACTGTGAAGCGGTAGGAATATCTTTTTCCTGGAAGATGTACGTGTTATTCATTTTCAATGGTGTGAAAACCATTTCTTTCATCGCCTGAGGGAAAGGAGTTTTAGTCACTTTCTCAATTAATAAAGCCAATAAAGCAAAATTCGTATTGCAATACATGAATCCTGTATCCGTATCTCTTGCCAGATCTGGTTTATACTTGATAATCATATTCAAAACATCTTCATTGGTAATGAAAGGTTTTGACAGTTCTGCCGGAGCAGGCTGTATTTTGGTGATAAAATATTCGTATTTCGGAAGACCGCTTCTTTGATCCAGCAAAGTCTGAACGGTAACATTCGGGTATGGAAACCCCGGAAAAAACTGAGTAAGATGATCTGTTAATTTTATTTTTCCGGCCTCTATCAGCTTCATCATTGCCATTGCCGTTAAAGTCTTTGAAACGGAAGCTACATGCAACGGTGTATTTTTGTCGATCGGCATCTGATTTCCTTCTCTTCCGAAACCTCTGTAATTTTCGTAAAGGATTTCATCTCCTTTGGCAACAAGAATTCCGCCGCTAAGATCTCCTCCTTCCCATATTTTTTTATAATACTGGTCTATATAGCTTACGGTAGTCTGCCTGTTCAGAAGCTGTCCGTCACCTTTTGTAAAAATATCACCCAGATCTACATTTCCATAGTTGGGCAGATTGGTTGCATTTTCAGCAGAAACTTCTTTAGCTTCAGACTTTTTTTTACAGGAAAATATAGATAAAAGAACAGTTAGGATAAGTACAAAATTACGCGTCGTCATGAGATTCAAAAATGAGCGGCAATTTAATAAAACTCAAAATAAATAATAAACAAGAGGTGGATATTATGAATTATTTAACATAAATGAATAGAGAATTAAAAATGCGAAATGACAAAATCGTGAAAGTAAATAAGTAAAAAGCTGAGAAAATAAATTCTCTTCCTCACAATCTAAAACTTATCCAATGGGAGGACCTGCTTGCCCTATTATTCTTCCGCTAAAAGTAATAAGACTATACAGATTTAAAATTGTAATATCCAAATCATCCTGGTTACAATAATACTCATCAATTGTTCCATATACCGAATACTCTGAAATATTAAATCCTTCTTCAATGTCATTGTAGTAAATTACTCTTCTACCTATCAATCCTACGACCCAGAAACCACCTCCTTCCTGTCCGTACTCTTCTTCGTACCACTTTTCAGGGTTTATTTTGATTAAATCCCAAAAATTTAAAAGATGGCCATTTAAATCTTTTTCTGTTGAATAAATCTTTTCAAAAATTTCTTCAATGGATATTGGAGTCCAGATCATGATTATATAAAAGTTAATAACTCGAAATTAATAAAAAAAGACGAATTCACTTCGTAAATTCATCTTTTTCTCTTTTTTATACTGCTTAGCTTAACAATGCGAAGCTACAATCTTATCTACAATAAACTGAGCCAGTTTTTCTTTACTTTGATGGGTCCATCCGGCAATGTGGGGTGTGACAATGGCTTTCTCCGATTCAAGAAGATATTTCAGATCTTCATTTTCCGATTCAATGTTCTCGAAAGAAGATTTTTCATATTCCAGTACATCAAGACATGCACCTTTTACTTTTCCGGACTTCATTCCTTCTACTAAACTTTTAGTTTCCACGTTTTTTCCTCTTGCCGTATTGACAAAATAAAAATCGTTTTTCATCTCTGCAATGAAAGCTTCGTCAATAAGATAGTGGGTTTCTGAAGTTAAAGGAATATGCAGGCTTACGACCTCTGCAGACTGTTTCAGTTCTTCCAGTGAAACCTGTGTTGCATATTCATCTGAAAGATCAGGAAGAATATCGTGGAAAATCACCTTACATCCGAACCCTGAAAGTCTTTTTGCAGTAGCTTTTCCCATGTTACCATAGCCAATCAATCCCACTGTTTTTCCCAACAGCTCATCTCCTCTGTTTTCTTCACGTTTCCAGATTCCGTTTTTCACTTCCCGGGAAGAAATAAAAAGCCTGTTCATGATCACCAGAAGCATTCCCACAACGTGTTCGGCCACGGAATCTCTGTTTCCTTCTGGAGAATTGATCAATTGAATTCCCAGTTTTTCTGCAACAGGAATATCAATATTTTCCATTCCGGCCCCTACTCTTGCAATGAATTTAAGGTTCTTCCCTTTCTCCAGAAAAGTCTGGTCTAATGGTATACGGCTTCTGATGATAATTCCGTCGTAGTTCTCAATTTTATCGCAAACCTCATCATAAGACGATGTAAAATCCTCTTCCAGGATAAAATTCTTAGCCAAAAGCTGTTCAGTGATGAGAGGATGGTTTTTATCTAAAAGAAGTATTTTCATAGTTTAAACACAAATGTCACTAATTTATTTCACAAATAGCACAAATTATAAAGTACCGTTAATTACTCTCTTAACACCATTTTTAAACTGAAGCGTATTGAAGTTGATCAACATTCCAAGTTTACAATTACTTAAGCGAAGATAAGTAAGTATTTGTGCTAGATGAATATCTTGTAATGATTCTATCGATTTGATTTCTAATACAAATTTTTTCTCAATCAAAAAGTCAAGTCTATAACCAACATCCATTTTAACCTCATCATACATTAATGGCATCGGTTTTTGTCTTTCTACAAGAATATCATGTTTACTTAATTCATAAAACAGACATTCTTCATAAGCACTTTCCAAAAGTCCTGGTCCTAATGCCTTATGAACTATATATCCAGCTTCGTAGACTATTTTTGATATATCATTTTCTGAAATATCCATATTATTTTTTCATCTGATCAGACACAAACCATTTGTGAAAATTTGTGCCAGCCATTCGTGTTATTTGTGTTTCAGTTTTTACTTTTTATCTTTCTTAGACTCCTGTGGTTCCTGGAATAGTTTTTTAAGCTCTACAGATTCCAAAGGTTTCATTCTTCCGGAAAGGATTAATGAAAGTTCTTTTCTACGGAATGCTGCTGCAAATCTTTCTTTCTCCTCATCTGTTTCAGGAATCATTTCCGGAATAGGAATCGGACGGTTGAATTCATCTACTGCAACGAAAGTATAAATTCCGGCATTCGTATGAACTTTCTTCTGGTTGATTGGATCATCCAACCATACATCTACATACACTTCCATGGAAGTAGAAAATGCTCTTGAAACTTTAGATTCCAACACCACAACACCACCTTCCGGGATCGGATGGTTGAAAGATACGTGGTTTACTGAAGCTGTTACTACTCTTCTTTCGCAGTGTCTTGCTGCAGAAATAGACGCACAACGGTCCATTTTTGCCAGAAGTTCACCACCGAAAAGGTTTCTTAAAGAGTTGGTTTCGTTCGGAAGAACGATATTGGTCATAATAGTCAGAGATTCTGACGCTTTTTTTATTTTTGCCATCTAGTCTTAGTGTTGTTTGGGACAGCCGGAGCAGATTGTTTTACTTTTCCGGCGGGTTTTACTAATGAATCTTTTTTCAAAGAATCTGTAACGGGTGTTTCCGGAGTATGTACTTTCATCTTCACCGTATCTTTTACGATCCTATGGGTAGAAGTTTGTACGGAAACATTATTGAAAGATTTTTTTCCGAAAAGAAGTTCCTGCTGGGTAAACGCCAGGTATACAATTCCAAGAACCGGGATAATCAGAAGGAAAAGCCAAAGAATTGTTTTTTTGAATTTAAAATCCTTTTCACGATTCACAGAAGCATTTACTTTTTCCCCGTTATTGATATCTGAAAATCTGATTTCTTCCAATCCGTAAAAATCCGGACGTCCGGATTCTATCCTCTTTCCTTTGAAATGGGTATGTCCTTCTTCAATGAAAACGGTTCCAAGGTTTTGAATGTCAAGAACCTGTTCCGCCTGAAGTTTTTTCTTCCAAAAATCAGTCTGAATTTTAAGATCACTTCTTGAAGCTTCCAGAGACATCTGTTTTTGTTCTGCAATAAAAGCAGTAAGGTCTTCAGCCCGGACTTCATAATCTATGGCAAATTCAATCTGGCTGGCCGGAGGTAAGATGCTTCCGTTTTCAGAATTGATAATTGCCTTAGAATTTTTCAGTGAAAACACCCCAAAGCCTGGAACTGTGGCAGTTCCAAATTGTTTTAAGTATTCTAAAATATATGCTGAAATATTCATTTGGCAGCAAATTTATAACTTTTTCGGGACTTTTTGTAATATTTAATGGATATAAAAAAGACTGCGAAAGCAGCCTTCTTCTTTTGAGTTATTAATAATTTAGTATTTGAACTTAATTATCTCTTTCATATTGATATCAGATAGATACAAAATATAATTTCCTTTCTGAAAAATATCCAAATCTATTGGATTACCATCTGCATTAACAGCCTTCTGTTTAACAAGTTTACCACTAAAATCATAAATATAAAGTAGTAGGTTTCCTTTTTCTGAGGGATACAGTTTTCCATCCGAAACAAAGGATTTTGTTTTAACAGCTTTAGTATCAGAAACAGACAGTGTTCCCAAAGTTGTTGTATTGACAAAGACTGAAATAGTACCAGATTGTTTTGTAGCACCGTTTTGCAGATCTTTAAACACAAAACTGATCTGATACACTGTTGTTCCAAGTGCCATCACGTTATTGGTATTGGTAAACAATTTATTATTAAGATTTACAAATCCTACATAAGCATTAGCCGAAGAGTCCCAATTCATTGTTACATTTGAATTATTCCATGAATCCTCAAATAAAATATTCTGTGAATTGTTATACTGATCAACCATTAAATGTACATAAAATGTAGGATTTCCAATTCCCGGATCATACATAGAATAATTATTCGAGCTTCCATATGTGATTTTACAAACTCCCGGACTTTCTACAGTAACCTGTATTTGTGCTGTAATAATAGTAGTAAAAAGAAACACTACTAATAGCGAATAAATTTTTTTCATTTGTTTTTTTAATTAAATAACAAATATATTACTTTCAAGATTAGATCAAAGTATAAATCTCTATAGAATAAAAAAAAGACCACATTAGTGGCCTTCAATTTATTCTATCAGTTTTAGGTATTTACATAAAAAACATCATTATTTATTGCTGTATTTTCCAGCTTACTCCAAACATAAAGTTCGTTCCTGCCTGAGAAAAATAATAAGGCTGCCCATCATAAACAGATCCGTTATTAACATATTTCTTATTGAACAGGTTATTCACCAACAGCTTCAATGCAATTTCATTATTGGCAATTTTAAACTGGTATTGAGCATTGAAATCTGTAAGGAAATAATCTTTAAGCTGCAGATTGGCATCTTCGGTATTGTCCAGATATTGTTTTCCAACATACTGGTTCATTAAAGCAAACTGGAAGTTTTTTGTAGGATTGAATTTCAAGCCTACATTGGCAATTACATTCGGAGAGAATGAAATCTGAGTATTTCCAAGGCTTTTAGGAACATCACCATTCTGAATATTAAAATCCTGGTTTCTGTTCTGGCTTAATGTTACGTTACCGGAAACCTCCCATTGTTTGGATAGTTTTACCAAAGCACCAATCTCAATACCTCTTCTGTAGCTCTTCCCTGAATTTGTTCTGATAAATGCCCCTACGTTATTCAATTCTCCGTTCAGAACCAATTGATTCACATAATACATATAATACACATTCGCAGTAAAAGAAACGATTCCGAACTGTTTTTCGAAACCGGCCTCAATGTCATGAAGCTTTTCAGCTTTCACATCATTATTGGCCATCAGGTCATCTCTGTTGGGTTCACGATGGGCGTGGGCGTAAGAAAGGAATATTTTACCTCCGTCAATTCTGTAATTCACTCCGGCTTTTGGATTAAAGAACAGCCAGTTTTTACTTAAATCTGCTCCTTCACCATCACCAGCCGTCAGAATCTTTGTGTTGTAATTGATTTTTCTGAGCTGCAAATCACCAAAGAATTCAAAATTATCCAATCTTAGTAAAGCTTTTCCAAAACCAGACACTTCATTCTTTACAGAGCGGTTTCTGTAGTATTCACTTTCATCAATCTGAGGAAAAAATACTCCTGTTACATTTCCATAGTGTCTTCCGTAATACTGATTGACCACAGCTCCAAAGTTCAGATCCAAATTTTCAAATTTCCCGTAAAGCGTTGAAACCATTCCGTAGAAATCGTTGTTCAGCCATTTTTTTCTGATAAAGTCTGAAGCTTTTATCGTTTGTCCTCCTTCTGTTATATTGGGAAGGTTATATCTTGAAAACGGATCTCCCTGCTTGTAGTTTTCATAATATCCTTTTCCTTTTGTATAGTGGAACGTGGTTTCAAGATTCCAGCGGTCGCTGAATTTCTGTTCCCACAGCAACTGATAATGATTCTGTCTGTAATTATCCGTTTCATTATCATAGAAACTTACAATATTCTCCCAACTGGAATCGTAAATGGCCCCTGAAATATTAAATTTGGGATCAGTCTCCCAGGTTTTACGATCAATCCCGTTCCATGCCTGATAGGTTTTCTCTTTTCCACCAAAAGCCATTAAACGTAATTTTGTATTTCCTTCTTCAAATAAAGCGGTGAAATTATAAGAATGTAAGTTGGATGAAGCTCTGTCGATGTATCCGTCAGAATGAATATGAGTATATCTTCCCATCACGGAAAGTCGGTTTTTCCAGAATTTCCCGGAACCTATTTCTGCTGAATATTTGTAGGTATTAAATGATCCGTAGCTGTCATCCGTTTTAAAATAAAATTTCTCTTCAGGATCCTTAGAAAGTACGTTAATACTTGCTCCGAAGGCAGAAACCCCGTTATTGGAAGTTCCTACTCCTCTCTGAATCACAATCTGTGAGGCAGAACTTGTCAAATCCGGAACGTTGACAAAAAAAGTTCCCTGGCTTTCAGAGTCGTTGTATGGAACACCGTTCATCATGACATTGATGGCACTTCCTGAAACACCACGAATCCTGAAACCGGTATATCCAACTCCGTTTCCGGCATCGGAAGTTGAAATAACTGAGGTTTGGTTTTTCAAAAGAATAGGAAGATCCTGTCCGAGATTTTTGCTGTCCAAATCTTTCTGTACATTGATGATTTCTTTTGCTACAGGCAATCTTTTGGTAAAGCTGACGGCTTCAATTTCCCTAACTTTTAGTGAATCTTTATTCTGAGCCTGTATAAAAGCCGCAGCTCCTACGGTAAGTCCTAAAAAAAATAATCCTTTCATTCTATAAATCTTTAACATTTAATGAATAAAAGGGGTCGAGCAATAATGTAACAATTTTATTAATTTAATAGTCTAGCAATTGGTATATTGTTATACTGTTTCATTGATACATTTTCAATTCCCTAAACAGCATTACCTGTTCCAGGTTCATTGGGTATAATCTCAGCCTGTTAAAGCACCCCTTTATTTCAGTGGCAAAATTACAAAAAATATATGAATTGAAATTCGGGTTTCGAGATGCGGGATAGTGGGTTGCGAGGTGCGAGATGTGGGTTGTTAGGTTGCGGGTTACGTAATTGAAAAATACTACGAAAAATAGGAGTTATCAAATGAATCATTCATCATTTATCATTCTCTAGTAAGTTTTGTTGTTGGCATCGATATAATAGTAATTTGAGCCGTCTTTTGTCACTTCAAACATTTTACCCAGTTTCCAGCTGAAATTTCTTTTAATATTGGAATATTCAAACGGAATAATCACGTTATTGTTAACATCAATAATTCCGAATTTATCATTATTGGAGGCAACAATCATCGGATTCGCAACATCATCCCCCTCAAGAATAAAAAGATACTGATATTGAGGATAGATCTGATATTGTCTGTAGTCGGCCGCATTCACAAATTTTGATTTTTCAATGATTCCATAAAAACCATTGAGGATATACGCCTGGAATAGCTGTTGTTTATATTCTTCAAATTTACATTTTCCAAAATCGGTATCTTTGAACTGATAGACTCTCTTCCCAGACTGATCTATACGGTAAGAAATCATATTTTTCTCCACCGTAGCATAATCTTTTGTTCCAAATTTTCTCACTTTTTCATTGGGTGAATTCAGAAGATTACAGTCTTCATAAAAAAATACGGCAATATGATATTCCGGCTGAATAATAAATTTCCCGTTCTGATTGACATACCCGAACTGATCTCCTTTTTTCTTAGGAATCAAAACAGGAAGATCTTTATTGATCACTACCAGATCAGCATTAGGTTTGCTGGCTGAAGCTGCTTTTTTAACCGTGCTTTTTGTTCCTTTTTTCACAGGAATTTTCTTCACAGATTTGGTCTGCGAGAAAACGAAAATCGAAATAAAAACACATAAAATATTCAGGATATTTTTCATATTCTCCATTTGATTACAAAAATACGACCAAAAATAGATATTATAAAATTCATATTTATAAAGAATCTAAATAATTTCATTCTTATAAAATTGTAAAATTTCGTAATTTTGGGGACATTTTGAAATGTTTGATAATTTTAAAAAACTTTTGAAAAAGTGTGGATTATGCTGACTTTATTCGGTTAATGTTGCATCAAAATGCGAGAACTCAAAATGTCATTAATTGTATTTATACACACCGGTAAAGAAAAAGCTGACCTAGCTTTAATTTTGAAAGACCTTCTATTATGAGTATTTATAAGGATTACATCAAAGAGATTGAAGAAAGAAAAACCCAGGGGCTTCATCCAAAGCCAATTGATGGTGCTGAATTACTAAGCGAAATCATTGCACAAATTAAAGATTCAGATAATGCTGACCGACCGGACTCTCTTAAATTTTTCATTTATAACACACTACCCGGAACTACGAGTGCAGCGGGAGTAAAAGCAAAATTTTTAAAAGAAATTATTCTGGGTGAATCCGTAGTAGAAGAAATTTCCCCGGCATTTGCCTTTGAATTATTGTCTCATATGAAAGGCGGACCTTCTATTGAGGTGCTGCTGGACCTTGCTTTAGGTAATGATGCAGCTATTGCTAAAGAAGCTGCCAACGTTCTTAAAACTCAGGTTTTCCTTTACGAAGCAGATACGAACCGTCTGAAAGAAGCATTCAACAGCGGTAACGAAATTGCAAAAGAAATCCTTGAAAGCTACGCAAAAGCTGAATTCTTCACTAAACTTCCTGAAGTTGCTGAAGAAATTAAAGTAGTTACTTATATTGCTGGTGAAGGAGATATTTCTACAGATTTACTTTCTCCGGGTAATCAGGCTCACTCAAGATCAGACCGTGAACTTCACGGTAAATGTATGATCACTCCTGAAGCTCAGGAAGAAATCAAAGCTTTACAGGCAAAGCATCCTGATGCAAGCGTTATGCTTATTGCTGAAAAAGGAACAATGGGCGTAGGATCATCCAGAATGTCCGGAGTAAACAACGTTGCTCTTTGGACAGGAAAACAGGCAAGCCCATACGTACCATTCGTCAACATTGCTCCTATTGTAGGAGGTACAAACGGTATTTCTCCGATCTTCCTTACCACAGTAGACGTTACCGGAGGTATTGGTATTGACCTTAAAAACTGGGTAAAAAAAGTAGATGAGAACGGAAACCCGGTTCGTAATGAAAACGGTGACATTGTTCTTGAAGAAGCTTACTCAGTAGCAACAGGAACTGTTTTAACGATTAATACAAAAGAAAAGAAATTATATAACGGCGATAAAGAACTGATTGACCTTACCAAATCTTTCACTCCGCAAAAGATGGAATTCATCAGAGCAGGAGGATCTTACGCGGTCGTATTTGGTAAAAAACTACAGACATTTGCTGCTCAGCTTTTAGGTATTGAAGCGCCAACAGTTTTTGCTCCGTCAAAAGAAATCTCTCATGAAGGACAAGGACTTACAGCTGTAGAGAAGATTTTCAACAGAAATGCTGTTGGAACTACTCCGGGAAAAGTATTACACGCCGGTTCTGACGTTCGTGTACAGGTTAATATTGTTGGATCTCAGGATACAACAGGTTTGATGACCGCTCAGGAATTAGAATCAATGGCAGCAACTGTGATTTCTCCAATCGTAGATGGTGCTTACCAGTCCGGATGCCACACGGCTTCTGTTTGGGATAAAAAAGCTCAGGCTAACATTCCTAAGCTGATGAAATTCATGAACGAGTTCGGACTGATTACAGCCCGTGACCCGAAAGGTGAATACCACGCCATGACTGACGTTATCCACAAAGTTCTTAACGATATCACTGTAGACGAGTGGGCTATCATTATTGGTGGTGACTCTCACACCAGAATGTCTAAAGGAGTTGCTTTTGGAGCTGACTCAGGAACTGTAGCGCTTGCATTGGCTACCGGTGAAGCATCCATGCCGATTCCTGAATCTGTAAAAGTAACTTTCAAAGGTGAAATGAAGCCTCACATGGATTTCCGTGATGTGGTTCATGCAACGCAGGCTCAGATGTTAAAGCAGTTTGGAGGAGAAAATGTATTCCAGGGTAGAATCATTGAGGTTCATATCGGAACACTTCCTGCTGACCAGGCATTTACCTTTACAGACTGGACTGCTGAAATGAAGGCAAAAGCTTCTATCAACATTTCTGAAGATAATACTTTGATCGAATCACTGGAAATTGCAAAAGGCAGAATCCAGATCATGATCGACAAGGGTATGGATAATCACAACAAAGTTCTTCAGGGATTAATTGACAAAGCAAATAAGAGAATTGCAGAAATCAGATCAGGTGAAAAACCTGCTTTGACTCCTGATGCAAACGCTAAATATTATGCTGAAGTTGTTGTAGACCTTGATGTAATTGTTGAACCAATGATTGCTGACCCGGACGTAAACAATGACGATGTATCTAAAAGATATACTCACGATACCATCAGAGACCTTTCATACTATGGAGGTGAGAAAAAAGTAGACCTTGGTTTCGTAGGATCCTGTATGGTTCACAAAGGAGACCTTAAGATCGTTTCCCAGATGTTGAGAAACCTTGAAAAGCAACAAGGAAAAGTAGAATTCAATGCTCCGCTTGTAGTGGCAGCTCCTACATATAATATCATTGATGAATTAAAAGCTGAAGGAGACTGGGAATTACTGGAAAAATATTCCGGTTTTGAATTTGATGACAACGCTCCAAAAGGAGAAGCACGTACAGAGTACAAAAACGTAATGTACCTTGAGCGCCCGGGATGTAACCTTTGTATGGGTAACCAGGAAAAAGCAGCTAAAGGAGATACTGTTTTAGCAACTTCTACCCGTCTTTTCCAGGGAAGAGTAGTTGAAGATTCTGAACGTAAAAAAGGAGAATCCCTGCTTGCTTCAACTCCGGTTGTTGTTCTTTCCGCAATCATCGGAAGAATTCCTAGCATCGATGAGTATAAAACTGCTGTTGAGGGAATTGACCTTACTACATTTGTTCCTTCTATTAAAGAATTAACAAGTACAAGCGCTCACTAAGAGATTGATAATAAGTCGCAAGACTATTGAATAACTATATTATTGGAAGATTTTAATCCTTAAGGATTTAAAATCTTCCAATTTTTTGTTTAGAACGTTTCTATTTTATGATAGTTACGTTTTTTTTTCGATAAAAGCTGGAAAATAAATTCTAATTTTTCTTAAATTGAAAGTTATAAAATCTATTGATTTCAGAATCAAAAATGCCCTGTTTATGGATTATAGGAACGTTTTTTGATGCATAGATAAGTGATTTTCTTTTTCAACACAGGGAAAAGAAGCATTAACGGAACAAGAACAAAACTAAAATACGATATGACTTTTGATATTGATATGATCAAAAAGGTGTACGAACGTTACCCTGAAAGAATTGCAGCAGCAAGACAAATTGTGGGAAAACCTCTTACCCTTTCAGAAAAAATCCTTTACACCCACCTTTGGGAAGGAAATGCTACACAAGCTTATGAAAGAGGAAACTCTTATGTGGACTTTGCACCGGACAGAGTAGCGATGCAGGATGCTACCGCACAGATGGCACTTTTACAGTTTATGCAGGCAGGAAAAGCTAAA
Source organism: Chryseobacterium sp. X308 (assembly GCF_020733145.1). Taxonomy (NCBI): domain Bacteria; kingdom Pseudomonadati; phylum Bacteroidota; class Flavobacteriia; order Flavobacteriales; family Weeksellaceae; genus Chryseobacterium; species Chryseobacterium sp. X308. The sequence goes on from NZ_JAJFZH010000008.1 coordinate 96,862, forward strand.
GTGGCTGTTCCTTCTACTGCTCACGCGGATCACCTTATCCAGGCTAAAGTAGGTGCTGATAAAGACTTACAGGAAGGGATCAACAAAAACTCCGAGGTATTCAACTTCTTAAGCTCTGTATGTGATAAATACGGAATCGGATTCTGGAAACCGGGAGCAGGTATTATTCACCAGGTTGTCCTGGAAAACTATGCATTTCCCGGAGGAATGATGATTGGTACTGACTCGCATACGGTAAACGCCGGCGGACTGGGAATGGTTGCCATTGGTGTAGGAGGTGCTGATGCGGTAGACGTAATGGCAGGAATGGCCTGGGAACTTAAAATGCCTAAACTTATCGGAGTAAAATTAACCGGTAAAATGAACGGATGGACTTCTGCAAAAGATGTGATCTTAAAAGTTGCCGGAATTCTTACCGTAAAAGGAGGTACAGGATGTATCGTGGAATATTTCGGTGAAGGTGCAGAATCTCTTTCCGCAACCGGTAAAGGTACGATCTGTAACATGGGTGCTGAAATCGGGGCTACCACTTCTACTTTCGGATATGATGATTCTATGAGAAGATATCTTTCCGCTACAGGAAGACAGGACGTAGTAGATGCCGCTGATAAAATTGCTGAACACTTAACGGGGGATGCTGAAGTATATGCTAACCCTGAACAATATTTTGATCAATTAATAGAAATCAACCTTTCTGAACTGACTCCTCACTTAAACGGACCTTTCACTCCGGACTTAGCGACTCCTGTTGCTGAATTCAGAGCTAAAGCTGAAGCCAACGGATGGCCATTAGAAGTTGAGTGGGCGCTTATCGGTTCTTGTACCAACTCTTCTTATGAAGATTTATCAAGAGCGGCTTCCATTGTAGAAGATGCCGTATCAAAAGGCGTTAAACCTAAAGCTATCCTGGGAATCAATCCAGGTTCTGAACAGGTAAAATTCACAGCAGAAAGAGACGGATTCCTGGATTCTTTCAGAAAATTTGAAAACGCAAGAATCTTTACCAATGCCTGTGGACCATGTATCGGACAATGGGACAGAGAAGGTGCGGAAAAAGGAGAGAAAAACTCTATTATCCACTCTTTCAACAGAAACTTTGCGAAAAGAGCTGACGGTAACCCAAATACCCATGCATTTGTAGCTTCTCCTGAAATGGTAGCTGCTGTAGCGATCTCAGGAAGATTGGATTTCAACCCGATTACGGATACATTAACTAACGAAGCAGGTGAACAGGTAAAACTTAACGAGCCTAAAGGTTTCGAACTTCCTTCAAAAGGATTTGCTGTAGACGACAACGGTTACCAGGCTCCATCAGAGGACGGTTCTAAAGTTGTTGTGAATGTAAGCCCAACTTCAGACAGACTTCAGTTATTGGAAGAATTTCCGGCATGGGACGGTAAAAACATTACAGGAGCAAGAGTACTGATCAAAGCTTTCGGAAAATGTACTACCGACCACATTTCTATGGCTGGACCATGGCTGAAATACAGAGGTCACCTGGATAATATTTCAAACAACATGTTGATTGGAGCGGTGAATGCTTACAACATGGAAACCAATAAAGTTAAAAGTGAATTAACTGGTGAATACGGTGAGGTTCCGGCTGTACAAAGAGCTTATAAAGCGGCAGGTATCCCGACAATCGTTGTAGGAGACCAGAACTATGGTGAAGGTTCTTCAAGAGAGCATGCTGCCATGGAACCGAGACATTTAGGAGTGAAAGCTGTATTGGTAAAATCATTCGCGAGAATCCACGAAACCAACCTTAAAAAACAAGGAATGCTTGGAATTACTTTCGCTAATGAGGCAGATTATGACAAGATTCTTGAAGACGATGTTGTTAATTTCTTAGATCTTGATCAGTTCGCTCCGGGAAAACAACTTACTTTAGAGTTCATCCATACAGACGGAACTAAAGATATCATCATGGCAAACCACACTTACAACGATCAGCAAATTGATTGGTTTAAGGCGGGTTCTGCTCTGAACCTGATCAAACAACAGGAAAAATAAGATTAATTGTTAGATTAATTAATATAAGACGGCTTCAGTTGAAGCCGTCTTTTTATTTTAAAAGTCTTTAAATTTTCCTTTGCCGAACTTTGTGGTACATTATTCCAAACCTTACAGGTTTTAGAAACCTGTAAGGTTTAGCTCTCATATGATTATTATGATATTCTATCAAGAAGACCTGCTCTATAGCTTTCTCCAATAGGAATCTCATATTCAGGAAGAATCACTTTTTTAGCCCCGATACTTTTCACTTTATCCAGATTGACAATGAAAGATTTATGAATTCTTACAAATTTTTCAGGAAGCTGGTTTTCCATTGATTTAAGAGTATCCAGAACGATAAACTCATCATTTTCTGTCCGGATATTGACATAGTCCTTGATACTTTCAACGTAAAGAATCTCGTGAAAGCCTATGCGATGTTTTTGTCCCGAAGACTTTACAAAGAAATGGGTATTTTCTTCCTGTGGAAAAGAAAAACGCTCCTGAGCCTTTAAAACACTTTTTTGAAATCTTTCAAAAGAAACAGGTTTCAGAAGGTAATCCACCACATTATGCTCATAGCCTTCCAATGCATATTCAGAATAGGCTGTTGTTAAAATATATTTCTGATTAGTTCCTACAATTTTCATAAAATTGATTCCCGTAAGCTCAGGCATCTGAATATCCAGAAAGATAAGATCTGAATCATTTTTCTGAAGATATTCAAGGGCGTGAATCGGATTTTCTGTAGAAAAAACCAGTTCAAGAAAAGGAATTTTTTCCACATAATGTTCAAGAAGTGAGATGGCCAGCGGCTCATCATCTACGATAATGCATTTTAACTTATTCATCCCTTAAATCAATTTTTAAATCTACAATAAATTCCGTTTCCGAATCTTTGATCTCAAGCTGGTGTTTGGGATACAGAATTCCCAGTCTTTTTTTCACATTCTGAATTCCTATTCCTGAAACAGTATCTTTCATTTTCTGTGTTTTAAAATTTAAAAGATAAAAATGCAGAACTTTATGATGATCTGAGATTTTCATTTCAAAACCTTTATCACGAAAATCCCCATGTTTGAAGGCATTTTCCACGAAAGGAACCAACAGCATCGGAGAAATTTTAAGGTGAGGATGCTGAATATTTTTCTCTATGATTAACAGTTCGGGATTTCTGATCCTGAGTTTCTCCAGCGCAATAAGACTATCAATATATCCGATTTCTTTATCAAGCGAAATGGAATCTTTTTCAAGGTCTTTCGTGCTGTACCTCAGCAGCTGCCCCAGTTCTTCAATAGCCGGAAGCGCCTTATCCGATTTCTGATAGACAAGCGAGTAGATATTATTTAATGAATTAAAAATAAAATGAGGGTTGATCTGGGTTTTCAGAGCCTGAAGTTCAGCCTGTTTCTTTTCGATCAGAAGCTGCTTTTTATCATTTTCAGCCACTCCATATTTTTCCAGAATCCATAGAATACCGGCAATGAAAGTAGTCAGCGAGCTATTGTATATATTATCAAAAAGATAGTAGAGAAGTCCTGTATTTTCATCATAATTCCGGAAGCCAAGAGTAGAAGGCAGAATCATTTCTTCCAAAGCGTATCTCATACTGGCAAAACATAACAGGGTCAGCATAAAAACAAAAACTGCCGAATACAGTTTCTCAAGTTTAAAAACTTTTGGGAAAATAAAGAAATACGATATATAAAATGTCACAATTTTTACAATAAAAAAAGTAACCCTCAGAATGTGTACTTCCCGACGGTTAGTTTCCGGAACAAAAAAATTAGGAGTAATGACAGTTCCTATGAAATTGAAACTCCAGTAAATAATTTGAAGCCAGATAATTTGTTTTTTATTCATAATCAAATATAAATCTCTAAAGGCATAATTCATTAATTGTTTTCGACAAAAACCTGTTTTTTTCCGACGAAACTTTTTTGACATGAATAATTGTCTTCTTCATCTAAATGCTGTTTTCTCATAGAACCTCTTCCGGTACTTTTGTCAGAGAAATGTAATATAAATATCATTCAATCTGTCTTTTATAATATGGAAAAACACATTGTATTTATAGCCACCCTGATTTATTCTTTTTCAGCAGCACAAACCAAAGACACCGCCAATGTCAACAAAATAGAAGCGGTTATGGTGAATGGTAAAAAGGTCCTGGTAGAGCGTAAAGTGGATCGTCTTGTTTACAATGTTCAGAACTCTATGCTTTCACAGGGAAGTTCAGGCACTGAAGTTTTGGCTGGTACACCTTTACTGCAGGTAGATGAAAATAAAGGGCTGCTTTCCATAGCAGGGAAAAATGGAGTCTCTGTAATGGTCAATGACCGGATGCTGAATCTTTCCGGATCTGAGTTGATTAACTACCTTCGAAACCTTCGTTCGGAAAACATATTGAAAGTTGAAGTAATCACCACTCCTCCTGCCAAATACGAAGCTCAGGGAAACAGCGGGATAATCAATATTGTTCTTAAAAAAAATCAAAATCCTGGATGGAGCGGCTACCTGACCACGAATTATACCCAAAAGACTTATGCAGCATTCAGCACAGTAGCAGGAGTAAACTATCATAATGAAAAAGTGAAAGCATCTATCAAGCTTCAGGGTTATGACGGAGATAAAAGATCAGTGGAAAATTATAAAATTACCGGGCAAAGCTCTTCTGTAAGCAGGGACGAAAGAAGGGATATGAATGACGGAATAGGATTAAACGCTAGTTTTGATTATTCCCTTTCTAAAAATTCCAATATCGGACTGGTATATGATATTTCGAAAGGACATTCCAATATGGATATCAATTCAAAACAACATTACTTTACCGGGACCACTCCTACTTTGCAAACAGACACAGATTCAAAGCACCGTTCTTCATTTACTTCACAGATGCTTAATTTATATTTTGATCAGAAATTTGGGGAACATAAGCTAAGCATAGGTGCTAATTATTATGGAAATCTGCCCGATACAGAGGTAAATTTTACCACAAGAAATGTCGCTAACAACTCAACACAGATCGTAAAAAATCTTTCTTCAGTAGATTATAAGATCTATTCGGGGCAGGCAGATTTATCTTTAAATTTCAAAAAAATACAGTTGGAAACCGGAGCAAAATACAGTCAGTTTTCCAATAATTCTGACATCGGATATTTTAATTTTATCAATGGAAATTACACCATAGACCCTGCAAAAAGCAATCTTTTTGATTATAATGAAAAAAATTATGCCGCTTATATCAGCGTCAGTAAAGATCTTGGCGAAAAATGGTCTGTGAAAGCAGGAATCCGTTATGAATATTCACAATCCAGCGGTTTCTCTCCTTCTACACAGGCAAAATCTGAGAATAATTACGGTAAATTCTTCCCTACGGCCTATCTTTCTTATAAAGCCAATCAGGATAATCAGTTCAGTATCAATTATTCCCGAAGAATCAACCGCCCCTATTTCCGGGCTTTGGATCCGTTCCGATGGTATTCCAATCCGAACACGTATTATTCAGGGAACCCAAGCCTGCAGCCCTCTTTTAATCATAATATAGAACTTAACTATATGTTTAAAAGTAAGTTTTCGGCCAATCTTTACTACCAGAGAACAACAAATAACTTTGACCAGATCACATTCCTGACCGGGACTAACCTCGTTAGTACATTCGAGAATTACTATAATCAGGATAATTACGGGATCAATCTGAATTACACTGATACTTTCTTTAAAATCTGGGAAAGTAATATTTCAACTTCGTTCAGTTATAATGAGACTCAGATTACAAGGTTCAATCTGGTTCCTAAAAACGGACAATCGTTTTATTATTCCCTCAATAATACATTCCAGCTGAATAAAGCTAAAACGTTCATGCTATTTGTCAACTACTGGCATAATCTTCCTTCCCGTGACGGATACACCGCTGTAAGGAACAGAGCAAGTCTTGACGCCGGAATAAAGATGAGCTTTGTGGAAAAAGCACTCCAGGTTAACCTTTCGGTGAGTGATATTTTTAAGCAGTCCGGATATAAGGGAGATATGTATTTTACAGATAATACACAGTCATTCAACAACTATTGGGATGCCCGAAGAATGACACTCAGCGTTACCTATAATTGGGGGAACCAGAAAATCAAATCCAATAACAGAGCGGTGAATTTCGAAGAGAAAAACCGTGCACAATAATAATGTAACAGTAATTTAAAAAAATAAACTCATGAAAACCTTTCTTTATATTTTTCTTGTATGCCTTTCTACATCAGTATTCGCTCAAAAAATGCCTTCAGATTATTTTAAAAATCCAAAGACGAAAGTTTTGGTGGTAGGCTCCTTTCATTTTGATTATCCAAATCTGGATGCCCATAAAACCAATAAAGAAGATCAGGTAGATGTACTTTCTCCCAAAACAGCAAAAGAAGTCACAGAACTGGTAGAATATATCAAAAGATTTAAGCCGACAAAGATTGCAATTGAGGCCTGGCCGGGCTGGAATGCCAATCAAAAGCTGAAGGAATACAGCGAAGGCAAACACCGTGACAAAAGAGATGAGCGTTATCAGCTTGCTATGAGAATAGCCAGTGAACTCAAAATAAACGAATTGTTCAGCATTGACGCAGAATCTATTCTGGATGACCTTGAAAAACATTTTGGGAAAACTGATTTTGCATTTTTTAAAAACCTCAGCAAGGATTATGATTTCAGAAGTGATGACCCGATCTCCCAACAGTTTATTGCCTTCTACAAGAGTTCTGAGCCTAAAAATTTTAAATCTCTTCTGGACACTTTTACTTATATGAATTCCAAAGAAAGCCATCAGTACGGATACGGGGCTTATCTTAGCGGTGACTTTAAACTAAGAGAATATGACGGCGCCGATATGCTCGCTCTTTACTGGTACAGCAGAAACCTGAGAATGTTCCGCAATATTCAAAACATTCCTCACAACGATGAAGACAGAATTCTTGTGATTGCAGGAAATGGACATGCGGCAGTATTAAGACAACTTTTTACCTCTTCCGCAGAATATGAATTCATTGAATTTTCTTCACTGAAATAAATAAAAAGACAGAGATTGAGCCTCTGTCTTTTTTTAATCAAAACGTCAGTCTTGATATTAGAAGCTGAATTCAATTCTTGCAAACAAGAACCTTCCGCCTATACCGTACTGGGAAACCTGTCTGGAATACACAAACTGGTTATCAGCCGTTAACGAGCTTATTGCAGGGCTTTTAGAAGGCAAAATATTAAAGATATTATTACTTCCTACAGTTGCTGAAATATTTTTATTAAAATTATACCCTACTGACAGGTCTGTTATCACGCGGCGGTTAAGGACGAAATGCTCTGTACTTCCTGTTACACCATCAAAGTTAGCATCCACAACATCTGCATCGGTCACTTTACCAAAGAAAGAATTACGCAGTACGAAAGTAAAGCCGGAAACTCTTACCGTATTGCCCAATGTAGCTTTTACACGGGGTACAGCTTCTTCAAAATAGATTCTGTTCGGTTCTGAGAAATAATTATTGATCTGACTTACCAATTTAGGAGAAGCGTGGATATCCCCGATTCTTTTAGTCTGATTAAAATTGATTCCCAGATTATTCTCCAGGGAAATTCCGGATGAGATTTTTGAGTTCTGGGAAATGGTGATATCCAACCCTTTTGTCTGAGAATCTACTGCATTGGCAAAAAAGTTGGCAGCGCTGGCTCTGGCAAGATCAAAAGCATCCTGTAGAACGGCCTGATCCGAGCCAGGAGTAAAATTACCATCAGGGCGATAGAAGAGATCGGTCAGTACGGCTCTGTCTTTAATCTTTATTAAATAAGCATCCGCTGTGAAAGTAAGGCTTAATGCCGGAATCTTCCAGGTAATTCCTGTGCTGTAGGATTGTGAGGTTTCCTGTTTTAATTTTGGAATACCCAATGCCTGTGCAGCCTCAGAATTATTTCTGAAAGTACCTACCTGTGTTGTCTTTCCCTGCTGAATCAGCGTAGAGGTAGAACTGTAATAGATTTGTGCTAATGAAGGCGCTCTGAACCCAGTAGAAACAGCTCCTCTCCAGTTGAGATTGGAAGCCAGTTTTACATTGGTTGCCACCTTATAATTGAATGTATATCCGAAATCTGAATAATTCTCATACCGTACAGCTCCTTCCAATAACCATCTATCGGTAATTTCCAGTTCTGCATCAGCATAAGTTGCAATACTGTTTCTGTTTCCGGAAACTGCATTTTCAGGACTGAAGCCAGGGAAAACCTGAGCTCCTGCGGGTCTTACACTTCCAAAAAAATCGGTTACTTTTTCATTTTCAGGGGTTTTGGCTGTTACTACCCGGCCATAGATGTCGTAGGAAGCATAAGAGTTTTCCTTTCCTGCATTTACTTTATAATTTTCATGCCGGTATTCACCACCAAACGCAATGTTCAACCCTTTCAGAACATCATATTTCTTAGAGAAATCAAGGTTGACAGTATTTTGTGAGAATTCAGATCCTCCGGCATCAAAAGTTCTTGGAGAACTATCTGTAAGTGATGCATTAAAAGTATTGACAACACCAAAACCGAAAACATTTTTCCCGAATGTGTTACTGAAATCCACATTCCAGCCATCCCATTTTCCTTTAATTCCGGCAGCAAGGGAATAATCATTTACAGAGGCTTCAATCTGAGGCAGATATCCGTTGGGAGTAACTCCATTAATATTCCTTTCATTGTTCGGAAGTCTGTAAAATCCTCCTGCATTTCCAAGACGGTAGCTGTAGCCACCAAATGAATAAACCTTCCATTCGTCATTCACAGGAATTTCAGAGTTGAAGAAGAGCTGTCCGGACTGTAGTTTAGACTGCCCGGCTCTCAAACTGAAATCTTTTCTCTCCAATCCTCTGTAATTAAGCTCCTCAGAGGTAAAATCTTTACCCAATACTTTTTGAAGTTCAGAAATGCTGTTTGCCCCGGAAATCTGAGATTGAAAATCAGGTGCAAAATATCCAACCTTAGTCGCATACTGTTTAATGGTATTGATGATTTGCTGAGTATTGGAAGTATTGGTAATATTTTTATAGAGCCCGTCAATATTCACTCCATCCTGTAATGCCCGGTAATTAATGGCATTATAGGCGTTGAAAATATCTCCTTCCCTGACTCCAGCTCTGGAATAAGGATCACGGTATTGCGCAGAACCTGTAATGTTAAAAAATCCGGATTTCCCTATTTTAGCACCATAATTAAGGTCTACAGAAACAGTCTGTCCGTCTACCCCTCCGGAGAAATTATTGGCAACAGGTGAAGCATATCCACCTAAAAATACCTGTCCGGAAAGTCCCAGCCTTTTTTTCAGTCCCAGGTTTATCACTCCCGCAATAGCATCAGAGCCATACTGGGCAGAAGCTCCATCCCTTAAAACCTCTATTTTTTCCAATGCAAAAGCAGGAATAGCATTAAGGTCGGTTCCCACAGAACCTCTTCCCGGTGTAAGGGTAACATTAATCAGTGAAGACTGATATCTTCTTTTTCCATTGAGTAATACCAAAACCTGATCCGGTCCTAACCCTCTCAACAGTGCCGGATCCACAAAATCAGTTCCGTCATTTACAGTATGTGATGTAGATGAAAATGAAGGTACGATATAGTTTAAAGCCTGGCTGATATTATTCGTCGGGCTCTGTTTTAAAATTTTAGATATATTAATGATGTCCACCGGAACAGGAGTATCGGTCAAAGATCTTCCGGAACCCCTGGACCCAAGGATGACTACATCTTCTATTTTCTTCGATTGTAAAGTGTCCGTCTGTGCGTAATAAAATGAAGAAATAAGCACGATAGAAGGAATAAAAATTCTTTTTTTGAAATTATGCATGTTTGTTGTGTACTTTTTTGTTAATGAAATTTGTTTTTTAAGCAATACAGATCCTGTAGCCCTAAATTGTAAGGTTACCATAGAATTCGAAATGTTTGTATTATTTTTTAGAAATAGAAAAGGCTAGAAGCAACAACACATGCGCATGTAGAAATGGCATGAGAACATATCAGAGTAATGAAGGCTCACTTCATGATCTGAAGAATAAAAAATTACTGATGGAATGTGATTTCCCTTGTCTTTAAACATTTGATTTTAACTTTAAAACAAAAATTCAAGATGGGAGTAATGATAGAATGATAAACATTTTTTCCGGAAGATCCGGCTTATCGATTGCAGCACCTTGCTTGTTTTTGCAGGTTGCTATCCCATCTAGAGATTCTTGATAATTACCTGGCAAAGATATAATTATTTCCGAAATAAAAAAAATTTAGCCTAAATTTTCGATTTTCAACATTTTAGCGTAACAAATTATCTTTTTCAGCGTCTAACCGGATAACAGTAAAACATTATGAAAAAAACAATTTTCGCTTTATCCTTACTAAGCTCTGTTTTTGTTTTTTCACAAGAAAAAAATAATAAACCACAGGAAAAACAAATTGAAGGCGTAGTCATTACCAAAACTAAAAAAGCCGTTGAACAAAAAGCAGACCGTACTATTTTTGACTTTTCTGAGCAGCCTCAGCTGAATAACGGAAACGTTCTGGAAGGAATTAAAAAACTTCCAGGACTTGTATCTACCGATATTGCCGGGATGATGTATCAGGGAAAAATGCTGGAAGTATATCTTAACGGAAGACCTCTGAACATCACTTCCAATGAACTGAACTCTTTCCTGGAGGGAATGCCGGCTAATTCCGTAGAGAGAATTGAAGTGATCACCCAGCCAGGTGCTGAGTTTCCGGCAACTTCCGGAGGTGCCATCATGAATATCATCACCAACAAAAATGCAAATAAATATTTAACCGCTACGTATTCAGGGAATTATTCTTTTACAAATTATGACCAATACAGAAGCAGAACGACTAATTCTGTTAATTTAAATGCAAGAAATAAATATTTCGGATGGCAGCTGAATGTTGGGCAGAATTACCGTGAAAGTATGCTGAATGGCCAGCAGGATGAGCTTCTAACAAGCCATACCGATAGATACGCACGCGGATATTTTGCAAAATCCGGATTAACTTTTGATCTGGGACAGGACAGGTTATTATTGAACTACGATATTTATCACAATAATAATGACAACTATACTTTAAGTGACGGGCATGGAGATTTACCGTTCAAGAGAAACCCGAAAGATTTACAAGAAGCTTTTTATACTTCTTCTGACGTTGCCCATACCAATAATTTGAGACAGGAAGCGGTTGTAACCTATCAGAAACGTTTTGCTGACAAATCTCAAAAACTGGATTTCCAGTTTGGGTATACGAGATCAGACAGCAAATTTTCTCAGGATAATTACTTTCAGGATGGGACATTTCTAGCTTATCCCAATGAACCTCTTGATAGCCCTACCAATGGATTAAAGGATATTCTGAATAATAAATCCGTGATGAATATTGCCAACTTTAAAGTAGATTACGCACAGCCAATCAAGCTTCTTGACGGTGGAAAGGTAAGTTTTGGAGGATTGTATGAAAGACAGGATTATGATACAGAAAGTTTTGGACTGACCAATCTGGAATATCAGAGACAGACTGCTTCAACGTATTTAGAGTTTCAGGCTAAACTGAAAAAATTTGATTTTACATTGGGTTCCCGTGCTGAAAACTATGATATTTCCGGGGTAACAAGATATTTTGATAAAGATGCAAAACTGGTAGAGGCTAATTTAATTCCCTTCAATAAATTTAAATTTTTCCCGAACGCAAGTGTACAGTATAACATGATGAATCAGGTTTATATTGCCGCGAATTACAACAGAAAAATCAGTCTGCCAAGTATTTCTGCCCTGAACCCGAATAACGTAACATTCTCGGGACCTAGTACAGAAGTAAATGGTAACCCGAATCTACAGCCTACTATTTTTGATAATTATGAATTGAAAATATCAGCTTTTGATTATGCGTTTATCGGGTATAGCGTAAGCTCGGCAAGCAATCAGGTAGCACAGATCATCCGAAAAGACGGAAGAAAACTCTTCAATGAGCAGGTGAATATTTCCAATATGAAAATTCACAATTTCAATGTGGGATTACCGGTTCCTTTTATGATTTTCAGTAAGCCTTTGAGTGAAATCATGAAATTTAATTTCAATCCGGATAAAATAAACTTCATGTATTTATATGCAGGATATCAGAAGCATGAAATTGATAATCTGAACAATAAAGGGTTCTGGATTTTCAATATCATGACGCAGATTATTTTGCCTAAAGACATCAAACTTACTGCGAATTACAGCTATCTGACTCCAAAGGCAGGATATTTTTACTTCACGGCAGAGAAACCATTCAACAACTCGTTTGATATTACGTTGACGAAGAAGTTTATGAACAACCGTCTGACACTTTCTGTTTTTGCAAACGATATTTTCAACGGACAGGTGATGCAGGTACGTTCTAATCCGCCATCTGGAAATCCGGTGATGATCTACAGCAAATACGACACAAGAAATTTCGGACTTTCCATTAATTATAAAATTCCGACGAGAAATAAATTGGCGAAAGAAGATCCGAATATCCTTAACCAGACCAAAAAAGAAGATACCGGAGGTGTAATGCAGCAGGCACAATAATTCTTCTTTATAATAGATAAATAAAAACAGGTGGTAAAAATGATTATCACCTGTTTTTTTATATAAATTTTGGATAACGCCAATGGATCGTTTTATACACGTAAGACGGGCTAAAGCCCGCCCCTATTGATATGTATTGCTAATAAAATGGTGTTATTTGTGAAAACATTTGTGACATTAGTGTTTACATTTACATCAGAAATCTACCGTCTGAAATCTCCAGCTCAGTGTGTCTACCAATGTCAGCTGATTCAAACTTACCGGAAGATCTGTTATGATTTTTAAGGTCTGAAGTGCCATCATACTTCCTATCATTCCGGGGAGAGCACCCAATACACCAAGGCTGTCACAATCCGGAAGATCTTCATCAAAGGGCGGTTCTGGGAAAATATCTCTTAAGTTTTTACTTCCGTTATGATTAAACACAGCAACTTGTCCTGAGAATCCTAAGATACTTCCGTAAACCAGAGTTTTTTGTAATTGCACACAGGTGTCATTCACCAGGTATCTTGTTGAAAAATTGTCTGAACCATCAATAATAATATCATATTGAGCAAGGGTTTCTTCAGCATTATCATTACTGATTTTTTCTTCAATTCCTATGAATGTAACCTGATGATTGAGTTCTTTTACAAAGGTTTCAGCACTTTTCACTTTGGATAATCCCACTCTGTTTTCGGTATGGACGATCTGCCGGTTCAGATTATGAAGTTCAACCTCATCAAAATCTGCAACACCTAAAGTTCCTACTCCTGCTGCGGCCAGATATTGTATAATTGGACTTCCCAAACCTCCTGCTCCTATGACAAGAACTTTAGATGACCTTATTTTCTTTTGTCCTTCCAATCCAATCTCATCAATAAATATCTGCCGGCTATACCGTGAAAAATAATCTTCTTTCATAATTATCATTGAACCATTAAGATCCTTTAAGCTTTTAAGAATAGTTAAGTTGAGCTTCGCTTGAAAAAGCTGTCTTAAAAATCTTAGATTCTTCTTAATTCAACTTCATCTCTTCAAAATCCTTAATGGTTTTAAAATTTTAAAATCCACTGTAAACAGAATCCCAGTCTTTCATCACAGGATCATAGCCTGCTTTTTTGATCATTGTTTTAATCTCTTCCATACTTCGTTCGTCGCTGGTTTCAAACTGTTCTAAAGATTCTTTATCCACTGCATAACCACCAGGATTTGTTTTTGAACCCGCACTCATAGCAGTTGCTCCCAGAGAGACAATATTATTTCTGAAGACTTCATTTTCTCTGGTAGAAATGGAAATCTCAAGGTCTTCATTCCAGATTCTGTAAGCACAGATCAGCTGAAGCAGATCTTTGTCTTCCATGATAAAATTGGGTTCAATAATTCCTTCAGCAGGTCTGAGCCTTGGAAAGGAAACAGAAAACTTACTTTTCCAGTACTGTTTTTGAAGATAATCGATGTGTAAGGCATTGAAAAAGCTGTCTACTCTCCAATCTTCAAGCCCAAGCAGGACTCCCAGCCCTATTTTATGAATTCCTGCTCTTCCTATCCTGTCAGGAGTTTCCAGGCGAAAATGGAAGTTGGATTTTTTACCTTTCGGATGATACTCCCTGTAAACATCCTGATGATAGGTTTCCTGATAGACCAATACGGAATGTACCCCTTCTTCATGAAGCAGTTTGTATTCATCTTCCATTAAAGGCTGAACTTCGATGGAAATATTGGAAAAATGTGGCTTTAACTTACGTACAGCATTCTGAAAGTAAGGAACTCCCACTATTTTATTGGCTTCACCACTTACCAGCAATACATGGTTTACTCCCATTGATTTCAGGACTGATGCTTCAATCATCAACTCCATATCAGAAAGGGTCTTCCTTTTCAGATTGTTATCAAGACTGAATCCGCAGTAGGTACAGATATTCTGGCATTCATTGCTGAGATACAGTGGTGCATACAACTGAATGGTTTTTCCGAAACGTTTCTGGGTAAGTGCCCTCGTCATCACTGCCATCATTTCGAGTTCCTGAGAAGCGGCTGGCGACAGAAGATTAAGGAAATCATCAATCGTTTTGTTTTTCTTCTGAAGACTGTATCTTACATCGGCCAGACTTACATTTTCAAGCTTATTCTTTACCTCATCCCACTGGTAGTTTTCAAAAACATCTTTAAAGCTTTTCATAATCCTGATTATTCAAATAAAAACGAAGTCAGCGGACTTGAAGCTTCAGCATGACTTGAAATGGCTCCCAACCCTGATTCAAAAGCTCTTCTTCCGGCAATGACACCTTCTTTAAAAGCAACAGCCATATTCAACGGATTTCTCGCTACAGCAATGGCAGTATTCACCAAAACGGCATCTGCTCCCATTTCCATTGCTTTTGCGGCATCTGAAGGTGCCCCGATTCCGGCATCTACCACTACAGGAACGTTGCTCTGGCTGATGATTATTTCAAGAAAATCCTGTGTTTTTAATCCTTTATTCGTTCCAATAGGGGCACCCAAAGGCATTACGACAGCTGTTCCGGCGTCTTCAAGACGTTTGCACAAAACAGGATCAGCATGAATGTAAGGCATTACCACAAATCCAAGTTTGGCTAATTCTTCAGTGGCATATAAGGTTTCAATGGGGTCCGGCAGTAAATATTTCGGATCGGGATGAATTTCCAGTTTTACCCAGTTGGTTTCCAGAGCTTCTCTGGCTAATTGAGCAGCCAATACGGCTTCTTTAGCGGTTCTGGCTCCGGAAGTATTAGGCAGAAGATGAACATGGGTTTCTTTTAATGAGTCAAGCAGATCATCTTCATTGGATTGGGCATCAATCCTTTTCAGCGCCATTGTCACCATATTGGTTTCAGATGCCATGACAGATTGCGCCATATCTCTCATACTTCCGAATTTTCCTGTTCCTAAAAACAGTCTTGATTCAAAAATTCTTCCTGCTATTTCTAATTTCTGATTGTTCATATCATTACTTTTTTTAATTCGTTAATAATCCCGGGCTGCCTGGTAATAATCCCGGAAACAGCAACTCCATAAATCCCGATTTCCTGTAGCGGTAAAATATCTTCAGGATTAACGCTCCCGATAGCAAATATTTTAGGGATCTCTATTGATTTATCCTTTAACCCGTCAATGATATTTTGGTAGCCTTCAAATCCAAGGACAGGACTTAACTTTTCTTTCGTTGTGGTAAATCTCAATGGTCCCAAACCAACATAATCACACGATTCTTTGATTCTCCTGATCACATCTGAAAGGGTATTGGCTGTCCCACCAATAATTTTGCTTTCTCCCAGAACCTGTCTTGCGGCTTCAACAGAGCTATCACTCAATCCTAAATGTACTCCATCAGCATCTATTTCTTTAGCGATCTGTACATGGTCATTGATGATACAAACCGACTGATATGCTGAGCAAAGCTGTTTTGAGATTTCGCAAAGACTGATTAATTCATTTTCAGGCGCATTTTTCCATCGAACCTGTACCCATTTGATTCCATTATCCAAAGCGTTACGGATATGCTGTTCCTGCTCCTGTATTGTATTTCCTTGTGATATGTATTGTAATTTTTCCATGTTTCTATGAATGCGTTCCCAATAAAGAGGAATTGCTTTTTAAAAATTTTTCGATGTATAATTTCCCGTTCCGACAGGCCGTTTCCATATTTTTCCCTTTCGCAAGTTCTGCTGTAATGGCTGAGGATAAAACACAGCCGGAACCATGCTTGGGAAAACATACCGTATTGTCTTCGTTTGGAAATAAAAAAATTTCTTTTTCGTTTTCAACTAAAACATCCGTTCCCAAATGATCTTCTCTATGCCCTCCTTTGATCAGCACTGCACATTGACGGGTATCCGGTAAAAGATTATTTGCCTTTAAAACACTGTATTCATTATAATTCGGAGTTATTAAACTGAGCTTATTAATGATATTTTTTAATTGAGGAAGTGTGTCAAGATTAAAAAAAGTGAATTCGGAAGTGCTTTTCAGAACAGGATCCCAAACGATTTTCACTTCAGAATTATTCTTTTGAACTGTTTCCACAATCTTACCCAGAAATTCAGCATCCTTCACTATTCCAATTTTCACGGCGGAAACGGAATAGTTTTCCATCAGCACCTGAATGGCTTCAATTATTTCATCTATGGGACGCCATTCCAGGCTTAAGCACTTGGAAGCGGTCTGTAATGTTAATGCCGTACACACTCCCAATCCCATTACTTTTGAATGTTCAAAAGTTTTACTATCTGATAATAAGCCTGCTCCACCACTGGGATCAAAGCCTGCAATGCTTATGACATAAGGACGTTCCTGCATTTTCTGAATACTTTTAAAGGTTCTTCACTTTCCCAGATCGCACCCAATAGGGCTGCTCCATCGATATCTGATTCGAAAACTTCATGAATATTATCTTGATTAATTCCTCCAAGGGCTATCAATTTGACATCCGGATTGTTCCGATGTTTTACTTCTTCTTTAATGGTAGAATCCAATCCATATCCTTTTTTGGAGATACTTGGAAAGAATGGACTTATGAAAGCATATTCCCATACTTTATCCAAAGTATTGTAGGTTGTGATATCGTGCACTGAAGTTGAAATCATATTTTCTTCCGCGAAAGTTTTAAATGCTTCTTCTTTCCGGTCGATTTCCCTGAAATGAAACCTTGAGATCTGATATTCCTTTCCAAGATCGTAATGCGTATGCAGTACAAGCTGTGAGTGAAAAGAGTCATCAATTTGGGTGATAAATCCAATCATTTCATTACGACTGATCCATGGTTTACGGATGTGAAGCAGGTAAAGACCTTCCTGAAACATCTGATTAATACAATCAGTTTCATTCGGAACAATCAATTCAGGAGTGATAACGAGGATCATATATAAATTTCTTTCCCTTTTTCGATGAATTCCTGTGATTTATCCAGCATCCCTTTTTCTGCAGATTCACGGATTTCCTGAGTGATTTTCATCGAACAGAATTTTGGTCCGCACATAGAACAGAAATGGGCAATTTTTGCACCTTCTGCCGGAAGTGTTTCATCATGGTAAGCTCTTGCCGTCTCCGGATCTAATGAAAGATTGAACTGATCCTCCCATCTGAATTCAAATCTTGCTTTACTTAATGCATTATCTCTGTATTGTGCACCAGGATGTCCTTTTGCTAAATCTGCCGCGTGGGCTGCCAGTTTATAAGTGATCACCCCAACTTTTACATCATCTTTATTCGGAAGCCCCAAATGTTCTTTTGGAGTTACATAGCAAAGCATCGCACATCCAAACCATCCGATCATGGCAGCCCCAATCCCTGAAGTAATATGATCATAACCCGGTGCAATATCCGTTGTCAAAGGGCCTAAGGTATAGAATGGAGCTTCATGACATTCTTTCAGCTGTTTATCCATATTTTCTTTGATCATATGCATTGGTACGTGCCCAGGTCCTTCAATCATTACCTGTACATTGTGCTTCCAGGCAATTTTAGTGAGTTCACCTAAAGTTTCCAGTTCTGCAAACTGCGCTGCATCATTGGCATCTGCAATAGATCCCGGACGAAGACCGTCTCCCAGAGAGAAAGCCACGTCGTATTTCTTCATAATTTCACAGATCTCCTCAAAATGGGTATACAGAAAACTTTCTTTATGATGGAATAAACACCATTTTGCCATAATCGATCCTCCTCTGGATACAATTCCGGTTACTCTGTTGGCTGTCAGATGAATATATCTT
Organism: Chryseobacterium sp. X308; assembly: GCF_020733145.1. Lineage (NCBI taxonomy): Bacteria > Pseudomonadati > Bacteroidota > Flavobacteriia > Flavobacteriales > Weeksellaceae > Chryseobacterium > Chryseobacterium sp. X308. The sequence goes on from NZ_JAJFZH010000008.1 coordinate 115,154, forward strand.
AGTAAAACTCCTGCGTGGATGGTAAAATAAGAAACTCCCTGTTCAGCCTGTTCAATCAAAGTATCTCTGAAGATTTCCCATGTAAGATCTTCAGGAACACCTTTTACTTTTTCCAATGCCTGATAGATTGGAACGGTACCAATCGGAACCGGACTGTTTCTGATGATCCATTCTCTTGTTTCGTGAATATTTTTACCGGTTGAAAGGTCCATAATAGTATCTGCTCCCCATCGGCAGGCCCATACTGCTTTTTCCACTTCTTCTTCAATACTGGATGAAATGGCACTGTTTCCGATATTCGCATTGATCTTTACCAGGAAATTTCTCCCGATAATCATCGGCTCGCTTTCCGGATGGTTGATGTTATTGGGAATAATAGCTCTTCCGGCAGCAATTTCGTCTCTTACAAATTCCGGGGTGATTTTACTTTTGGGAGTATTGGCTCCAAAACTGTGTCCCGGATGTTGAAAAGCCATTTCTTTAGACACTGATTCCAGCTGTTCTATTCTTTGATTTTCCCGGATCGCCACATATTCCATTTCCGGAGTAATGATTCCCTGTTTGGCATAGTAAAGCTGGGTCAGTTCTTTGCCATCCTTTGCCACTTTGGGTTTATGATCATAAGAAAACCTCAGTTCGTCAAGACGTGGATCCGCCAAACGTGCTTTTCCATATTCAGATGTAATTCCGTCTAAGATATTCACATCATTTCTATCCAGAATCCATTGTTCTCTGATTCTTGGAAGCCCTTTCTGAATGTCAATGACTGCATTTTCATCGGTATAAGGCCCCGAAGTGTCATAAATGGTTACCGGAGCATTATGTTCAAAGCCGCCATTGGTCAGTTTGGTTGGGCTAAGCTGTATTTCACGCATGGCTACATTGATAGGGTGTAATTTTCCTTCAACATAGATTTTCTTTGAGTTCGGAAATGGCGAACATGTAATGGAGTGAGCCATAAGTATTGGTATTAAATATGAGAATTAACCGCCCTGAGTGGCAGTAATGATTAAAACTGAATCGTTGTTATTGAGGATGGTTTCCGCCCAGACAGACAGGGGAATAATGCGATTGTTGACAGCTACAGCAATACCTTTCTTTTTTCCGGGCAGCTCAATAGCCAGTAATGCTTCCAGGTTGGCAGGAAGTACATCAAATGTTTTTCGGGTGTGGTTGATTATAAGTTCCATTCCTAATAAATTAAATATACTTTAGGAATGGCCATTATTGTACAATAGAATGTACAGCAAAAGTCATCTACTTTTCCCTACGCTGGTATGATCCAGATCAGGTTCAAAGGGTAAAGTCTCAGTCTGTTGGTAACAGACACCCCTAAAGTTTGAGACGAAGTTAGACATTTTTTTAGAATGGGCAAAATCTGAAATGATATTAAAGAAAAAGTCCGTCTCAAAATTGAGACGGACTTTTATGTTTTCCTTTGATTAACTAAAAATCTTTAGTTATTCCTCACATGCTCTCCAGATCGCATCATTCTGCGGAACAGGAGCTATGATTTCAATGTTTTCTTTGGTAACGGGATGAATAAACTCCAGTTTTCTTGCATGAAGATTGATTCCTCCATCAGGATTGGAACGCGGTGCTCCATATTTCAGATCACCCTTAATCGGAACTCCGGTCTTGGATAGCTGTGCTCTGATCTGATGATGCCTTCCGGTTTCAAGGTCAATTTCCAACAACAAATAATTGTCTAATGTTTTGATCACATGATAAGTAAGAATAGCTTCTTTCGCCCCTTCAGTAGCTTTCGGAAAGACAATAGCCTTATTATTTTTTTCGTTTTTCTTTAAATAATGCACCAGTCTCTGGCTTTGCGGGATCATTTCTTTTCCTACAACGGCCCAATATGTTTTTTTCACTTCGCGGTTTTTCACCATCTGCGTCAAACGGGAAAGCGCTTTGGATGTTTTTGCATAGATCACCAGCCCGGAAGTTGGGCGGTCTATACGATGAACCAAGCCGAGAAAAACATTTCCCGGCTTAGCATCTCTTATTTTTATAAAGTTCTTGATGGATTCTAATAGTGATTCATCGCCGGTCTTATCGCCCTGTACAAGCTGACCCACCTTTTTATTAATCACCAGAAGATGATTGTCTTCATATATAATCTGCTCCTTCATACCTCTTCAGTCTATCTTCTTCTGTTGGATAATGACAGGATAATCCCTGCCAGAAGGCCTACCGTTTTAACAGCTGAAAGTTTTGAGCCTTCCGGAATAAACGCTCCGAATACACAGATAGCCGCTGCAGCATACATGGCATAAACAAAATTCTTATTGGTAAGTAACGGAGCCTGAATAAAAAAGCTTGCTCCAATCAGAACATAAAATACTTTTCTTGAAAGCAAATGATTGATTTCCGGGGAAAATAAATTAAACCATCCCACAGCCAGACAAATCAAAGCTGCAATAGATAATATTCCCTGAATAGATTGTTGGTTCTGCATGGACTAATAGCTTTCGTTTTCGTTTGGAAACTCTACATTTTTCACATCTTTCACGTATTGAGAAACGGCTCCTGTAATTTCTGTGTAAAGGTCAAGATATCTTCTTAAGAATTTCGGGCTGAAACCTTTGTTCATTCCCACCATATCATGATACACCAAAACCTGTCCGTCGCAATCTGCACCGGCACCGATTCCGATGGTTGGAATAGAGATGCTTTCAGTTACTTTCTTAGCTAAATCAGCAGGAATTTTTTCCAACACAATAGAAAAACAGCCAAGTTCTTCCAGAAGCTGTGCATCAGCAATTAGTTTTTCAGCCTCTGCTTCTTCTTTAGCTCTTACTTTATACGTTCCAAATTTATAAATGGACTGTGGCGTTAATCCCAAATGTCCCATTACCGGAATTCCGGCATTGATAATTTTTTTGATTGATTTGGAGATTTCTTTCCCACCTTCAATTTTCACAGCATGCGCTCCACCTTCTTTCATCATTCTTACCGCAGATTCCAATGCTTTTTCAGGATTACTCTGATAAGTTCCGAAAGGTAAATCCGCTACCACCAAAGCTCTGTCGGTTCCTCTTACCACACTTTGCGCATGATAGATCATTTGATCCAGCGTAATAGGCAATGTGGTTTCAAAACCAGCCATTACATTCGCTGCAGAGTCTCCAATTAAAATAGCATCTACTCCACCAGCATCTACCATCTTGGCAGTGGTAAAATCATAGGCTGTAAGCATTGTTATTTTCTCCTTGTCGAATTTCATTTTACGCAAGGTTTCAGTCGTAACTTTTTTAATTTCAGAGTGAACAGACATAATTTATCTATTTTTAAAAGTTAAAAAGTCGGCTTTGAGCCGACTTAAGTTTTTGTATGATTTATAAAACTACGTGACCGAGTTTCATGAGTTTGTCGTGATTTAAGATCTTGATATTTCTTCCGTCCACTTCAATCAGACTATCCTGTTTGAATTCTGAGATCAGACGGATGGCACTTTCTGTAGCAGTACCGATAATATTGGCAATTTCTTCTCTCGTTAATGAGATTTTGATGAAACCCTCAGGATCTACGCCCAGTTTCTGTTCCAGAAGCAGCAGAATTTCTGCCAGTCTTTCTCTTACTGTTTTCTGTGCAAGGAAAGTAATGGTGTTGGAAGATTCTCCTAATTCATAAGAAATTTTCTGAAGCATTACGAAGGACAACTGTGGATCTACTTCCAGAAGATACATGAAAATATCTGCAGGTAAGAAAACACATTCAATATCTGTCATTGCTTCTGCTTTGGCCTGGAAATTTTCCCCGCAAAGCAAAGAACGATAGCCGATGATATCCCCTTCTTTGATAAATCTTAAAATCTGATCTTTCCCGAAAGCTCCTGATTTTGAAAGTTTGGCAGCACCTTTTTCCAGGACAAACACTCCTTTTGGAGTTTCCCCATCCTCGAAAATAGTTTCATGTTTCTGAAAACTCAGTTTCTTTTTGCCATTAATATATTTTTCAAAATCTGCGCTAGAAAGTCTTTCTTTAAATGATTTATCATTAAAAACTCTGGCGAACCTCTCTTCAATTGCTATCTGTTGTTCCTGCGGCATTTTATATGATATTTATCACAAAAATAGAACTTTTTAACACGATAAACAAAAAAAATTGTTATAATTTTGTAGTTCAATATTTTATGGGGTGAGCGAGAACTGTTTTCATTGTGGTCAAGGTATAGAAAAAGAGAGAATTTTATTTGATGAAAAGACTTTCTGTTGTAATGGATGTAAGTCCGTTTACGAAATTCTGAATTTAAATAATTTAAGCAATTTCTATGAGCTTAATAAAGGAGCAGGAATTCGTCCGAATGATGAAAATTCTACTCAGTTTGATTACCTGGACACACCGGAAATCTTTGAAAAAGTGACTGATTTTTCTGAAGGAAACACCAGCCTCGTTACTTTCAAAATCCCTGTAATACACTGTTCCTCATGCATCTGGCTGTTGGAAAGTCTGCATACCTTAAATAAACATATCAAATATTCTCAGGTTAACTTCACAAGGAAGACTTTGCAGATTTCATTCAACCATAATGATCTGAAATTGAGCGAACTCGCTAATTTCTTAACCAATCTGGGATACAAACCTGTTATCAGTCTTGAAACGGCTGAAAAAAACGTAGACCACCTTGATAAATCCTTGCTGGTAAAATTTGCTATTGCAGGTTTTGCCTTCGGAAACGGTATGTTTCTCGCCTTTCCCGAATACGTAGGAGGCGAAGATTATTGGATGGAACATTACAAGGGTCTTTTCAGAACATTGATGTTCTTATTAGCATGCCCCGTAGTATTCTATTCAGCATCAGACTATTACAAATCTGCATGGTACGGATTAAAAAATAAAATCGTCAACATAGATGTTCCTATTGTACTGGGAATTTTTGTTCTTTTCGGAAGAAGTATTTATGAAGTGGTAACGGATTACGGTCCGGGATATTTTGATACCCTTTGCGGCCTCCTTTTCTTCATGCTGATGGGGAAAATTTTTCAGAAAAGAACGTACAGTGCCCTTTCTTATGACCGGGACTACAAATCGTTCTACCCAATTGCCGTAACGAAAGTAGACTTTGAGGGAAAACAGGAAAACATCCTTCTTTCCGCAGTAAAAGTAGGAGACAGAATTTTAGTTAGAAATCAGGAAATCATTCCGGTAGATGCGATTCTTATTAACGGAGAAGGAAATATCGACAACAGCTTTATTACCGGAGAAAGTGAAAGCATCAGTAAACAGCCGGGCGATAAAATCTTTGCCGGAGGTAAGCAGATCGGGTCATCTCTGGAGCTGGAAGTTATTAAAGATGTAGACCAGAGTTACCTTACTCAGCTTTGGAATAAAGAAGCTTTCAAAAAACATGAAACCGGGCTGGATACATTGACAAACAGCATCAGTAAATATTTCACATTCATCATTTTAGGTATTGCTCTGGCTGCCGGAATCTATTGGGCATTTATTGATTTGGAGAAAATGTTTCAGGTTATTTCAGCTATTCTGATCATTGCATGTCCTTGTGCACTTGCACTGTCCGCACCGTTCACTTTCGGTCACATTATGAGGATTTTAGGCCGAAATAAGTTTTATGTAAAAGATACTTTAACGATTGAAAAAATCGCGAAACTTGATACGATTGTTTTTGACAAAACAGGAACCATTACACACAGAAAGAAATCAAACATCAAATACGAAGGATCTGAGATCAGCGAATTTGACTCTTTGAATATCAAAACTTTATTAAAAAATTCCAACCACCCGCTTTCAAAATCATTGTACGAATTCATAGAGGTGAACGATGAATATTTCCCTGTAGAGAAGTTTGTTGAAATTTCAGGAAAAGGATATGAAGCCAGCGTGAGAGGAAACCTTTATAAAATTGGTTCCGCCCGTTATAACAACCAGGAACCTAAAAATCTTGAAACAGCCGTTTATATCAGTAAAAATGGAGAATACCTGGGTAAATTCATCTTTAAAAACGAGTATCGTCCAAGACTGAAAGAACTTTTCACTAAACTTACCCACTACAAAATATTTATCCTGAGCGGAGACAACTCTTCAGAAGAAAACCAGCTTAAAGAGCTTATTCCGAATTACAAAGGAATGGCCTTTAATCAAAGCCCGGAAGACAAACTGAACTATATCAAATCCCTTCAGGATCAGCATTTAAAAGTGGCAATGCTTGGAGACGGGCTTAATGATGCAGGAGCCTTAAAACAAAGTAATGTAGGAATCGCCATTGCTGATGATACGAACAGTTTTACCCCATCTTCTGATGTCATTATGAACGGAGATAAAGTAGTTACTCTTGACAACTATCTGAATGTTTGCAAGGGTTCCATCAGGATTGTGAAAATGACATTTATAATCAGTTTTCTATACAATATTGTTGGTTTAAGTTACGCTGTTACAGGACATATGCATCCGCTCTTCGCAGCAATCATTATGCCAATCAGTTCGATCACAGTGGTTACCTTTACTACAGTTTCAACCTGGATTTTAGGTCGTAAATATTTCAAAAAACAGGCGTAAAAGCCCTTATTTAGACTGATTTTAAATTAGCTGAAATCGGCATTTCGTGATGAATGTCATTATTTTTCACTAAATTTGAACCCCGAAAATAGGTTAATTTTGTTGTCCAATGGATATTCTATATTTAATGATCCTCTGCAGTGTTTCTTTGGCTGCGATTTTCTTGGTCGTATTTATAGTGTATGCCCGAAAAGGACAGTTTGAAGATGATGAATCTCCGGCTGTCAGAATTCTTTTTGATGACGAAAAAGTCGAAGAAAAAGATGAAACCGGCAACAAAAATAAAGACGAAAAAGAAATAGGAGAAAATAATAAAAATTGAGAAAAATAGTGAATAGTTGATATGGAAACACAGAAGTTTAGTTATGACAATAGTATTGTCCGTGCGTTCCTTTATGCGACCTTAGTTTTCGGTCTCATTGGATTTACGTTCGGGCTTACGGCGGCATTAATGCTTTTCTACCCTGAATTACCTGAATTCTTTTTCGGGACAGATGACACAACCATTAAAAGTTTGGCATCGGGTAATATTGAAGGATTAATAAACACTCATGGTGCATTTGGTTTTGGTAGAATCAGAATGCTGCACACCAATACCGTAATCTTTGCATTCGTTTGTAACATCGTTTACACGGGTATTTATTACTCATTACAAAGATTATTAAAAACAAGAATGTACAGTGACACCTTGTCTTGGCTACATTTCTGGACCTGGCAGTTTATGATCGTTGCTACGTTCATTACCTTCTTTATGGGGATCAATACCTCTAAGGAATATGCTGAACACGAGTGGCCGATCGATATATTGATCGCATTCTCATGGATCATTTTTGGTATCAATATGTTCCTGACTATTTCAAAGAGAAGAGTGAGACACCTTTACGTAGCCATCTGGTTCTACATCGGTACCTGGATTGCAGTAGCAATGCTTCACATCTTCAACAACCTTGAAGTACCTTTATCTTTCACAGGCTGGAAATCTTATTCAGCATATGCAGGGGTAAAAGATGCTATTGTACAGTGGTGGTATGGACACAATGCGGTTGCATTCGTATTGACGACTCCGGTTCTTGGTTTAATGTATTACTTCCTTCCGAAGGCTGCAGACAGACCGGTATTCTCTTATAAATTGTCTATTATTCACTTCTGGTCATTAATTTTCGTATATATCTGGGCTGGTCCTCACCACCTTCAGTATACAGCTCTTCCGGCTTGGGCTCAGGCGGTAGGAACAGGTTTCTCTATCATGCTTATTGCACCATCCTGGGGAGGTATGTTAAATGGTCTTCTTACACTAAGAGGAGCATGGGATAAGGTAAGAGAAAATCCTATCCTTAAGTTCTTCGTAGTAGCTGTTACATGTTATGGTATGGCAACGTTTGAAGGGCCGCTTTTGGCAACTAAAAACATCAACAAAATTGGTCACTTTACAGACTGGGTTATCGGTCACGTACACTTAGGAGCTCTTGGATGGAATGGTTTCATGGCATTCGGGGTTATCTATTACCTGGTACCAATTATGTGGAGAACAAAACTTTGGTCTGTAAAATTAGCTAACTGGCATTTCTGGTTAGGTACTTTAGGAATTATCTTCTATGCAGTTCCAATGTATATTTCAGGATTTACACAAGGATTAATGTGGAAGCAATTCAACCCGGACGGAACATTATTATGGAAAAACTGGCTGGATACGGTAACTGCAATTATTCCTTACTTCAAAATGAGATTTGTAGGAGGTCTATTCTATATCTCAGGATCTATCCTTATGATTGTAAACGTAATTGCTACAGTAAGAAAAGGATCATTCCAGAAAGAAGTTCCTGCTGAAGCTCCTGCGTTGGCAAACATCAGTAAAAACAGAAAAGAAGGAGAAGGTACTCACCTTTGGCTGGAAAGAACTCCGGTATTATTAGGTATCCTGTCTTTCATCACGATATCTATCGGTAGTTCAATTGAAATTATCCCTACACTATCTCTTAAGAAAAGTGTACCTACGATTTCTGCCGTGAAGCCTTATTCACCGCTGGAACTTGAAGGTAGAGATATCTATATCCGTGAAGGATGTAACGCTTGTCACTCTCAGATGATCAGACCGTTCAGAGATGAGATTACAAGATTCAACGGTAAAAATGGACAATACTCCAAAGCTGGAGAATTCGTATACGACAGACCATTCCTATGGGGTTCTAAGAGAACAGGACCGGATTTACATAGAGAAGGTGGTAAAAACCCAAGTTCTTGGCACTACAAACACATGTATAATCCAAGATCTACTTCTGCTGGTTCTATCATGCCACGTTACCCTTGGTTAATTGCTACTGACTTAGACAGAACCAAGATGGTGGACAAAATGAAACTGATGAAGAATGTGTTTGATGTACCTTATACTAAGGCTGAAATCGATTCTGCAGACAAATGGGCTAACAACCAATCGGCAAAAATTGTGAAAGATATCTTCTCTGAAGCCAATGACCTTAAGCAGGCTTATGCTAAGAGACCTCAGGGAGAACTAGAGAAAAAAGAAATTGTAGCTCTTATTTCTTATCTTCAGAGATTAGGTACAGATATCAAGACAACTGAAATCAAAACAGCAAGTAATAACTAAAAAACATTAAAAAGTTCATACTATGATTCCTCAGAACTTTAAAGATATATTATCCAATACTGAAAATGCTGGCTTCTACCAGACACTGGCTCTGATTTTCTTTATGCTGTTCTTCATAGCTTTAGTAATCTATGTTTTTAGCAGACCTAAAAAATATTACAAAGAAGAAGAAGAGGCACCTCTTGGGGATGATGAAGATGACGATTTTAATTTAAAAAATTAAACTATTTTTTATGAAACAAAGAACACCTGTTGTTATAAACATCTTAATAATAATCGGACTTTTAATAGTTTTTTATTATTTATTTGTACAGAGCTACGCGTTCCTTTCTTCACCTTACTTCTGGGGAACTGTTGTGATCGCTGGTATCCTGGCTTACATTCATGGAGCTATCGGAGACCTTATCGAAAACAACAAATTCAAGAAATTATCTCCTGAAGAAAAGGCAGCTTATTTAGCTGAAAAGAAAGTTCCTTATTTCAAAAGATTGTACCAAAGTGCATTCAAAAAGCAATCTGCTTCTGAAGAAAAAGATATCCTTATCGACCACGGTTTCGACGGAATCATGGAGCTGGATAACCAATTACCGAAATGGTGGGTAGGTTTATTCTATTTTGGGACCGCTTTTTGTATTGTATATATTGCAGCTTACTCTTTCACAGACTTCGCTCACCCGTTAAGCGAATATGAAAAAGAATATAAAGAGCAGTTGGCAAGTATTGAAGAATATCAGAAATCTCAGCCTCCTGTAACCATTGAAACAGCTAAGTATTCAGCTGATAACATTGCAGAAGGTAAAGAATTATTCAAAACAAACTGTGCATCTTGTCACAAAGAAGACGGTAGTGGAGGTATCGGACCTAACCTTACTGATAACTACTGGATCAACCAGCCTGAGAAAACGTTATTCAAAAACGTATTCCATATGGACTGGAATGGTTCTCCTACTAACCCTGCCATGAGAGCATTCGGTAAAAACGGAGAAGTTTCAGGTGCAGAGATTGAAAAGATTGCAGCTTATGTATATCACATCAACCAGGAACAACCACCAGTGACTCCGGCTCAGGGAGGAGCAGCTCCTCAAGGAACTGAAGCGCATTGGGAAAAAGAATAATTTAAAAAATTAGAAACATATGAAAAAAACATAATTTGTTATTAGATTAAAATAGTAACGAATTATGTTTTTTCTTTTTTAAAACCTATTATATATGTCAGACATAGAAGATATAGAAGTACGCGGCGGACAGGGACAGGTTCTGGACCCTGAGACTTACAGAGATTCTATAGGGACAATGGAGCAATCCGGAAAAAGAAAATGGGTCTTTCCAAGAAAACCTAAAGGAAAGTACACCAACTATAGAAATATTGTAAGTTATTTACTATTAATTATTTATTTTACATTACCGTTCATCAAAATCAATGGTAACCCATTGCTGATGTTTAATGTAATAGACAGAGAGTTTTTCATTTTTGGACAGCCTTTCTATCCACAGGACTTTTTTATCCTTACTTTAGGTGCTATTGCCTCTTTGATCTTTATTATTGTTTTTACGATTGCGTTCGGAAGAATTTTCTGCGGGTGGATCTGCCCTCAGACAATTTTTATGGAATCGATATTCCGTAAAATCGAATACATGATTGAAGGAGACCGAAATAAGCAGATGAAGCTGGACAGACAGGAGTGGAACAGTGAGAAGATCTGGAAAAGAAGTTTGAAATGGACTATTTATGTCATCATTTCACTCATTATTACCCACTTTATGTTCATGTATATCGTAGGATATGAAGAAGTATTTAAGATTGTTGGGGAAGGGCCATTTGCACATCCTACCAATTTTATTGTAATGATTCTTCTTACCGCAGCATTTTACTTTGTATTTGCGTGGTTCAGAGAGCAGGTTTGTACATTGGTTTGTCCTTACGGAAGACTTCAGGGTGTATTGATCGATAAAGATACTATCAATGTTTTCTATGACTTCAAAAGAGGAGAAAACAGAGCAAAATGGAGAAAGGGCGAAGATCGTAAAGCTGCAGGAAAAGGTGATTGTATCGACTGCCACCAATGTGTTGTGGTATGTCCTACCGGAATTGACATCAGAGACGGACAACAGCTGGAATGTATCAACTGTACAGCATGTATTGATGCCTGCGATGAAGTAATGGAAAAAGTAGGCCTTCCGAAAGGATTGATCCGGTATGCATCTGAAAATGAAATTGAAAAAGAAACTCAGTTTAAGTTTACAGGAAGAATGAAAGGGTTCTCCATATTCCTGTTACTTCTTGTAGGGTTCTTAGGCTATCTCCTGTACAGCCGTGGTGAAATGGAAGCTAAATTCATAAAACCGGCAGGTAGTACATTCTTCGTAAGAGACGGTAAAATTACCAATACTTATAATTATACCTTCCTTAATAAAACGAACGATAAAAAGATTGTTACCATTAAAGTGATTGATCCGGCACATGGTGAAATTACTTACAGTGCATCAAGCAAGATTCAGGTAGACAGAGATAAAATTTCCAAGGGAACCATCAATATCAGCTTCCCTGAAAATGATATGAAACTCTCTAAACAGAATATAACAATCGGTGTTTACGATATGAAAGGTAAGCTGATTGATTCATACCAGACTTATTTTGAAGGACCTTTTAAACTGCAATTTTAATTAGAAAAGAATGAAGAACTTTAGTTGGGGACACGGTGTTGTAATTGCATTATTAGCATTTATAGTTTTTATATTATCCATGATGTTTCTTTTCCCGAACGGACAGAAGAATTCTGAAATGGTAACCGATAATTATTACGAAGAAGAATTGAAGTATCAGGATGTGATTGACGCTAAGAAAAAAGCAGATGACCTGCAGGAAAAACCTGTATACAGCCAGGATACCAAGGGCATTACAATCACTTTTCCAAAAGAATATAATAATTCTAATACTACGGTAAAATTTGTTTTAAACAGAACCGACGACCAGAATTTAGATATCAAAAAATCTGTACAGCTTGATGCCAGCCAGTCTTTCACCATTCCTGCACAGGTATTGAAAGTAGGAAACTATACGTTAAGATTAAGCTGGACAAAAGATAAAACAGACTACCGAATGGATTATGATGTGATATGGAAATAGGACTTATTGTATCGGCTATTGCTTTAGGCTTTGCTTCCGGTTTTCACTGTATCGGAATGTGCGGACCTATTGCTTTATCGATGGGATTAACCAAAAAACAGGCTGCCAATTTCTATCTTCAAAACCTTACCTACCAATTCGGAAGAATTTTCACCTACTCATTATTAGGTGCTCTTCTGGGGATTATCGGGCAGGGATTTGAAATGGCAGGCTTCCAGAAATATCTTACCATTACTGCCGGGGTTCTTCTGATCATTATGGCTGTATTTTCTTTTGGTGGAAAAGATTTTGCTTCAAAAATTCCTTTTCTGTCCAAATTTCTGTACAGCGTAAAAATGAATCTGGGAAAACTTCTGCAGAAAGCAGATTACCGTTCAAGATTCTCTACAGGGCTTCTTAATGGTTTTTTACCGTGCGGAATGGTTTACATGGCACTTACCGCCAGCCTCGCAGGAGGAGGAATATGGCAGGGAGCTTTATATATGGCTTTATTTGGATTGGGAACCCTTCCGTTCATGTTTGCCATTGTTCTGGCTGGAAATCTCATGAATCAGGCCTTCAGAGTAAAAGTTTTAAAAGCAGTTCCGGTGATTATGATTATTTTGGGAGGATTATTCATTCTGAGAGGTCTTGAACTGGGAATTCCATATGTTTCTCCGAAAGCAGAAGCCATGACGATTATGAAAGATCCGAACGGAGCAGTTAACTGCCATTAATTTGTATTTAAATCTACCATGAAGAAAACCATCATCTTATTTCTGATAAGTCTTTTTACATTACAATCCTGCAGTGTGAATTCTGAAATTGTATATCATAAGGATGCCGCTTCTACTTCTGTTACCGATATCGATACAAAAGAATTTATGTCGGAAATGATGGCAATGACACCGGATTCCTTAAAGCAGAAAGAATTCGGAGAAATGGATAAGCTTCCGACTGCCTGGACAAGTATGTATGACCTTGCCAAACAGGAAGGAAAATTGAAAACCGAAAATCCGGATTCGATTCGGATTATGAAAAAGGTCTTCATGAAATCAACAAAGGAAGATCAGAAGCTGGCTGGATTTTCTTTCAAAATGGAGCATTTTACTGCGGAAGATTATCAGGCTCTGAAAAACTTCACGAAAACTGAAAAAATTCCTCTGGATCAAAATATTTACAATAATTGGGACGGAAAGACTTTAACGATTAATACAGATAATTTTAATCTTAAAAGTATTGAAGAAGCTATCAAAACCAAAAGCTCAAAGGAAGAAGCTGAGAAAGTAGCAGGTATGATGGTCATGTTTTTCAAAAATATAGGAACTACATTAAAGTTTGAAAATAAAATAAAGTCAATTTCAGGAAAGCATGACTGGGTGAAGCAGATTGATGATCATTCCATAAGAATAGAATATGATCTGAAAGCTATTTATGATAATGATGCAAAACTCAAAAACGCTGATAAAAAGATTATCATCGTTACTGAATAAAACAAAGACCACCGGATTATGGTGGTCTTTTATTGTTACTAAAAATAGATTAATTTAGTTGATCACATCAAACCTTGCATATTCCGCAACCTTCTTAGGAAGCTTGATTCCTTCCGGTGTCTGGTTATTCTCCAGCAATGCAGCCATAATTCTTGGTAATGCCATTGCAGATCCGTTCAGAGTATGAACCAGCTGAGATTTACCATCTCCTTTGTAACGGCATTTCAATCTGTTGGCCTGGAATGTTTCAAAGTTAGACACTGAGCTTACTTCCAGCCACATTTCCTGAGCGGCACTCCAAACTTCAAAGTCATAAGTCATGGCAGATGCAAAACCTGTATCACCACCGCAAAGCCTTAAAACTCTGAACGGAAGTTCAAGATCTGTAAGAATTTCTTTGATGTGTTCTACCATTTCTTCCAGCACAGCATAAGAATTTTCTGGTTTCTCAATTCTTACAATCTCTACTTTTTCAAACTGGTGAAGACGGTTCAGACCTCTTACATGAGCTCCGTAGCTTCCCGCTTCTCTTCTGTAGCACTGAGAGAATGCCGTATTTTTAATTGGAAGATCTTTTTCATCCAGTAATACATCACGGTAAAGGTTTGTTACAGGAACTTCTGCGGTAGGGATCAAATATAATTTATCTTCATTAATATAGTACATCTGTCCTTCTTTATCCGGCAGCTGTCCGGTTCCAAAACCGGATGCCTCATTCACAACGTGAGGAGGGTTCACTTCTGTATATCCTTTTTCCACATTTTTATCTAAGAAATACTGAACCAAAGCTCTCTGTAATCTTGCTCCTTTACCTAAATAAACAGGAAAACCGGCTCCGGCAATTTTTACTCCTAATTCAAAGTCGATAAGGTTGTATTTTTTTGCCAGTTCCCAGTGAGGGATTGCTCCTTCACCAAGACCTTCTACCGGATGAGACTGGAAAATGATTTCGTTATCATCCGCAGAAGCACCACTCTTTACCAATTCATTTGGAATGTTGGGAAGCTGATACAGAATATTCAGTAAGTCGTTTTCTTTACCTTCTAACTGGGATTTCAATTCTGAGCTCGACTCTTTGTATTGTGCTGTTTTAGACTTTGCAGATTCCGCTTCTTCTTTTTTTCCTTCTTTCATCAAAAGACCAATTTCTTTCGAAATTTTGTTGATTTCGGAAAGCTGGGAATCTAGTTCAAACTGGATTCTTTTTCTTTCGTCATCGGCAGCGATAGCCTCGTCTACCAACTCAAGATTTTTGAATTGTCTTTTCTTAAGACCTTCTAAAACGCGTTCTTTGTTGTCGCGCAAAAAATTGACTTGTAACATTTTATTTAGATGTTAAATATTAGATATTAGCTTATAATCAGCTAACTGTTGTACAAATTTAAAAATTATTTTGTGATCGTGACGGTATTTATCGAAGTTGGTGCATTGGCCTCTTTTGAAAATACCGGAACTCTGTTATACAAAACTTTTGAAACCTGAAATACCGTTGGGGTATTGCGATACTGAATTTCCAAAGTATCAATCACATTATCGCTTGCATTTGTGCTTTTTGTATACGTAATCTTCATTCGGGAATAATAGGAGGTTCCTGTTCCGGGATTATCAGGGCTGATGGAATCCAGTCTCCTTCTTTTAGCTCCTGCCAGATATTCCATATAAAACAATGAATCTGTAGTCATTTTCAATGAAATATTTATCGGAGCAATATCTTTAGTCCCAAAAATATCATTCACAGAATACCCTGTAAAAGATCCTGTTTTCTTACTGTTCAGCAAATCCTGACCAGCACTGTTCCTGACATAGATATTCATTAACTGATCTATTCTCTGCAAAGAATCATCATCACTTTTACAACTGATCAGTGCAAAAACCGCTACAAGTATACACCAAAAATATTTCATCATAAATACAAAGGTAAAATATTAATCTTTAGGCTCCTTCTTTATTTTTCAAAATATTTCTGATACCACAACTCAAAAGTAACCAGCTGCCAGATTTTTACCCAGTCATACTCATGTTCCTGGTGATTCCACCAATCATCAATCACCGCAGCATTAAAGAAGTTTCTCTTTTTTAAACTTTCAAGATTTTCAGTAATAAAATCTCTTACTCTTTTTTCGTTTTTAATGAAATAATTAACAGGAAATGAAAATCCTTTTTTAGGCATATTCAGAACTTCCTGAGGAAGATATTTCTCTGCTGTTTTACGTAGTAAAGGTTTATTCTCAGTTCCATTAAATCTGATGCTTCCAGGAAGTGCTGCTACATAATCTATTAAACTGTTGCTTAAATAGGGATAACGAAACTCTACACTGTATTTCATGGCACTCAGATCGTCGCGGAAAACATGGTGGGAGGACAGTGAATATTTCATATCATATTCAAAATACCCCACATAGTTTTTTGCTTCTGAAAGGTGGTATTTTGAAAGATGTAAATCTATTTTACTATAAATATCCGGGTTTATAAGGCTTTTAATTTCCAGCGGCCTCATACTGATCTGGCTCTGTCTGAAAAAATCAAACATATCATCCTGGGAAAAGTAGTTTTTTACCCGCTGTGAAAACTTGTCTTTTGTAAAAATAAAAGGATTTACAAAATTGAAATTCCTCATCAGAAGCCATCTGTTGAGTTTTAGGGTATGAGAATAACCGGCAAAAAGTTCATCAGCGCCATTTCCGCTTAATACGACTTTAAAATTCTGAGCATGTGCATATTTTGCAGCATTGATTAAGACTTCAAAACTGCTGTAAGGTTCTTCAAAGTGCTGGATATTTTCTTTAAGGTCTTCCAGTGCTTCTTCGTCACTCACTTCTTTCACCGCATGCGAAACGCCAAAATGTTTAGCTGCTATAGATGCATTTTTCACCTCTTCTTCAGAAAACGGATAAGATATGGTGTATGTATTAAGATTGGTATTAAAAGATTTTGATTTTGAAGCAATTAAAGTAGAATCAATTCCTCCGCTCATCATTACTGCTACAGGAACATCTGCATATAACTGTTCTGAAATACTTTCAGAAAGCAGTTCATCTATTGTTCTCACAGCTTCTTCCTCAGAAATATTTTTTTGAGACGACGAAGGCAGCTCCCAGAATTTTTCTTTGGTGATGTTCTGATTGTTCAAATCAACAGTCATGATGGAAGCTGGTTCAAGGGATAAAATATTTTGAAAACAGGTTTGCGGAGCCAATGTTGTCTGAAAAAGAAAATTGGTATACACTCCGTCCCAGTTGATTTCAGGATCTACCAGCTTATTCTTCAGCAATGATTTTATTTCTGATGCCCAAACCAACCCCCGTTCGCTCTGATGGTAAAAAAGCGGTTTCATTCCTACCCTGTCTCTTGCCAGGATAAGTTTTTGCAAGATAAGATCAACAATACAGATGGCAAACATGCCATCTAATTTTGCGAAGGCAAAATTTCCCCATTCCTGATAAGCTGTGAGAATAACTTCAGTATCAGAACTGCTGTGAAAAGAATGTCCCAAAGACTCAAGTTCTGTTCTTAATTTTTTAAAATTATAAATCTCTCCGTTAAAGGTAATAATGATCTGTTGATTTTCTGAGAGCATAGGCTGATGGCCTTTTTCAGACAGATCAATAATGGATAATCTGCGGAAACCTAAAGCAATAACTGAGTTTTCCTGTTTTAAAACCGGAAACTGTTCTTTGATTTTTTGCGTAGAATCATTCCCTGAAAAAGAAATTCCTTCGTTGGCATTATAAAGCCAGAATCCTTCATCATCCGGCCCGCGGTGTCTGATCTCCTGATTCATTTCCAGAATATTTGTAGAGGAAATACTTTTATGAAATGAATAGTAGCCGCTGATTCCGCACATAATAAAGAGGTAATAGTTTTGTAAAAATAGGAAAATGACTTTATTTTATGGGTGTGCCGGCAGTAATTATTTCTTTAAAAATTTCTTTTTTAAAAGCTGTATTTCCCGTTTTGAAACCATATAGTCTTTCAAAATAAACGGAGTAGAACTATAAAATTTCCTGAACAACAGGAAAGCTGAAACAAAATAGGACGATGTAGTAGCAACACAAGCGCCTATAATTCCCCATTTTGGTATTGCAAATAAAGAAAATCCGACTGTAACGATCAATCCTACAATAGATTTTATATTGAGAATTTTTAAATCTCTCATTCCCGAAAAGTAATGCCCAACCATATCACTGACAGCAATGGCAAAAATTCCAGGAGATAAAAGCAGCATTATTTCCTTGGTATCTTTGAATTCTTTTCCGAAAATCAACTCGTAAACCTGAGAGGGTATGATCATGATCCCCAGTACAAAACCTATCATCAGAAAAAAAGTCAGTTTTAAAGATTCTTTGGTTTTCCCTATAGATTCTTCCCTGCTTTTACTATTGACTACATCTGAGTATAAAATCACAGCAATACTGCGGGTAATGGTCCATATCGCTTCTGAAAAAGTAACCCCAATGGAAAATATCCCTACACTCGCTAAACCTTCAAAATATTCTAAAAAATAAAATGAAAGCCTGTAATTCAAGAACTGAACAAAAGCACTCAGCTGGGTCTTCCACCCATATTCAAACATATTCCTGCCTACCTCTTTACAGAATGATATCTGGGATATATTGCATTTTTTAATGATCTGGAAAAAGCTGGTAAGAAAAAGAAGTGCAAGACATATAATCTGGGCGAGAAAGTATACGGAAACATCTTTCTTTCCGAACAGATAAACCAATATTCCAATAAATACAATATGTACAAGCTGCTGCAAAACAGTATACATATTGAACCTTTTAATATCCTGTGTTCCAATAAACAAGCTGATATTAGTAGACAAAAGTGAAGAAAAAACGGAAATTCCGATAAGGTACAGCAGATATTCCCCCTGAATAGAAGCAATACTGAATAAAAACGGGATTAAAAGACCTGTCAGGAGAGACCACAGATAGGCATACAATAATACCTTTTCTATTTTAAACCTTGATGCAAAATATGAAGCACTGCTTCCGGAAAAGATATTGCTGAAAAAACTTACTGCTGCTGCATTGGCCACCACAATAGAAATGGTTCCCTTTCCCTCACTTCCCCACATATTCGTAGAATAGATCACCAGTCCGAAACTGAGGATCAGAATAAGAAAACGTGAGACAAAGGTTTTAATGATAGTAAGCTGCATGGTGGTTATTGATCCATAGATTTTTTTACAAAATCAACGAAGTTATCTTTTATAAGTTCCCAGTTATAATTTTCCGTAAATTCTTTTCGTGCATTGAGAGTATGGGATCGATACAGCTCCGGATTCCTGATATAATTGACGATAATATCCGATATTGCTTCAGCATGATGAGGATCAACAAGGCTTCCAAACGAAAGCTCTCCCATATGCTCCCTTATCCCTTTCAAATCTGAATAAATCACAGGTTTTCCTGCTCCCATAAAATAAAACAGTTTTATCGGCAGCGAATGATTGTTTTCAAAATTAATTTCCCGAAGATCAAAACAAAGGTCAGCCTCTGCAAATGCTTCTGTAAATGTTTCAAAACTTGTTGGTTTTCTGATCTCAATATCATCAAAAGAATAGCTCTTCAATAATGATGAAAAGTAGAATTCATCACTTTCCTGTACCGAACCAATAATCAGAATCCTGATATGGAGTGCAGGAACTTTTTGACGGAGAAGGTCTACGGCTTTAAAGAAATTTTCAATTCCCTTATCTTTGGAAATCTGACCCGTGTAACATAACGTGATGCTTCCCGGAGTGAGTTCTTTTATACTTTCATTAATATAAACAGAAGCCGGATAATAAGGCAGAATCATTTGTTTTTTAAATCCAAAAAAATAGGCCAAAGGGAATTTTTTGGTGGTTTCTCCAAAAATAAAATGCGTACTTAAAAACCCTGCATACAGCTGAATAAGAGTAAACTTTATGCCCTGAAAAATTTTAACAGGAAAGCGATAATTTTGAAGCATTGACATGGAAGGATACCATTCTGTAACGTCATAGATACAGCTTATCCTGTGTTCTTTTACAAACTTCTTTACTGCCACAACAGCCAATGGTTCAGAGCAAATGATACAATCCGGATGAAAAGTATCACAAACTTTACTGAAAGTTTCCATTTTTGTTTCTATACTTTCTTCAAGAACGGCAAAAGATTCTATTTGTATCCCATCGATAAAACCTTTATAGCCTGCGTATAAACTGCATATTTTTACTTCATACCCATTATCTCTAAGAGCTTTCGCCTGATGATAAAAAATGCGGTCATCATTATAGCTGTGGGAAGTCGTTAAAAAAAGTACTTTAGGCATTAGTCACTGCTCGAATCTGTACAAATATACATTAAAACAAAAAAGTGGAAATATATTTTCCACTTTTTGATTATTCTTTTGTATCAGCTTAACAGCGATTATTTTATAGAGGCCGCCCAGCTCTTTTCCAAAGGAAGAAGGAAGTGGCTTAAAAAGTCCAGATACGTATTTTTAGAGAAGTCAAAAACCTGGATATCTTCTGCAAGTTCTCCGTTTCTCAACTTTGTTTTAAAATCAATTAATTTTAAAGTTTTTACTTCACCGTTCTCCACAAAACTTGCTTTCATCCTGTCGAAAAGGCCTAGCTGATATTCTTCGTCAATTTCTCTCATTACCTTTCCTAATGCATCAATGCTGCATCCTGAAGCCATTTCTTTTTCTTCATCCACACATACGATGATAAACTGATTCTTTTCAATTTTAAAAGAAGAAGAAAGCGGTTTTCCATGAGCGGCCCATGTTGCAAGGAAATCAAATAGTTTCTCGGTAATGGCCTTTGCTTCTTTTGTTTCAAATGGTCTTGAAGCCGGGTATATAATGACTCTGTAGTCGTTGGTTTCTACAATATTAGATTCTTCGATTTTCATAATGTAAATATTTATTTTTCAAGATATTAAACAGTCAATCTTTATTTTTACTTACCATTGAATGCTCCTATCATTGTAAAGACAAAATTACGCAATTTTCCCGAGTTTAAGATCATTGTATTTTTTACTCAGTACATACAGCATCATAATGAAAACCGGAAAGATAAAAGGAAAGAAGAACCTTAAAGCTGCCGACTGCGGAAAGAAAAAGAATTTGATATAAACATTCACCAGGAAAAGAACTGAAATCATTCTCACCCATACATCTTTAGAGCGCCAGAAGATCACTCCGATCATAATAGCCAGTGATAAAGTGACTTTTTTAAAATAAATGATTTTGATGTAAATAATACTCAGATAGTCCATTAAGCTCACGTCAATCGGGTGTGTAGAAATAATAGGCCTTCTATCGATAAAGGTATCATAAAAAAGATCTTTCCATCCCGGATAATGATAAAACTTAATGATGGCCAGATACATGACCAGAAGAACTGCTCCCTGCACAAGAAAAGAAACATCAATTTTCTTTTCCTGAAAATAACGGAAAAAGAAAACAGCGATAATATAAGTCAGGGTAAATGTAATATAGTCCGGCCGTATAAATGTAATACCAAATAATAGCGCAAACATTCCCCATGTATTCCATTTTTTGATTAAGCCAATCATAAAGATCAGCATAAACTGGAAAATAAACATATCCGGTGTGGAAACCCTCGACATATAGGTCATTGGCGGCAAAAGCATTGCAGCAATGGTTAATATGATAGCAAGCCAATACTTCTCCGGGAAAAGGAGTTTTAAAATATAAAACAATAATAACCCTGAAAAAAAATAAGAAATGAGACTGGTAAACAGGACTGCCATTGGCGCTGTAAACCCTAGCTTATAAAAAAGAGTTATCACAAGAATATACCCTACTTTGATCTGAAAATAGGGTAATTGTTCTGTAAAAGATTGTGTATTTTTAACGAAATACTGCCTTGGAATATCCCATTGCTTTATTCCGATGATGTCTGTATAGTGTTCTGCGGGCGCCTCTTTTTTTATTTCCTCATACGTAAGAATTCGGACTTTATCAGGAGAATCCGGGAACTCGGAAGTGTACATACATCCCATATAACCCGGCATATCCCAGTCATATACTCTGTTCTGATAATTCCAGAATGTAAGAAGAGCAAGTACCGAAATGATAAACAAAAAGGAGAGTCTCCATTCCCGCTTCATAAGCCTGTATAAGATTACAATTATAAGTCTTCTGCTTCAGCAAGAAGTTCTACGATATCTTTTACGGCTACCTCGGTATTTTTATTAAAGTGTTTTACTCCATCCGTCATCATGGTGTTACAGAAAGGACATCCCGTTGCAATTACTTTAGGTTCAAAAGATAATGCTTCTTCCGTTCTTTCAATATTGATGTCTTTATTTCCTTTTTCAGGCTCTTTAAACATCTGTGCACCACCTGCTCCACAGCAAAGTCCGTTGGTCTTGCAGCGTTTCATTTCTACAAGCTCAGCGTCCAGTTTCTCCAGAAGCATTCTTGGCGCTTCATATTCGTCATTGGCACGTCCTAAATAACATGGATCATGGAAAGTAATTTTTTTCCCTCTGAATGCACCTCCTTCAATTTTCAGTCTTCCTTCCTCCATTAAAGTTTTAAGGAACTGAGTATGGTGAACTACTTCAAAGTGCCCTCCCAGGCTAGGATATTCATTCTTCAGGGTATTGAAACAGTGTGGGCAAGCCGTTACGATTTTCTTTACTTCGTAAGCATTCAACACTTCAATATTGGTAAGCGCCATCATCTGGAAAACGAATTCGTTTCCGGCTCTTTTTGCAGGATCTCCGGTACAGCTTTCTTCCTGTCCCAGAACGGCAAATTCAACACCTATTTTGTTTAATATCTTGCAGAATGCTTTTGTAATTTTTTTGGCACGGTCATCAAAACTTCCCGCACATCCAACCCAAAATAAAACTTCAGGGGCTTTTCCTTCGGCAGCATATTCTGCCATTGTTTTTATATTGAAATCCATTTCTTTTTCAATTTGAAAATGTGAGAATTTGAGAATTTGAAAATGATATCAACGGGCATCAATTTTCAAACTTTCAAATTGATTAATTATTTAGTTTTCCGATGCCCAGTTCAGACGGTCTGCCTGATTGTACTGCCATGGAGCAGCGTTGTTTTCCACGTTCGTCATCATCAGGTTCAGTTCCTGTGGAGCAGCAGACTGTTCCATAACCAGGAATCTTCTCATTTCAAAAATAATGGAAAGCGGGTCAAGCAATACCGGACAGGCTTCTGTACATGCATTACAAGTAGTACAGGCCCAAAGTTCTTCTTTTGTAATATAATCGTTCAACAACTTTTTACCGTCATCTACGAATTTTCCGTTTTTATCGATGTTTCTTCCTACTTCTTCCAATCGGTCTCTGGTCTTCATCAGGATCAATCTCGGAGAAAGTTTTTTACCGGTAATATTAGCCGGGCAAACTGAAGTACAACGTCCGCATTCTGTACATGAATAAGCATTCAGTAATTGTACCTGGTTCAGATCAAAAATATCTTCTGCCCCAAATTTGGAAGGTACATCAGCTTCAGCTCCTTCAGCTGGTGCTGCGTAAGGATCTGCATTAGGATCCATCATTAGTTTGATCTCCTTTGTTACAGATTCAAGGTTGTTGAATTTTCCTTTTTTCTCAAGATTTGCATACCATGTACTTGGAAACGCAAGGATAATATGTAAATGCTTTGAATAATAAAGATAATTCATAAAGAAAAGAATCCCTAAAAAGTGGAACCACCAGGCTGCTTTCTCTGTGAACATCAAAAATCCGTTATCAAAATTGAAGACTTCCAAAAACGGAACCAATGTCATTTCACTGATCGGGAAACTTCCATGTACTGGTAAAACTCCTCTTGACTGCAAAATAAAATCTGAAGCATTCATTTTAAAGAAAGCCATCATCAGGGCAAATTCGATGATAAGAATCCAGTTGGCATCTTCTTTCGGCCATCCGAAAAGCTCCTTCATTGTTAATCTTTTAACCCCGTAAAAGTTTCTTCTGATGAAAAATATAACCACACCTATTACAACCAGAAGTGCAAGCACTTCTAATGTAGCTGTAAAGAAGCTGTAGAATCCGTGTCCCAGAACCGAGGCCAGAAAACGGTGAGTACCAAACAGTCCATCAACAATTATTTCAATGAGTTCTATATTAATGATGATAAAACCAACATAGACAAAAATGTGTAAAATTCCTGCGATAGGACGTTTTACCATCTTACTCTGTCCCATAGCCACATTGGCCATGATACTCCAGCGTTCAGATTTTCTGTCACTTCTATTGATTTCACGACCCAGCCTGATATTTCTGTAGATCTTCTGCAGGCTTTTGGCAAACAGCCCGAACCCGGCTACTAATAAAATCAGGAAAATAATGTTATCGATGTACTGCATAAGGCGTATTAGTCTTTGTTATTTTTACCGAAAACCGAGAAATTGATATATCTTTTCGGATTCGCTTTCATATCTTCGATTAATGTATTCAGATTGGAAGAAGCTGAATTCAGGTTGTTGTACAGTTGATCGTCCTTCATCAGTTTACCTAAACTTCCTTCTCCTTTATCAATCCCTCCAATCACCTGATTCAATTTTCCTACTGTAGCATCTAAACTTGCAATGGTAGCATTCAACTGTTTAGTGTCGATACTTTCTGCAAGATGTCCGTATTTATCCAATGTAACTTTTCCGCTTTGCATAGTAAGGCTTGCATCATCCAGCACTTTTTGCAATTTTGGATCATTGTGTCCTACAAGCGTATTTACACTTCCTGCTGTGGATTGTAATGCTCCTACTGTTTTGTTAAGGTTGGCTAATAAAGCTTTTATTTCAGCTCTGTTCTGAGCATCAAAAACCTGATTGGCATTCGCCATTAAAGAGTCTACTCTATGTAAAACCACCTGTAGCTGATCTTTTACCGGACCTACCTGCGAAGAAAGACTTCCCAGCGTTCCCAGCTTGAAAGCACCTTTTAAAGTGTCACCATCTTTTGCAGTCGGCCCACCATACATAAGGTTTACTCTCATTTCTTTACCAGACATTAATCCCGGCTCAAAGATCTCCAATGATGAGTTTTTTGAAAATTCGAATTTATTGTCGACGGTAACTTTTACGACAAAATTAATTTTTCCATCTTTTGAGGTGATAGGAATAATCTTATCTACCTGCCCGACTTTCAGACCATTAATAGACACTGCCGCAGACTGCGCCAGACCTTCTACATTGTCATATTTTGCGTAAAATATATTGTCGGTAGTAAAAAGGCTTTTCCCTTTCATAAACTGAAACAACACCACAAAGCCTACGATAGCTAGAAGTGCAATCACACCAGCTTTTAATTCTTTACTGAACTTCACTTGCTAATTTTTTTCTAATAAGCAAATATAATACATTTTAAATAAATCTTTTCCTTTATTATTCTGCGTTAAATACAAAAAAAGCGACAAAAAAATTTGTCGCTTTTTATATCATTGAAATGATTTTTTTATTGTTGCTGATTTCCCAGCTTGTTCCAGATCTCGATTCTGTAATCTTCGATATCTGCATTGTCCTGAAGGCTCTTCATCCAGGCCTGTCCGAACATTCCAGCATTTCTCTGCGTAAGGGATTCTGTAAACTGCTTAAGATCTCCAGGCTGTTTGTTTACAGTTTCTGATTTTTTGATCAGAACATAAACTCCTGTTCCCCCTTCAACCGGGTTGGAAAGTTTACCTTTTGCAACACCGAATGCAGCACCGGCAACTTTAGGTTCCATAGCACCTGCTACTGAAGGATTCAATAGATTCACCTGAGCAGATTGTTTCGGAGCGGCAAACAATTTAGCAATCTGATCTAAGCTGGAAGCTTTTGCTGCTGCAATTTTATCAGAAATTTGTTTTGCTGCCAATTTATTCTTAACGATAACTTCGATCTGATCTCTTACAGATTCAGGATCTGCAAGACCAGCTTCCTGTTTTCCGTTCAGATATACTACAATTTTATCACCGGTTCCGTCTACTGTAAATAATTCAGTATCTCCTTTTTCTCTTTTCTTATCAAAAGCCCAGGTAAGGATATCAGCATCTTTTTCAGTACCTAAGCCCTGAAGCTGACCTTCAAATCTTTTTGCTGCTTTTGGATTGGAGAATTGGTAGTTTCCTTTTTTAGCAATGTTCACAAAATCGTTGAAAGATTTCCCCTGAACCTGCTGTATGAATTTTCTTGAGTTTTTGTCTGTTTCAGCCTCAGTAGCATCTGAAGGTTTGATTGCTTTCACAAGGTTAGCAACTTTATACCCCATTGATCCTGATTTTTTATCTTCAATATTGATGATATGGTAACCGAATTGTGTTTCTACTACCCCTGTAGCTCCTTTAGGATTGTTTGCAAGATAAGTAAGAAATTCAGGAACGAAAGGTGTCTCTGGTGTTGTCCATCCAAGGCTACCTCCCTGTGCTGCAGAATTCGGATCACTTGAAAGCTTAAGGAATTCTGTAAATTTAGCAGGAGTCGCTTTTACAATAGCCCCGATAGAGTCTGCCAATTTCTTAGCCTGCTCTTTGGTTCTTGTTACCCCTTCACCTGCAGGGCTTCCTTTGAATGCAATAAGGATATGTCTTGATAAAGTAGAATCTGAAGGTCTTTTACCTACCAATTTAGATACTACATATACATCTTGTTCTTTATAAGGACCAAAAGTCTGACCTACAGCTGCTGTTGTGATCTGATCTTTGATTGTCGGAGGCAATTGAGCTGGATTCAGATACTGAGGGTTGAATGGCGCATCAGAATTTGCTGCTACAAACATAGAATCGTTTTTAGTATTCTGGAAGTTTTCAGTTCCTCCACTAGCATCTGTACCTCCTGAATATAATTTTGTAATTTCTTTCAGAGCTGCTGCATCATCTGCCGCACTAGGTTTAGATGGGAAAAATACAATACCGAGATTTCTGCTTGGCTCAGCTTTGAACATTACAGGGTGCTTCTTGATGTAATCAGCAAGATCCTGTGTAGTAACATTGATCTTTGTTTTTTGAAGATAAGCTGCGTAATCTACTTTTACAAAGTCGATATCTGCAAGCTGATCTCTCTGCTTCATCAATTCTTCAGCTTCTTTCTTACCTGTAGTAATCCCTGCTGAAATATTGGTAAACACCTGTCTCGCCATTAGTCTGTACTCGATTGTCTTTCTTGTTTTCAACCATTGAGTATATCCCTGAGGATTGGTGTTTTGTAATGTTTCAATTTCTTTTTTAAGCTCTTGAGTTTTAAAGTTACCTTTCTCATCAAAGAACTGCTGATTCTGAGCAAACATCTGATCGTACTGGATTTGATTCCAGAAATAATCATCAGTCATTTCAAAGCCCAGTTTCTCAAACTGCTGTTTGATAAGTTTAGATTGTACAAGTAACTGCCAAGCCTGCTCTTCAAGACCGTTTTTCGGACGACCTTGCTGTTCAGCCTGCTGCTGCAGCACGAAAAGCTGATCATTGAACTCTTCGCGGGTGATTTTCTCACCGTTTACTTTTCCTAAAACATCAGGATTCTTACCAAAAACCTTGTCGATACTATCGGGGTTCACCAGGAACGCCAAAAGCGCTAAGGCTATTACTCCCATTAAAAGCCAAGGCTTACTCCTAATCTGTCCTAAAATTGCCATTTTATAAATTATAGTTTTTTATCAGTTTGCGAAAATACACATTTTTAAGAAATTACAGAAACAGAACTGCTTTATTTTGATTTTTAATGCAAAGATTATCTAAAAAAGGAAATTTTGACCGTATTTTTAAGTAAAAAACAAATGGCATAAGTATTGTGCATTTTTAGAATATTATAATATACCACACGTTTTCAGAGTATATTATAAAAAATTCCTTTAACGATAAAAAACGAAAATGACAATTTGTCATTCGATTGACTATGACAGAATTTGAAGATATAAGTTTAGAAGAAATGATCAGTGACGGATTTGATATCGTAACTGAAGAAATCAATCTTTCCGACTTCGCAGAGACTGATAAAAATTCCGAACAGAAAATATTCCCTATACTTCCTGTAAGAAATATGGTAATGTTCCCCAACGTGGTAATTCCTATTACAGCAGGGAGAAAGACCTCTATACAGCTTCTTGAGGAGGCACAGAAAAACGGAGATTTTATTGGAATTGTAAGCCAGAAAAATTCGGATCTGGAACAACCATCCGAAAAAGATATATATACTACCGGAACTCTGGCAAAGATTATTAAGATTATTAAGCTTCCCGAAGGCAATATTACAGCTATTACCAAAGGATTTCACAGATTTAAGATTAAAAAAATCATTGATACACGGCCTTATTTTAAAGCTGAAATATCAAAATTAAAAGACACCCAGCCTAAAGACCGTGAAGAATATGAAGCATTGCTGGAAAACATCAAGGATCTTGCCTTAAAGATCATTGAACTGGATCCTAATATTCCTAATGCCGCCAACTTTGCGATCAAAAACATTAACAATAATGATGATCTTCTGAATTTCATCTGCACCAATGCTAATTTCTCTTCGATTGCAAAACAAAAGCTGCTTGAAGAGAAAAGTCTTATGACAAGAGCCAACCAGTGCTACGAGCTGATGCATGAGGATTTCAGAAAACTAGAACTGAGAAACCAGATTCATCAGAAAACTTCAAAAGATTTAGATAAGCAACAGAGAGAATATTTTCTGAATCAACAGATCAGAACCATCCAAGAGGAACTGGGCGGCGGACCTGAAAGTGATGTTGAAGATCTTATTGCCAAGGCTAAAACAAAAAAATGGAGCCAGGAAGTAGAAGACCACTTCCAAAAGGAAATCAGCAGACTTCAACGTCAGAATCCCAATTCCCCGGACTATAATGTACAGAGAAACTACCTGGATTTCTTTACAGATCTGCCTTGGGAAACCTATACAAAAGATATCTTTGATATTGCAAAAGCTGAAAAAGTACTTGACAAAGCACACTTCGGACTGGAAGATATCAAGAAAAGAATCCTGGAGCACATGGCTGTTTTAAAATTAAAAAACAACATGAAATCTCCTATCCTGCTATTGGTAGGGCCTCCGGGTGTGGGTAAAACTTCTTTAGGAAAATCTATTGCAGATGCTTTAGGAAGAAAATATGTAAGATTGTCATTGGGAGGACTTCATGACGAGAGTGAAATCCGTGGACATAGAAAAACGTATATCGGTGCTATGGCGGGAAGAATTTTACAGTCTATCAAAAAATCAGGTACTTCAAATCCGGTAATTGTTCTTGATGAGATTGATAAAATCGGACAGGGGCTTCATGGAGACCCAAGCTCGGCACTCTTAGAAGTTCTTGATCCAGAGCAAAATAAATCTTTCTATGACAATTTCCTGGAGATGGGTTATGACCTTTCAAAAGTGATGTTCATTGCAACTGCCAACTCACTTTCAACCATACAGACACCTCTTTTAGACAGAACGGAGATCATTCAGATTGCCGGCTATACTTTGGAGGAAAAGATTGAGATTGCCAAAAGACATTTGATCAGGAAACAACAGGAGGAAAATGGTCTGGATGCAAAATCATTCAAACTTGGAAATGCAGAACTTAAACATATTATAGAGGCTCACACTTCAGAAAGCGGAGTGAGAACCCTGGAAAAAAGAATTGCAGCCATTGGAAGATGGGTAGCACTACAGACTGCTTTGTTAAAGGAGTATGATCCAAAAATCTCAGTAGAAAAAGTAGATGAAATTCTTGGGGTTCCAAGACCGAAAAGTTTATCTGAGATCACCGGAGTTCCCGGTGTTGTAACAGGTCTTGCCTGGACAAGTGTAGGAGGAGATATCCTTTATATTGAAAGTATTTTAAGCAATGGCAAAGGAGCATTAACGATGACCGGAAATCTGGGAACGGTAATGAAAGAATCAGCTACTATAGCCCTGGAATATATTAAAGCGAAACATGACGAGCTTGGCATTCCTCAGGAAGATATTGAAAAGAAAAACATTCACGTACACGTTCCTGAAGGAGCAACACCTAAAGACGGGCCATCTGCCGGTATTGCCATGCTAACCTCAATGGTTTCTTCGTTTAAAAACAAGAAAGTAAAACCTCACCTTGCTATGACAGGAGAAATTACCTTAAGAGGGAAAGTATTACCTGTAGGAGGAATTAAAGAAAAGCTTCTTGCAGCAACAAGAGCAGGAATCAAAGATGTTATTCTTTGTGAGGCCAACAGAAAAGATGTGGAGGAAATCAAAAAAGATTATCTGAAAAATCTGAGAGTACACTACGTCAACAGAATGGAGGAAGTCATTGACATCGCCATTGAAGAATAAAATAACTTACAACATATTAACTTCTCAATAAAGAAACACGCTCTGATATCCGGAGCGTGTTTCTTTTTATAAAAAAGCGTACAATTTTATCGGCTGGAATAAAATTTGCAACAACAGAAGAAAATCCCGGAGAGTTGAATAAAAAATTTTTCAATTCGGAAGGGTTTTCTTATTTTTATTCCACACCGCATATTTTTAGATTATGAATTTTCTTAGACTTCCTTTCCTTGTCAAGCTTACCCTTGTGGTGGTTTCCATCATTGGACTTGGCTATCTTATGGCATTGGGACAGAGTATTTTAGCTCCGTTTTTCCTGGCATTCCTCATGGCCATGCTGTTTTTACCGGCTGCCAGTTTTATGGAAAAAAAGTTGAGATTTCCGAGATCTATGTCTACCATGACTTCGGTATTTATTATGCTGATGATTTTAGGAGGTATTATTTATTTCTTTACCAATCAGCTGTCTGACTTCAGTAAGGACCTTCCACACCTTAAGGAACAGTTTACCACTGTTTTTAACAGCCTTCAGCATTGGGTTTCCAAAACATTTAATGTGAAAGTGGATGAACAGGTGGATTATATTAACCAGGGATTAACTAAACTGCTGTCTTCTTCGGGAGTCATTTTAGGATTTACTTTTGGAATATTTTCAACCGGATTCGGATTTATTATATTTTTCACCCTGTTTTTTATCTTTATTTTAAATTACAGAAGACTTTTAAATAATTTTATCGTTACTGTTTTCAACGAAAGACATAAAGCGAGTGTACAGGAAGCTGTGAATGAAATCAGAATTATGACTAAGAAATACATCTTCGGACTCTTTCTTCAGGTGATTATCGTTTCAGTTTTAACGTCCGCTCTTCTTACCATTCTGGGAGTAAAATATGCTATTCTTTTAGGAGTTTTGACCGGGCTATTAAACGTCATTCCCTATCTCGGAATCTTTATTTCTCTGTTAATTTCCTGCTTTATAGCATTTGCCACATCTACTCCATCAACATGTATTTACGTTGCTTTGGGCTATATTGCCATACACGCTGTAGACGGAAATATTGTCCTGCCGTTTGTAGTAGGCTCTAAAGTAAAGATCAATGCCTTATTTTCTTTTATTGGAATCCTTTTAGGAGAACATCTTTGGGGAATTGCGGGAATGTTCCTGTGTATTCCGGCAATTGCGATTATAAAAATCATCTGTGAAAGAGTAGACGATCTAAAACCCTGGGGAAGGCTGCTCGGAGAAGAACCTAAGCCCCATAAGAAGAAAAAAAGCTACAAAATTTCCAAGAATATTACTTTGAAGGAAATGGACTAAATATGAATAATGGGCAATAAGCAATAATTGACATACTCCTAACTTTAAATAAAAAGACTGCCTTTTTCGAGACAGTCTTTTTTATTGTATTATGGAAGAGGACATAACGGACTCGTTCCATTTGGGCAGGTTTCTGTACAGAGAATATAAGATGGGTTATCCGGACAGTATCCATAAGTCGGGCCTTCAGGATTTCCTCCGGGGCCTCCTAAACAAGGATCTCCAGGTGGAATTTTGCACGGACATCCTATTGGTCCTATATCACATTTTTCAACTCCTCCATGAATTTCTCTTAAACTCGCACGGTTTAATTTTTTAAGATTTTTTAGCATGATCTTTATTATTAGTTTAGTTTGTATCTCTAAGATATAGAATAAAATTATACAGAAACCATTAATTAACGCATATTAACAATCGATTTCATATTTTATGTTAAATTAAATACAAAATATTCTATTTTTATTTTACATTTGATATAAAATCATCAATCATGAAAGTAATAAAATTCATTTTATGTCTGCTTTTCGGGCTTATGTTTATTAATGCCGGATTAAACAAGTTTTTCAATTATATGCCCATGGAGAAACCCACTCCGGAGCAAATGAAACTTTTCTCTGCTTTCGGAGAAATCAGCTGGCTGATGCCTTTAGTCGGGATTGTAGAAGTCATTGGCGGATTGCTATTTATTTTCCCAAAAACAAGAGCGCTGGGAGCCATTGTTATTTTACCTGTCATGGTAGGAATTGTTACCCATGTTTTCACATTGGACAAATCTCCAATGGGAATGAGCATTGCAGGAGTTATGCTTCTGATCAACCTATGGATGATTATTGATAACAAGGAAAAATATAAACACTTAGTTTCATAAGATTGCAGGTAATAGGTTGCAGGTTGCAGTACCAGTAAACTTCGGTTGAAGTCTATTGTTTCTTTTCACTGCCTGTAACCTATTATCTGCTACCCGCTACCTATACAAAAGCACTGAAACCTGTAATCGATCGTCCTACGATGAGCGAGTTGATTTCTTTTGTTCCTTCGTAAGAATAGATTGCTTCTGCATCGGCAACAAATCTGGCCACATCATACTCGAGCAGAATTCCGTTCCCTCCCATTACTTCTCTTGCTCTGGAAACAATATCTCTTGTTCTGAGGGTACAGAAAACTTTGGCTAAAGAAGCATGTTCGTCTTTTAAAATCCCTTCATCCTGCATTTCAGACAGTCTGAAAACCATGGTCTGCATGGCGGTAAGATTAGACAACATTTCCACCAGATGTCCCTGAATCATCTGGAATGAAGCGATAGGTCTTCCAAACTGTTCTCTCTTTCGGGTATAATCCAAAGCACTTTCGTAAGCTCCGCGTGCACAACCTGTAGCCATCCATGCTACCCCTGCCCTTGTCATTCTCAGTACTTTGCCGGTATCTTTAAAGGAGTTGGCATGCTGCAAACGGTTTTCTTCAGTTACGAGACAGTCTTTTAAGGTAATCAATCCGTTCTGGACAATTCTCAACGCCATTTTCCCCTTGATCTTTTCTACTGAATATCCCGGATTATCTTTTTCAACAATAAAACCTTTCACTTCTCCGCTATCCAGATCTCTTGCCCAGATAATGATCAGGTCAGCGAAAGTAGCATTCCCGATCCATTTTTTCTGCCCATTCAGAATCCAGCCTTCCGGTGTTTTTTTACAGGTTACCGTAAGTCCGCCTGCTGCTCCGGATCCAACTTCAGGCTCAGTAAGCCCGAAAGCCCCTATTTTTTCAAATTTCTGCATCTGAGGAAGCCATTTTTGCTTCTGCTCTTCAGATCCGCAAATATAAATAGAACCCATCGCCAGCCCCGATTGTACGCCGAAAAATGTGGCGATAGAAGCATCCACCCTTGCCATCTCCATGGCAATAACCCCCTCCATCAGGAAAGGCATTCCCGGACAGCCATAACCTTCATAAGTAACACCGCAGATATCCAGTTTTTGAAATTTCGGGATCAGTTCAAAGGGAAATTCATCTCTGAGCCAGTAGTGATTGACCAGAGGCTTAACTTCTTTTTCCATGAATGCTCTGACTTTCAGCTGAATTTCACGCTGTTCGGGAGTAAGAGTGTGGTAGATATCATAAAAATCTCCATCAATGGGTGGGAGTTCTTTCTTTTTCTTTTCGGGATCGAGCATTTTCATAAGTGCTGAAAGCTGTTTATCATCCAGTTTTGAGAAATTATGCATCAGTTTTGGCAAATCCACTTTTTGAGAAATGGCGCTCAGCTGATCAAAATCTATAGATGTGAATAATCCTATTGCGTTTCTGATTTTGGAAAAAGTATTTGACATAGTGATAGATTGTAGTTTTGGTTTGTAAAAGATAAGCAAAAACTGCTCCGAAAGCAATGCCTGAAGCTCAAGTTTATTTTACAAAATACTATATTTCAATTCATTAAAACCGAAAATTTTGTTTACAAGGTTTTTACTTTTGATTTTCAAGCGTTACAAAAAATCCTGACTGAACTTTGACTCAAGCAAAACAACAAAAATCAGCGCTATGAAAACCACTTACATTAAATTATCTCTGTCAGCTATACTTTTATTAGGAATTTATTCATGTAAAAAAGGAGAAGTAGCTTCAACAGACCTTGAAGCATATGCTACAACAGATTCTGCTTCTGCTATTGTTTCCGACAGTATTTCATCTGTTGCAGAAATGAAAGTAAAAGACAAACAGTTCATCAAAACAGCTGATGTGAACATGGAAGTAAAAGATGTGTATAATGCAACGATTGCTATTGAAAAATCTGTACAGGAGCTTGGAGGATTTGTTACCAATAGTAATCTTCAAAGTAACGTTGTTTCTGAAAACACCTACAACACATCCAGTGAAGAGGCGATGCTGGTTAAAAAATACCAGACAGAAAACAGAATGCAGGTTCGTATTCCTACGGAAAAACTGGGAGAGCTTTTAACGGCAATCAATACCAATAAATTATTTCTTAATTCAAGATCTATCAATGCAGAAGATGTAACAGCCAACATCAAATATTCTGAACTGGAAGGGAAAAGAAATCAAAAAACTTCTGAGAACATCAGCAAGCTGAAAACCAATAAAGATAAAGTAACGCTGGATGATGAGAATATGTCTGAAGGAAATCTTCAAAAGCTTTCCAGCATGAACATGACGGATGATCTGAAATACAGCACGATTGACATTTACATCAAAGAGCCTCAGTTGCGTATTGCAGAAATTGCTGTTACCAACACCACAAGCATTGATAATAAGTACAAATACAATTTCATCTATGATGCTAAAGATGGCTTTGTATACGGATTCTATCTGATTCAGAGAATTATTGTGGGGCTTATCAATGTATGGCCTCTTGTATTAATTGCTGCTGCAATCCTCTATTTTTTAAGAAAAAGAAAAATTTCAAAACCTGAGTATTCAAAAAATCAGGAATAAAAAAACTATCCTAACCAATTGGTTATCATCATAATTTTAGATTTTACAGCCTCCTGTTTTCAGGAGGTTTTTATTTTTTTTGAAAAAAAACTGTAACGATTGTAATGCCTGCTTTACCTACTATTTAAAAGAACAGAAAATCAAAAAAAATATACTATGAAAAATTTAATCAAACTTGGATTTGCAGCATTATTGTCATTGAATTTCATAACATCCAATGCACAAGATAAAAGCAGCAACAAAGAAAACAGCCTGCTTTGGGAGGTTTCCGGAAACGGTCTTTCTAAGCCTTCTTATATTACCGGGACTTTTCATATCTTATGCAGTAAAGATTTTGAGATTAAACCTAAAGTGCTGAAAGCTCTTGAGAGTTCTGAAAACCTTGTTATGGAAATCAATTATACAGATCCCGCTGAAATGATGTCATTACAGAAAATGTTTAAAGCAGATAAAAAAATATCGGATCAGCTTTCACCTGAAGAAGCTAAAGAGCTGAATACTGTTCTTGCCAATTATGGAACTGATCTGAAAAGTATTGATTCTTCAAGCCCGCAGGCGCTTTATGCATTGCTTTCCACCAAAGCCATTCCATGTCCTCAGACTGAAGTAAAACTTTACGAGATGGAACTTCTTCAGAAAGCAATGAAAGATAAAAAAAGCATCAAAGGACTGGAAAAAGTAGAAGATCAGATGAAATCCATCAATGAGGCTTACGACCTGAAGAGCATTATTGCTCAACTGAAAATGGACAAGGAATATCAAATATTATTCAGACAGATGATTGAGGCTTTTAAAAATGAAAATGTACAATCTTTATACAGTCTTTTTAAGGATGAAAGATTTATGAATACTCAGCAGGAAAAGGCCATGCTGACCAACAGAAATCAGAACTGGGTAAAAGTAATGCCGGACATGATGAAAAAAGAAAGTTCTTTCTTTGCTGTCGGTGGATCTCATCTTATGGGTGAAAACGGAATTATTCCTCTTCTACAGGCAAAAGGCTACACGGTAAAACCTTTATCAAGCTTATAATTATAATGAAACCATTGTGAGCAATCCAACTGAAACTGCTTTTTTAAAGCTCGTCAACCAGCACAAAGGTATCTTATACAAAGCCTCACGGATCTATGCAGATTCTGTAGAGGACCGGGAAGACCTCCAGCAGGAAATTCTTATCCAGCTTTGGAAGTCCTATCAGAACTTCAAAGGGAACAGTGAGTTTTCTACCTGGATGTACCGGGTTGCCATCAATACTGCAATTACCTATTTAAAAAAAGAAAAACAGAGATCCATTAACCATACGGATGCTCCACATCATTTTGAAGTTCAGCAGGAAGATTATAATCCCACCAAAGACAGGCAGCTGGAAATTTTCTACAGTGCCGTTCAGGAACTGAATCCTCTGGAAAAAGCCGTCATATTTTATTTTATGGAAGGGATGTCACATAAAGAAATCGGAAACAATTTAGGTCTCAGTGAAGGTAATGCCCGCGTAAAACTCAACAGAACAAAAGAAAAAATACAGCAAATCATAAAAAAATCAGGTTATGAATTTTGATCAATTAAAAGAACAGTGGAATAAAGAAGACAGTGACGTCCATATTCCTGATACCATAAAGCAATTAAAGGAAAGCAAACACCCTATAGAAAAAATCCAGAAAAATATGAAAAGAGAGTTCCCTATGCAGATTCTTGCGATCATTCTCATAGCTCTTTTTCCCCTTCAGTTTCAGTTTCCTTCTTCACAGTATATTATTTATTATGTGTCTTACACCGTGATGGTTGTCATATCATCCTACTACCTGTTAGGATTTTATAAATTCTACAAACAGACGGAGCTTTATACAGGAAATACCAAAAACAGCCTTTGGAAAATATATCATGAACTTCGGCTGAATATGGAACGATATCAGTCTTTCGGATTTTTATTACTTCCTCATTTTCTGGTAACAGCAGGATTGGTGATTTACAATGCGATGGAAAAACAAGGAAAATCTCTGGCAGAACTTACAACTTCTCATCAGCAGGGATTAATTATCGCAGTGCTCATCGGAACTTTAGCCATCATAACAAGTATCGTTGTGTGGACAAAATATATCTACGGAAAAAGTGCCAAAGAACTTGAAAATATTCTGAACGAAATGGATGAATAGCATTGAAAACTCTTATCACAAAACACATTTTACAAAACCTCAGGCCTGTTCTGAGGTTTTGTTTTTTAAAAAATCGTTATTTATCTTCTTCAAATTTATCTGAGGTTTTATTTTTCCGTAAATTTGCAGATCAGAAATAAATCATTATGGATGATTAGCCATTTTCATCCGATACATGATCTTCTGAATGATAAAAATTCTGTAATATGCTATCAAAAATAAATCCAACACAAACCAACAGCTGGAAAGCACTTGACGAACACTTCGGTGGAAATGACTTTGATCTTAGAACTCTCTTCCAATATAACCCGAACCGTTTTAACGAGTTTTCCCTGCAAAAGGACAACTATCTTTTTGATTATTCTAAAAACCTGATCGATTCCAGAACCAAGGATCTTCTGTTACAATTGGCAGAAGAAAGCCAGTTAAAAGATGCTATTTCCAGAATGTTCTCCGGAGATAAAATCAATGAAACTGAAGGAAGAGCTGTTCTTCATACCGCATTAAGAGATTTCTCTGACCGTGAAATTCTTGTGGATGGAGAAAATATCAAGCCACAGATCAAAAGAGTTCTTGAGCATATGAAATCTTTTTCTGAGAAAATTATTTCAGGAGAACATAAAGGTTTTAGTGGAAAAGAGATCACAGATGTAGTCAACATCGGTATCGGAGGATCAGATTTGGGTCCTGTGATGGTTTGTTCAGCTTTAAAACATTTTAAAACAAGATTAAACGCTCACTTTGTTTCTAATGTGGACGGAAATCATATCGCAGAAGTGGTGAAGAATTTAAATCCTGAAACCACTTTATTCATCATTGCTTCCAAGACATTTACGACTCAGGAAACAATGACGAATGCCAATTCAGCTAAAGACTGGTTCCTGAAAGCAGGAAAACAGGAAGATGTTGCGAAGCATTTTGTGGCTTTATCTACTAATATTGAGGAAGTTAAAAAGTTCGGAATCGCAGAAGAAAATATTTTTGAGTTCTGGGACTGGGTAGGCGGAAGATATTCTCTTTGGAGCGCTATCGGATTAAGTATTGTACTTTCTGTAGGATATGAAAACTTCGAGCAGCTTTTAAGAGGTGCTTTTGATACAGACCAACACTTCCAGACAGCAGAATTCTCTGAAAATATTCCTGTTTTAATGGGACTTTTAGGAATCTGGTACCGTAATTTCTATGCAGCAACTACTTATGCCATCTTACCTTATTCTCAATATCTGGACAGATTTGCAGCGTATCTTCAGCAGGGAGATATGGAAAGTAACGGAAAGTGTGTAGACAGAAATGGTGAATTCGTAGAATATGAAACGGGACCGATCATCTGGGGAGAACCTGGAACCAATGGACAACATGCATTCTACCAGTTAATCCATCAGGGAACAGAATTGATTCCTGCAGATTTTATTGCCTATGCAAAAAGCCCGAACCATGTTTCTGACCACCAGGACAAATTATTAGCGAACTTTTTTGCTCAGACTGAAGCACTTGCCTTCGGAAAACTGGAAGAAGAAGTGGAAGAAGAGCTTAGAAATTCCGGAAAATCTGATGAAGAAATAGACCGGCTGATCAATTTCAAAGTCTTCCATGGAAACACCCCAACTAACTCCATATTATTCAAGGAATTAACTCCTTTTTCATTAGGTCAGTTGATCGCCCTTTACGAACACAAAATTTTCGTTCAGGGTGTGATCTGGAATATTTTCAGCTTTGACCAGTTTGGAGTGGAATTAGGAAAAGTATTAGCCAATAAAATCCTTCCTGAGCTTGAAAATAATGAAGCAATAAGCTCTCATGACAGCTCAACCAACGGATTGATCAATTACTATAAAGAAAATAAATAGTAAGTAAAAAGAAAGTAAAAGTAAATCTATAAAGTAAAAAAGTAAAAATGGCAGAAATTCTTGACGGACTTAAAGTATCCAAAGAAATTAAAGCAGAGATCAAGGTTGAAGTAGAAAAGATTCTCGCAAGCAAAAGAAGAGCTCCGCATTTGGTGGCTATTCTTGTAGGAAATAATGGAGCTAGCAAGGCCTATGTAAACTCTAAAGTAAAAGACTGTGAGGAAGTAGGATTTCAATCCAGCTTAATTAAATTTCCAAGCACTGTTTCTGAATCTGAACTATTGGAAAAAATTGACGAGCTTAATAAGTCTAAAGCAGTAGACGGATTTATCGTTCAGCTGCCTTTACCGGATCAGATTGATCAGGAGAAGATCATCAACGCTATCGACCCTAGAAAAGACGTGGATGGTTTCCACCCGGAAAACTTTGGAAAAATGGCTCTTGAAATGGATACTTTCTTACCGGCTACTCCTTTCGGGATTTTAACATTATTGGAAAGATATAATATTGAAACGAAAGGAAAAGACTGTGTCATTATTGGAAGAAGTAAAATTGTAGGAAGACCGATGAGTATTTTGATGGGAAGAAAAGATTTCCCTGGAAACTCTACCGTTACCCTTACACACTCATATACGAAAGACATCGAAGAATACACAAGAAAAGCAGACATCGTTATTACCGCTTTGGGAGATCCACATTTCTTAAAAGGAGATATGATTAAAGAAGGAGCTGTAATCGTGGACGTGGGTATTACAAGAGTAGATAATGACTCTCCAAAAGGGTATTATCTTGCAGGTGATGTGGATTTTGACAGCTGTGCTGCCAAAGCAAGCTGGATCACCCCGGTACCTGGAGGAGTAGGCCCAATGACAAGAGCGATGTTGATGAAAAACACCATCATTGCTTACAAAACTTCGGTCTATAACGACTAATTTAAAATGAATAAAGAAGAAGATATTTTATTAAAAGAAGGTAAAATGCTCCCTGTGATGGAGCATTTTTACACTTTACAGGGAGAAGGAGCACATACCGGAAAAGCCGCCTATTTTATCAGGCTGGGAGGTTGTGATGTAGGATGTCACTGGTGTGATGTAAAAGAAAGCTGGGATCCGGAACTCCACCCTTTGATGAATGCAGAAGAAATTGCAGAAACAGCTGCCAGACATTGTAAAACAATAGTGCTGACCGGCGGTGAACCTTTAATGTGGAATTTAGATATCCTGACCTCCAAACTAAAAGAACTAGGATGTACAGTACATATTGAAACTTCAGGAGCGTATCCTATGAGCGGGCAACTGGACTGGATTACTCTCTCCCCTAAGAAAACAGGACTTCCTAAAGAAGAGATCTATCAAAAGGCCAATGAGCTTAAAGTCATTATTTTCAATCAGCATGATTTTACTTTTGCTCAGGAACAAGCTGCAAAAGTTTCCGAAAACTGTAAACTTTATCTTCAGAGTGAATGGAGCAAAAGAAACGACATGTATCCTAAGATCACAGATTTCATTCTGGAAAACCCTGAGTGGCAGGCTTCTGTTCAGACTCACAAATATCTGAATATCCCGTAAAAAAGTGTAAATTAGCCGTGCTTATCCGCTATAATACCGATAGATGCAGAGAATTCGATACTCTAGATACCTGAAATCAATCATTATGTTGCTTGACCTCATGGTTATTGCATCTATCTTCATATTCTTTTTTATAAGCAGAAACGAAAGTTTAAAATACAATAAAGAAACCTGGTACCAGAATAGTTTTTCTCTCATTCTGTTGTTTTTGTTCTGGGTGCTCCTTAGCGGTAGGACAAAAATATACAATATCCCGAGAAACCTTACTTATACCCTTTTTCTTGAACGGCTTTTAATTCATTTCCTGTTTTTTATACTGGGAGTGCTGCTTATAGGAAAGGTAAGTAAAAATGTGTTTTTCAATTCGGATATTTACTGGCTTTCACTTTACCTTTTTATTTCCATTTTTCTGGTTAAATCATTAGTGTATTTTGCCATCAAGTATTTACGATCTCTTGGTGCCAATTACAGGAATGTTATGTTTTTGGGAGATGAACATTCTACGGAAATTCTGAAGAATATCTTTACAGAACGTAAAGATTATGGATACCGGATATTTGAATACGAACATACCGGGGTGAAGATCAATGAGCTGGTGGCTTTCTGGAAAAAGAACGGAATCCACACTTTGTTTTTATCTATGGAAAACTCCTATGACGAAGCGATGGAAAATGAAATTTTCAGACTGGCCGAAGATCATAAGATTCACATTTCATTGATTCCAAGTATCACCCAAAGTGATTTTTTCCTTTATGATCTTGGATATATACAGACCCAGCCGGTACTTAATCAGGCCAGGTACCCGTTAGATTATTATTCTAATTTCCTTATGAAAAGGACATTTGATATTTTCTTTTCTGTTATTATATTGGTCTTCATCTGCTCATGGGTATTTCCAATCATTGCGATTTTAATTAAAACAACTTCCAAAGGACCTGTTTTTTTCTTTCAGAAAAGATACGGCTTTCATGAAGAGGTTTTCAATTGTATTAAATTCAGAACAATGGTTGTGAATGATGAATCTACCACCAAAACCACCTCAGTAAATGATTCCAGAATTACCAAAATAGGTAAATTTTTAAGAAAAACAAGCCTTGATGAACTTCCTCAATTCATCAATGTGCTGAGAGGAGAAATGTCTGTGGTAGGCCCGCGTCCTCACATGCTGGCTGTCGACAATTATTACAAGCCTAAAATCGGGAGATACAGCTTGAGAAGTATGGTAAGCCCTGGTATTACCGGATTAGCACAGGTGAACGGACTGAGGGGTGACTTCGGAGATGTGGAAGTAGAGATGAAAAAAAGAGTTCTTGCTGATGCATTCTATGTAAGAAACTGGAGCTTTGCCCTCGATCTGGTCGTTATTTTAAAAACCGTTCTATTGGTTATTGGAGGAGATAAAAATGCAAAATAAAGAACAGGATAAGATAATATTGAAATAATTTTAACACAAAATCAGGCTTTGGTCTTATTCTTGACTGTAGCCCAATTCAATAAAAAAGTCTAATTTAGCAGTATGTTAAAAAAGTTTTTCACAGCAATAGGGGAATATATAATCCTCTTGGGAAAATCCCTGCAGAAACCTCAGAAAATGAGGGTTTTCTGGAAGCTGTTCATGAG
This sequence comes from Chryseobacterium sp. X308, assembly GCF_020733145.1. Lineage (NCBI taxonomy): Bacteria > Pseudomonadati > Bacteroidota > Flavobacteriia > Flavobacteriales > Weeksellaceae > Chryseobacterium > Chryseobacterium sp. X308. The sequence continues at coordinate 157,085 of NZ_JAJFZH010000008.1, forward strand.
AGAAATTAATGATTTGGGAGTAAATTCTTTCGGGCTTGTAGTCTTCACTTCAATTTTTGTGGGGGCTGTAGTTGCTATTCAGATGTTCAACAACTTTGATGCTTCTTCTTTTCCTATTCCTACTTCATTTGTAGGATACGCTACAAAGGCTGTATTGGTTCTGGAATTTTCGCCAACCATTATCAGTCTGATTCTTGCGGGTAAAGTAGGGTCTTATATTGCATCCAGTATTGGAACAATGAGGGTTTCCGAACAGATTGATGCTCTGGATATCATGGGAGTAAACTCTCCGAATTTTCTGATTTTCCCTAAAATTGTTGCCTGTGTTCTCTTTAACCCTCTTCTTATTGCTATCAGTATAGTATTTGGTATCGGCGGAGGATATATTGCCGGAATTCTGACCGGAAACTGGACCGAGAACGATTATATAGTGGGAATCCAAATGTATATGCCCAATCTGTTTATCTATTATGCATTTATCAAAACAACTGTTTTTGCCTTCATCATTGCCACAGTACCTTCTTATTTCGGATATAATGTGAAAGGAGGATCATTGGAAGTAGGTAGAGCCAGTACACAGGCGGTAGTATGGACAATGGTATTCATTATCATTTCCGAATTAATTTTAACCCAATTAATATTAAGCTGATGATTGAGGTAAAAGATCTTAAGAAAAGTTTTGGAGATGTTGAAGTATTGAAGGGAATTTCAACTTCATTTGATAAAGGAAAGGTAAACCTGATTATTGGACAGAGTGGTTCAGGAAAAACTGTTTTTCTTAAAAGTTTATTGAATGTATATATGCCTTCATCAGGAGAAATTCTGTTTGATGGAAAAGATATCAATACGATGACCAGAGATGAAAAACAACATCTCCGCTCAGAAATCGGGACCGTCTTCCAGGGAAGTGCATTATTTGACTCTTTAACTGTTGAAGAAAACATTATGTTTCCTCTTGACATGTTTACCAATCTTACCTACAGAGAAAAAAAGAAAAGGGTTTTTGAAGTAATAGGAAGAGTACACCTTGATAAAGCTGAAAAGAAATATCCTTCTGAAATTTCAGGAGGAATGCAGAAAAGGGTTGCTATTGCGAGAGCAATTGTAAACAATCCAAAATATTTGTTCTGTGATGAGCCCAATTCCGGACTTGACCCCTATACTTCAAAAGTAATAGATGATCTTCTTTACGAGATCACAAAAGAATACAACACCACAACCATCGTCAATACCCACGATATGAACTCTGTAATGACGATTGGCGAGAAAATTGTATATCTAAGACTGGGAATCAAAGAATGGGAAGGCAACAAAGACATTCTGATTACTGCAGGCAATAAAAATCTGATTGACTTCGTTTATTCTTCAGAACTGTTTAAAGAGCTGAGAGAATATTTACTTGAGAATAATAAAACGATTGAAACGACAAATACAAAAATAGACGATAATGAAAAAGGTACTTAGTATAGCGTTATTAGGGTTTTCAATGTGGGCATCTGCACAGATTTCACTGGCAGGTAAAGCCAACTTAATTTTTCCGACAGGCTCACCTTCATGGTCCAATATTAAAGGAACAGTGAATGATGCGATTGAGGGAACAGGTAAAAATAATGTAGGTTTCAACGTTGGGCTTTCATTAAAGGTAGGTCTTCCTACTTCATTGTTTGTGATGCCGGAAATCTATTACACTCACTTCAAAAATGAGTTTACTACAGAGAACACTACTTTTGATGTAAAAAGCAACCGTATTGATGTTCCGGTTCTTTTAGGATATAACCTTTTAGGGAATATGCTTGGCGTTTTTGTAGGACCTGTAGGAAGTTTTAACTTAAATAAAGACAATACTTACAACGATTTCAAAGAAAATGCTAAAAATGATTTTACTGTAGGATACCAGTTCGGTGCACAGCTTGAAATCAAAAAACTTATTGTAAATGCCAGATATGAAGGTGCTTTCAGTAAAGACGAAAGAAATTTCATCAACAGAGTTTCCGGTACGGAAATCAGATATGATAACAGACCTAATCTCTTTATGGTAGGTTTAGGATATAAATTCTAATTTAATATCGAAAATAACAACTTTAAACCCTCAAATTTAAATTTGAGGGTTTTTATTTTGTGCTTCAAGTTCAGCCTGGCGTTTTGCAATTTCTGCCGCCTGTTTTTCAAGCTCTTCTTTGTCTTTCTGCAGCTGTTTGAATTCCTTTCTTTTCTGTTCGGCCTTGATAGCACTTCCTTTACTTACATATCCTACCATTCCTCCAATGATAAGTCCTATACCTATTCCTGCCATTATTCCCATAATGTGGGAAATTTTTATTTGTTCTACGGCAAAATCGGTTGTCAGATAGAAAAGTAATGCAGAAACTGCTAAAAGGATAAGTCCGGTAATTGATAAACTCTTCATAATATTGTGTTTAGGTGGTTAAATAAAAAAGCCTTACCAAATTTACTAAAAATTTAATAAGGCTTTACTCAAGATTAAAATTCTCATTATAATTTTCCTCCCGCAGCCTTATAATATTCTAAAGCTTTCGGAAGATCTTTATTGATATCTGAAATTCTTGTTTCCGGGCTTGGGTGGGTAGATAAGAATTCCGGCTGTCTTGCTCCCGAAGAAGCTGCTTCCATTCTGTTCCAGAAAGGAATGGCTGCTCTCGGATCATATCCGGCCATAGACATCAGGTAAAGTCCCATTTCATCTGCCTCAGATTCCTGCCCTCTTCCGTATTTCAATAAAGCTACCTGTGACCCGATAGGATATACCTTCTGGAAAACACTGGCCCATTGTGCATTGGAGATGGTTCCTCCCAGGATAGCACCTCCGTACTGGGCTACCATTGCCTGAGAAATTCTTTCGTTTCCGTGGCCTGCCAATGCGTGGGAAACTTCATGTCCCATTACAACGGCAAGTCCGTTATCGTCTTTTGTTACCGGCAATATTCCGGTATAAACTGCTACTTTACCGCCAGGCATACACCATGCGTTCAGCTCATTGCTCTGCAATAGATTAAACTCCCAGCTATAGTTGGCAAGATCCGCTGATCTTCCAATACTCTGATAATATCTTTCTGCTGCATTTTTGATTCTGTTTCCTACATTTACCACTCTCTTTGCATCTGCCGTACCGGTAATCACTTTACCTTTAGACAATGTCGTTCTATATTCCTGTGAAGACATTGTTAAAATTTCCGAATTGTTGGCCAGTTGTAAAGAAGATCTTCCTGTAATCGGATTTGTAGTACAGGCAACAGCCGACAGAGCAATAGCTCCCATTCCAAATAGATGTGTAACTTTCATAGTTTGAGTGTTAATAATTCAACCTTAACAATTTTTATTCCAAAATATTTAATAAAGAAAATATTTGCATACATTTTGCTGTTTAAAATTAATAATTATCTCATTATGAAAAAGTATATTTCTTTACTGATGATTTTTGGATTCCTGTTCTTATTTCAGAGCTGTGCATCACAAGGTTCATTAGATTCGAAAACAGTGGATACTTTAGTAAATTCCCAGGAGTTTACCTTCTATGCACAACGAGCCAATCCTACCAATTATGATGTTATCAATGTCATGAACTCTATGCCAAACGCTACTGCAACAAGAATGCTTAATCTGAATGGAGATTATACCATTGATGTAAGTAAAAATACACTGGATGTGGTACTTCCTTACTTTGGAAGGCTTTTCAATCCAACTTACGGAAGCACAAGTGATAACAGCTACAGATTTACCTCAAAAGATTTTACGGTAACTAAAACTCAGAATAAAAAGGGAACCTGGACTTTAAAATTCAAGCCTAAAGATGCAAGAAATGTAGATGAAGTGAATATAGAAATTTTTAAAAACGGAAAAGCTTTCGTATCGATGAGAAGCAGCGACAGGCAGCCGATTACTTATGACGGATATATTTCAAAAACTGAAGTAAAACAGGAAAAAGAGAAGCTTTAATCCTTTAATCCCTATCTTGATCAGATAAAAATTTTTCAACAAATAATTTTGCTTCAGTACTTGGATTGGAAACCATGGCTGAAGCATTTTTTTTGTGCATATGATAAGCTTCCTCTACCGAATTGCTTTTTTTCATCAGGGATAAAATATATTCCTGGACCCAATATTCGAATCGCTTTTCAGCCTGCTGAACCCGGATTTCTTCAAAACGGCCGCTTTTCTTTTTCAGATCAATAAATTCAAATATTTTATCGTAGACATCCTGCAGCCCTTCGTTATGAAGAGCAGAACCTAATAGCACAGGGATCTTCCAGCCTTTTTCTTTAGGAGGAATGAAGTCCAGAGCTCTTTTTAGTTCAAGCCTTGTATTTTTCGCTTTCTGAAGGTTATCCTGATCCACTTTATTGATAAAAATAACATCCACCATTTCCATGATTCCTCTTTTTATGCCCTGAAGTTCATCTCCGCCTCCAATGATTTTAAGGAATAAGAAAACATCGGTAATATCAGCAACCAGTACTTCTGACTGTCCTACTCCAACGGTTTCTATTAAAATATAATCGTATCCTGCAGCCTCGCAGATCATCATGGTTTCAAAAGTGGTATTGGCTACTCCTCCGAGAAACCCGGAGCTTGGGGAAGGTCGTATAAATGCATTTTCTTCTTTGGCCAGTTCTTCCATTCTTGTTTTATCCCCTAAAATACTTCCTTTGTTGATTGCCGAGCTGGGATCAATAGCCAAAACGGCAACCTTTTTTCCCTGGGTAATAACAAGGCGTCCGAAGTTTTCTATAAAAGTAGATTTGCCGGCTCCGGGAACTCCCGTTACTCCTACTCTCACAGAGTTTCCGGTAAGAGGCATAATTTTCTTTAAAAGTTCTTCTGCCTGTACTCTGTGTTCTGCTTTTTTGCTTTCAACCAATGTAATAGCTTTTGCAATCAGGCGTTTGTTTCCTGATTGTATTCCTTCTATTAACTCTTCTGTAGAAAATTTCATTGATTCAAAATTAATAATTAAAATGGGAATGGTCAATAGCCGCTCCATAATGATGAGTTAAAAGACATCAATTATCTTCATTTGTAATTCCCTATCTCGCATGAATTCAATTTTTATTTCTTCTAAATTAAAACTAGAACACCCTGTATCAAAGGCTTAAGGAATTTATTACATTTGTTATATCTCAAAAAAAGAAACATGAAAAAACTCATCGCTGCGGCTTCGTTTACCGGTATTCTACTGGTTTCCTGTACGCCGAAAGCTGCTACCTCTACTGCTGCTGCAGGAACTTCAACGTCTACTGCAGAACAGATTGCCCAAGGGAAAACTATTTTTGAAAATTCCTGTGGAAGATGTCATAAATTGCCGGATCCTGCTTCACATACCCCTGTACAATGGGTAGGAATTATGAATTCTATGGCTCCAAAAGCAAAACTGACGGATGAGCAGCACCAATGGGTTTATGATTATATTGTTTCTGTAAAGAAGTAATTCATCAAACAAAAATAGATATGAAAAAATTCATTTTAACTGGTATCGCGGCATCTGCATTTCTGGTATCATGCGGACCAAAAAGTGTGGCTGTAACCGGGCCAAAGTATACCTCATCAGAGCAATTGGCGCAAGGAAAAACGATTTTCGAAAATTCCTGTGCAAAATGTCATAAATTGCCGGAACCAACCAAGCATGACGACAAAGGGTGGATCAACACTTTAAGCAGAATGGCTCCAAAGGCTAAACTTACTGATGACCAGCATCAAATGGTGTATGATTATCTGATTTCTGTCAATAAAAAATAAAACTGCCTCAAAATTGTCATTCTGAACACAGACTGAAGGTCTGCGAACGTAGTTCAATAATGGAGTGAAGAATCTCACGCTTATGGTTATCAATGAGATTCTTCCTTCGTCAGAATGACAGAAGTCAAATGATTTGACTTTTGAGGCAGTCATACTATTTTTATTATAAGTTAAAAAACAGATTACTCTGTTTTCTTTATATCTCCTGCTCTGGTTACTTTTCCTTCAATCATTTTTTCTCTATCTTCAAGTACTTCAAGTGCTGCCCGGCTGTAAGCAAATTTTTTAGCTTCTTTCAGGACACCTAAAGCCTGCTTGTACTCAAAGTTTCTTTCATGAAGAAAAGACTGGCAGTTCAGAATTTCCGATTTGTCAATACCTTTTAATTTCAGAGCAAAGTCAATCAGTTTTTCTGCTTCTTCATAATCTTCATTATTCAAAAGACATTCAATATAATATTTGGGAGTATTGATATTCCCGATATTACTTTGCATGGCTTCATTAAAGTACTTCTTTGCTGTTTCATAATCTTTTAATTCTTCAGAATATACTCTTCCCATCAGACAAAGGCTGTCTGCATCTTCAGGTTCATAAGATAACGCGTAGTTCAGTGCATCCATGCATTCAGAAAGATTGAATGGAAAGTAGTCTAACGCTTCAAAATAATATTTGCTTTTAGTTAAGGTCATTGTTGTAGTTTTTAAGTTCATTTTTCAAGGTATTCCTTTGTTTTTTGAATGTCCTGTCTTCATAATTCTTTTTAAAATTTGTTCCTGAAAATGTACGAACCGGATTTCCACGTTCTACCTGCATTTGAAGAACCCAGGTTTCTTTCAGCTTTCTTTCCAACTGTTGAATATAAACCGCCATTACCTTTTCTTTTAATCTGATAACCGATAACTTTTTATTTTCAAGTTGTGAGCGGGAATCCTGCACAAAAACAGTTTCTTTCGTGGGAATATGGGTGGCACGCACAGCAGTATTCACTTTGTTTACATTTTGCCCTCCGCTTCCCTGGCTCCTCGCGGTCTGAAATCTGATATCTTTTTCATTGAAATCAATCATTTTAACATTTTCCAATTCAAAAATTCCGATAAACCAGTTGCTTCTTTTATGCAGTTTCCTGAAGGTACTTTTTCCAATCCAGCAAATGCTTCCCAGCCAGCTTTTCAGAAACGGGTTTACGTCTTTTCCTTTTAAAAGTACAGTCACTGATTTTAAGGTCAGATTTTCATCACCGCTTTCACGATGAATGATTTCATACTCTATTGTATTGTGTTTTGCCTCTTCAAGAAAGGTCTTCAGGACCTTGGCTACCACCCACTGGCATTCCAAAGGACCTCTTCCTGAAGTGATCTGTATTAATTTTTCCATTTTTTTGTTACATTTTACTAAACCTTACCGGTTTTTGAAACCTGTAAGGTTGTAAAGTATTAGATTAATTACCTGTCCATTCTCACAATTCGTGGCTGGAATGTTCCCAGGATATCTACCAGCTCACTCTGTGCATTCATCACTTCATTGATGTCTTTGTAGGCCATTGGTGCTTCTTCAGCATTTCCACCCATCAGTGTGACATTTTTCAGCTTCAGTTCTTTTTTGATATCATGCTGGGTGAAAAGGCTTCTGCATTCCCCTCTTGAGTGCGCTCTTCCGGCTCCATGAGATGCAGAGTTCAGGGATTCCGGGTTTCCTTTTCCACGAACGATAAATCCTTTCGCCGTCATGGATCCGGGAATCATTCCCAATTCATTCTCATTGGCAGGAGTGGCTCCTTTCCGGTGAACAATCACTTCTTTTCCGTTATGGATTTCTTTCCACGCGAAGTTGTGATGGTTCTCAATTCTGGCTTTTATTCTTCCACCTACCGCTTTCACCAGCCTTCTGTGAATATCATCGTGGCAGGCTGAAGCATAATCTCCGGCAAGGTTCATTGCCGTCCAGTATTCCAATCCCAGGTGGGTACTGAGGTCCAGCCAGGCGAAGTTTTGAGCTTCTTTTGGTAATGGACACTGTTCTGTTGCCACTCTTGAGTAATACTGGGCTATCTCAGCTCCAAGACCTCTTGAGCCGCTGTGAGAAAGTATTCCCAGATATTTTCCTTTAGGCAGGCCAATCTGTTCGTCTTCTTCGGTGATTTCCACTTCCCCGAATTCTACAAAATGATTTCCGCCGCCTGAGGATCCCATCTGTTTGATGGCTTTTCCCTTTAATCTTCTTAAGATCGGGATCATATCGAATGTATCTCTGTCGAAAATCTCGTGATCTATGTGAGATTTATGGGTCTCATACATTCCGAATTTTGTATGTTCAGCAAGCGCTTTTTCATACTTATCTCTCGCTCCTTCAAGATATGAAACGGGCGTATCCAGAATACTGAGGCTCATTCTGCAGCCAATATCCATTCCTACTCCATAAGGGATTACTGCATTTTCCACCGCCAGAACTCCACCGATAGGAAGGCCGTAACCACTGTGGGCATCTGGCATTAATGCTCCCTGAGTTGAAATTGGCAGCTTTAAGGCAGTGTATAGCTGATTTTTTGCCTCCTCTGAAATGTTAGTACCAAAAATCTGAAATGAAGCCCGCTGTGAATTCAGCATCCGCTTTTCAGTTTTTTTGGATGAAAGCAGGGTTTCTGCAATCTGTCCGAAGGTGAGATCTTTTTCAAATTCTTCCGGATTCAGCAGGATTTCCTTTAAAAGAGATTTTACGTGGTGAATATTCTTCGTTGCAAAATTTCTTTTCATGACTTCCAATGCTACGTTTACGCTTTGATTATTTGGATAGCCCAGTTTTAATATATCTTTTCCTTTTAGTTTTAAATTTCCCATTGTTTTTGTTTTAAATAACAGTTGGACTTACTCGTCCTGTAAGCTTTCTGCAATCTCTGTTGCAGACATTGTGCAGGTAAAATATTTACCGTTTTTGATAAGTGGAATATCTTCTCTTTTGCTTTTCCATGAAGATGACTTACCATACATTGTTTTGTTGATAATTCCTACAATTTTATGCTGCCCTAAATAATCCTCCAGTTCTGCACACTCTTTTTCCAATTCAAAGTTTACAGGTTTATAATGGGTGATCATATTAGGTCTTGTACGCAGGGTAAACCTCCATGGTTCAATAAATTCATAGTAAGGAACATAAGACTTCCGGGCCGGACAATATTCTTCCTGTTTCAAAAAATACTGTCTCTCTCTTGCTGTAAGTCCAAGCTTCGGGTCATTCCAGGAATATGAAGAAATATGCTGGAGTTTCTGTACTCTCTCTACATATATTCTCCGCCCGAATTTTCTTTTCTTTTTTAAAAACCGGCGGCTTTCCGAATACATATAGGTATTAATTTTCTTCAGTATTCCTTCAAAGAATTCTCCGTCTTTGGATCTCATGACATCTTCTCTTACCACAAAGAATCGTACAAATCCTCTTTGATAAGGTTTATCCAAAGGAATCCATGGGGTATTTCGTCTGATCTCCCAAAGTTCTTCACTACGTCGATATTTTTTTCTTATCTGCTTTTCTACATCTTTTCTAATTGTTCTTTTTCTGCTTCTCACACTTCTCAGGCGGGAGAACAGAAGAATATCATTTTCCATTGTTAACAGAAGCCTTGTGTGAGATCTTAATTTTTATCTCACACAGCTTTTAATCAACTAAAATACTAGTTGAATGGATTAATAATAGACGAAATAGTTCTGAGGAATATTTCTCATCTTATTTTGCCTTTAATGACACTAAAAAAGATTTCGGGGAAACCTGAAGTTTGAAATATTGCGCAATAAAAAACCCGAAATCTCTACGACTTCGGGTTTTGATATTTCATTGTACTGTTATTCTAAGAATGTACCAAACCGCGAAGCCTTACCACCATAAGTGGCAATCCAACTGTAGAATTCTGTTTAGTTCTGAACATTGCTTCGTCGTTTTTTATTGGTTAAACTTGATTTTCAGGTGCAAATATATACATTTTTCTGAGAATCAAAATATTTTTTAATAAAAAGACTGGTTATTTTTTTAACCAGTCTTTTATTTATTGTGAAATTAATCTTTTGAACCCAGACTATCCATTTCGTCATCCATTCCTTTTACCTGATTGGAATGATAGACTCTTTCTGATCCGAGAAAGTAAAGATTATGTCTTGCTTTGGCAATGATACCATTATATTCATCCTCGGTCATACCCTCCGGAATACTGTCTCTTTTTTCTGAAGGCTTTCTGTAGACTTCAAGAGCTCCATATTCATTTAATACTTCTTTGGCAGCTTTTGCCTGTTCAAGATTATCGGTATAAACAATAACATTGCTTCTGCCTATGCTGTGCTTGCGGTAAGCGTCCAGCATTTCTGCATCGTGAGCAAAAACATAGTCGAAAAAATCCTGTGTCTGTTTATCTTCCTGATACTGATCAGCAGACATACCACTTTCTACTCTGGACTTTGAAATAATGATGTTTGCTTCGTCAAAGCCTTTTTCTTTTAATCCTTTTTTAATTTCCTCTGTATCTACAGTCACCGGAAATACTGAAACTACTGTATAAGCCATAATGAAATTTTTTCATTAAACTATACAAAAGCCATGCAAGTTATTCTCTACAAAGAATTAATTTAGAAATTTTTCCAGAATTTCGACGGCACATTTCGGAAGATTGGTTCCTGGTCCGAAAATAAAGTCGGCACCGTTGGCATACAGGAATTCGTAGTCCTGCTGCGGAATTACGCCTCCTACAACGATGGTGATATCATCTGCTCCCAGCTTGGATAATTCTTCCACCACCTGCGGAACCAGTGTTTTGTGTCCTGCAGCCAGCGAAGAAACACCCAAGATGTGAATATCATTTTCTACAGCCTGTTTAGCGACTTCTTCCGGGGTCTGGAATAAGGGAGCCACATCCACATCAAATCCCATATCGGCAAATGCGGTTGCCACTACTTTTGCGCCTCTGTCGTGACCATCCTGTCCCATTTTGGCTACCATTAGCCTTGGGCGTCGTCCTTCTTCTTCTTCAAATTTTTGAGTCAGGGTAAGGGCTTTTTCAAAATATTCATTTTTACCGGCATTCATTGCGTATACACCAGAGATTGTTTTAATATTTGCTTTATATCTTCCGAAAGATTCTTCCATGGCATCACTCATTTCGCCAAGGGTAACTCTTCTTCTTGCGGCTTCAATACATAGTGCCAGAAGGTTTCCTTTTCCTGTTTTTGCGCTTTCACGGATGTCATTAAGAATTTGTTCTACCGCTTCTGTATTTCGTTCTGCTTTGATGGTATTCAGTCTTTCGATCTGCTTTCTGCGAACTTCTGTATTATCAATGTCTAAGATTTCTATCTGATCCTGTTTTAATGAGGATTTGAATGAATTCACTCCGATAATGAATTCTTCTCCGCTATCAATCTTAGCCTGTTTTTTAGCGGCAGCTTCTTCAATTCTCATTTTTGGAATTCCGGCTTCGATAGCTTTGGTCATTCCTCCTTCCTGTTCTACCTCATCAATGTACCTCATCGCTTCTTCAATCATTTGCTGAGTAAGGCTTTCCACCAGGTTACTACCTCCCATCGGATCTACCACATCACATATTCCGCTTTCCTGCTGAAGAATGATCTGCGTATTTCTTGCAATTTTTGCTGAATAGTCGGTGGGAAGTGCAATGGCTTCATCCAGTGCATTGGTATGGAGAGACTGTGTTCCTCCTAAAGCTGAAGACAACGCTTCAATAGCTGTTCTTGTAATATTATTGAATGGTTCCTGCTCTGTCAGAGACCAGCCGGAAGTCTGAGAGTGGGTTCTTAATGCCAGAGACTTCGGGTTCTGAGGATTAAACTGTTTTAAAAGGGTTGCCCAGATATACCTTGCTGCACGCATCTTAGCAATTTCCATGAAATGATTCATTCCGATTGCCCAGAAGAAAGATAATCTTGGGGCAAAATCGTCTACATTCATTCCTGCTTTGATTCCTGTTCTTACGTATTCAAGACCGTCTGCCAGTGTGTACGCCATTTCAAGTACGGGTGTAGCACCAGCTTCCTGCATATGGTATCCGGAGATGGAAATTGAGTTGAATTTCGGAATGTTTTGCGAGGTATATTCAAAAATATCTGCGATGATCTTCATAGAAGGTGCCGGCGGATAGATGTACGTATTTCTCACCATGAATTCTTTCAAAATATCATTCTGAATGGTTCCTGAAAGCAGCTCCTGTTTTACCCCCTGCTCCTCTGCCGCTACAATGTAGAAAGACAAAATTGGAAGTACCGCTCCGTTCATGGTCATGGATACTGAAATCTGATCCAGTGGAATCTCATTGAAAAGAATCTTCATATCTTCCACAGAGTCGATGGCAACACCTGCTTTTCCTACGTCTCCCACCACCCTTGAATGGTCAGAATCATATCCCCTGTGCGTGGCCAGGTCAAATGCTACTGAAAGTCCTTTTTGGCCGGCTGCAAGGTTTCTTCTGTAAAAAGCGTTGGATTCTTCAGCTGTGGAAAACCCGGCATACTGACGGATCGTCCATGGCTTTTGAACGTACATGGTGGAATACGGCCCTCTCAGATAGGGAGCAATTCCTGGAGAAGTCTGCGTTAATGATTCATCTTTTACATCTTTTTTTTCATAGGATGATTTGAGTTCAAGGCCGTCTTTTTCAAAATTGTAAATCTCTCTTTCCTGAGGTAATACACTAAAATCCGGGTTTTTCACAGAAATTGTCTTTCGCATTCCAATTATTTTTGTCCCCGTAAAGTTAATTTTTTTGAACGAAACATGAAACTTCTGTTAACATTCTGTTTTTCTTGATTTTAGCAAAAGAAAAAGGCCAGACATTTGTCCGGCCATTCTTATTTATAAATAGTGTGCTTATTTTTTGATAAGCTTCGTATTGTAAGTATTTTTGTCATCTTTTATCGTGATCACATACATCCCTTTGATTAATGAAGCAACATTAATTCTTTGTCCGTCAATCTGACCTTCCTGAGCTAATCTTCCGTCAGCAGTATAGATTTTATAATCTGCTTTTCCTTTCAGATTTTTCACTTCTACGAAAGTATCTGCAGGGTTCGGATAGATTGAAATCTCAGTTGATTTTACATCTTTTGTTTCATTTACAGCAAGGGTTTCTGCAATTTTTACAGTAAAGTCTCTGAAGCCTCCAGTAGAAATAACTCCTCCTCCCTGTACCGGAACTGATGAAACACCACATGGTCCTGTGGCTGCATTAAAGAATGTACTTGCAACTCTCATTCTCAATGATTTATCGCCTGCATATGCAGTTGCGGGTACAGTAAATGTAATTGTTCCATCATGGAAGCTAAGCTGGTTTGCTGCATTGTATACAGGGACAGCTGAATGAGATCCTACTTTTTCTGTAGATTCAAAAATTCCATTTCTATTATAATCGATCCAGATTTCAAGGAAGTCACTGTATGTACCCAAATCATGCCCTAAATTTCTAAATGAAGCTGTATACTGGGTTCCTTTAGTTAAATTAATTATTTTCGTTGGATCATCACTGAAATCAAGATAAGTTTTTGCTGCAGTGGCTAAATTACCGGAGAAATAGGCAAGATTAGATAGGTTAAGCTGAATAAGACCGCTATAATATGGTGCATTCAGGTTATTTCCCCCTGTACTCATCAGACAATAATCTGCTCCTGTAGTTAAACCTTTTGTTTTAAATGCATAGTTTGCTGAGAATGTTCCCGGAACAGTATTCACAACAGCTGCAACCTGAGCTTCATAATTAGTTTCATCCTCTAAACTACTTAATAAAACAGAGTTTACAGAGCTTGTTGTATTCTGCCAGTTTGTTTCTCCTACTTTTCTATAGTTAATAGAATAAGTAGCTCCAGGCACGTTATTCCAAGACAATCTTGCTGTAGTTTTTAAGATTTCAGATGCTAAAGCAGACACTCCTGTAGGAGCTGCTGTAGTAGATGTAGGGGCTGTGCCTACAGTTACCTGTGGAGATACTGCATAGAATACGTTACCTATAGCTGAAATTTTTAATTTGATTGCTCCTGTAAGATTTGCAGGCATCTGTACTGTATAGGATCCTGTATTTGGAGTGGAGGCCACTAATTCTGTCCATGTAGATCCATTAACAAGGTCTGTAGTATACTCAATTTTTACATTACTTGCATTATATGGTGCGGCATTGGTATTGGCAACATCCCAGGTAATTGTATTTGATGCATTATTGTATAGCGTTGTCGAAGAAGTAATTCCATTAAATTTAAATGGTCCGTCATTTCCTACAGTAAGGGTTGTTTCTGAAGATACAAGCATTGGTCTCAAAGCATTTTCATCTCTAGCAGTTACCGCATAGTGAAGTATTCTCGGTATGTAGGAAACTGTTTCCCAGGTAGCTTTATTAGTAAGTTTTCCAGCCATTACAAGTGGTAAACTCGGGAAATATCTTCTTCCGCTTGCTGTTCCGAAGAAAGATCTTGCAATCGAGCCTTGTGCATTGTATCCCCAACCACTGTCTCCGGAAATAGAAGCAAGATTGTTGACACTGTCATATTGCTCCCAGGTATATTTTATTGCATCACCTTCAGCATCGGTAGCAGATGCATCCAGGTAATAAGGAGTTCCCTTTGGAATAGTGTATGCTGTAAGGGCTGCAATAGTAGGTGCTGTATTATTTGTAATATTTTCAGATGTTCCACAAGTGGTCTTGGCGTCTAAGCTATTAAGAATCTGATTGATTGAAGAATAATGGAAATAAGCATCCGAATTAGCCTGTACATTGTCCTGAGTAATTCCGGCATATCCCATAATTGTTGTTCCTCCACCCGGCTCAACATTTACACCAGAACCTTCCGTAGCATGTGAAAAGGTATGGTTTCCTCCAAGCTGGTGTCCCATTTCATGCGCAACATAATCAATATCAAAAAGATCTCCTGTTGGATTGGTATTCTGTGTAAACGCAGATCCTTTTGCTAATGAAGTAGCTGTAGCAGGATCAACACAGGTAGACCCGATAGATCCGGCATTTCCGTTACCACCGGCAGCATTGAATACATGCCCCATATCATAATTCGCATTCCCTACTTGAGCTGTTAAGGTCTGCTGAAGCTGTAAGTTTAAGTTCCCAGTATAAGGGTCTGTTGCAGGGTCTGTATATATAATGTTGGGAAGATCCTGAATAATCAGTTTAATTGCAAAATCTTTTTGAAAAACGCCATTTACACGGGTTATAGTAGCATTCATCTGAGTAACGGTATTGGTTACTCCTCCAGTCGGATCAAATTTCTTTGTATATTCTCCCGTAGTAGAGAGAGCCAATCTGTAAGTTCTGAATTTTGTACTAGCCGGTCTGCTTGTAATTCCTACATTAGAAAGATTTTTTTTTCCGAAGGCTTCTAATGATTTAATATCTTTGAAATTTTTCTCTTCGGTAGTACATTCAAAACCATGATCTGCCTCTGTTCTTTTTGTTTTATAGAAAACACCATACACCTGCTTATCAGCAGTAATAGGCTCTATAAACTGAAACTTCCCGTCTTTGATAATCATCGACTGCATTTCAGTAGGTGCAGTACTGAATCTTACATATTTGCCAGGATCATCTACCCCTACTCCTACATAAGATCCCAGCTGATATCTGTCTGCCATGGATTTCTCCATAACAGGATCACTATAAACAGCAAATTTTTCAATTTTTCCTTCTGCTGTAGGCAGAGATACGATCACAGCCTGAGCTCCTTTACCTGTTTCTACAGCATCTTTCAGAATGTTCCTAAGAGACTGTAAATCAAATCTGTAAGCATACTGAACTTCTACTTCTTTTCTGATCTCTGATGTTCTTTGTGAGGCAGGTTCCCACCTCTGCGCATTAAGGCTGGATAGCCCAGCAGCCAATGCACAAACCAGTAAAATTCTTTTTTTCATAATTACCTAATTAGTTTAGAATTAATAAACTTTAAATATCCGCCTTAAAAATAAGAATTATAAACATAACAACATAAAAAAAACAGCCAATTTTAAATAAAATCGACTGTTTGTTTAAATATTTTACTTTTTTAGAGTTATTTCTTTATTCCCATCTCAAACAATGCAAATGATATAAGATCTGCATTTTCACTGATCACCTGATCTGTAGATCTTCCGGCGCCGTGACCTGCATTCTTTTCAATTCTCAAGAGAATAGGGTTTTTACATGCCTGTTTTTCCTGAAGCTCTGCACCAAATTTGAAAGAGTGCGCCGGAACAACCCTGTCATCGTGATCACTGGTGATAATCATTGTGGAAGGATAACAAGTTCCTGCTTTTACATTGTGTACAGGTGAGTAAGATTTAAGGTATTCAAACATTTCTTTACTGTCTTCTGCAGTACCGTAATCATAAGACCATCCTGCTCCGGCTGTAAATTTATTATACCTCAGCATATCCAGAACTCCAACTCCAGGGAAGGCTACTCGGGCTAGATCAGGTCTCATTGTCATTGTCGCTCCTACCAGTAATCCTCCGTTTGATCTTCCTGACAGCGCCATGTATTCTTTTGAAGTATACCCTTTACTTTGAAGATATTCTCCGGCAGCGATAAAGTCTTCAAAAACATTTTTCTTCTGCTGCTTCGTCCCGGCATCGTGCCACTTTTTACCGTACTCACCTCCTCCACGGATATTTGGAACAGCGTAAATACCGCCATTTTCCATCCAGATGGCATTAACTACAGAGAATGATGGCTGCAGGCTGATGTTGAAACCTCCGTAAGAATACAGAATAGTAGGGTTTTTACCGTTAAGTTTAGTTCCTTTCTTGTAATTGATCATCATAGGAACTTTTGTACCGTCTTTTGAAGTATAGAATACCTGTTCCGAAACATAGTCATCCGGATTAAACTTCACTTTAGGTTTTTGATAGATTTCAGATTTTCCTGAGTCTACATTGAATTTATAGGTAGTTCCCGGTGTAATATAATTGCTGAAAGAGAAGTAAACATCTTTCTCTTTTTCTTTTCCTCCGAACCCTGAGATATTTCCTTTGCCGGGAAGTGCAATTTCTCTGATCAGTTTTCCGGTTTTATCAAACTGCTTTACCTGATCAATAGCATCAATCATATAGGTTGCGAAGAAATATCCACCACCTGAAGAAATTCCCAAAACATTTTCTGTTTGTGGAATGACATCTTTCCATGTTGCCGGAGCCGGGTTGCTAATGGTTGTTTTTACAAGACGCATATTCGGTGCATCTTTATCTGTGAAAATGAAAAGATCATCACCCTGTGTGTCTACAATGCTGGCATTGATATCAAATCCGTTCATAATCTGCACAAAATCTCCGCCTTTTTGAAGGTCTTTTATATACAGTTCATTACCATTGGTAGCATTTGCTGCAGAAATGATAAGATATCTCTGGTCTTCAGAAACTCCTGCACTAAGATATCTTCTTGGGGTCTTATCTCCTCCGAAAATCAGTTTATCTTCAGACTGCTTTGTTCCCAGCTTGTGGAAGTATACTTTATGTTTATCAGTCATCCCTGAAAGCACTGTTCCTTCTTTCGGTTTATCGTAGCTTGAATAATAGAAACCTTCGTCTCCCTGCCATGAAATTCCACTGAATTTCACATCCAGTAAAGTTTCATCAATCTGTTTTTTGGTTACTGCATCGATGATGATGATCTTGTTCCAATCGCTTCCTCCTTCAGAAATAGAGTAGGCAGCAAGGTTTCCTTTTTTATTGAACGACAGGTTGGAAAGAGAAGTTGTTCCCTTTTCTGAAAATTTATTAGGATCTAAAAAGACTTCTGTAGCATTGGTCTTGTTGTTTGTTCTATACAAAACAGACTGAGCCTGCAGACCGTCATTTTTATAATAATAGGTATAATCTCCTTCTTTGAAAGGCGCAGAAATTTTTTCATAGTTCCAGATTTCCTTCAACTGATTTTTAATTTTATCCCTGAACGGAATTTTAGAAAGGTAATTCTGGCTGTAAGCGACTTCTTCATCCACCCATTTTTTTGTAGGTTCAGAATCATTTTCCAGATCTCTGAAGGGATCAGAAACAGCAGTTCCAAAATAGGTATCTGTCTGGTTTCCTTTTAACGCTTTAGGGTAATTCATTTTCTGAGAATAAAAAGATGCTGAAAATAATACTCCAGCTGTTAACAATATAGGCTTAAAATTCATACTGATCGGTTTGTCTCAAAAATACGTAAAGTATGTGAAATAAAAAAAGCCCCGTTGTATTGGGACTTTCTATACTTTATAATCGGTTATTCATTGGCTCCGAAGCTTTCAAAATAAAAATCGGTAAGGTTGGAAACAATCTCATCCGGGCTTCCGTTCCAGTAGTATATTTTGTCTCCTACTTTCATTTCGTAAAGATTAAAACTCTGATCAGCTGTTACTGTTTTATCAGCATTTTTGAAATCCTGAGCTGCCTGAACAAGATATTTTTTCAGTTCTTCTGCTTTTATTTTACTCAGATCGCCTTTTGGTCCGGAAGTTAATTTTGAGGGAACCAGAAAGCTTACGGAATAACTTATTTCTGCAATTTTTTCGTCTTTAACATATTCATTCGGGACCACTTTTACATTTTTAACAGTCAGTTTTCCTTTTTTAAAATTCCCAAACATCGCGACAAAATACTCTTCAGCCTCTTTTTTGCATGCTGAAGCCGTGGCTTTAGGGAAAGCAGCCAGAAAGCTCTCTACGCTGCCATTTATCATTTCTTTTGAAGTTTCCTTAAAATCAACCTGATACGCATTCTGACCTTCTACAGTAGGTCTTAGATAATCGTTAAGTTTGTTCAAAGCTGTTTCATCATTATTCACAAAAGTTCCGAAAAAGAGTTCAAAGGCTTCTTTGGGTTTCTTCACTTCTGTCTGAGCCATCAGCTGCTGTCCCATCACGGAAAGCAACAGCAGGAAAATAATTTTGTAGTTTTTCATAGTTTAAATTGTATTTAGTATGTAAAAAAGCCCCTGAAAAATCAGAGGCTGTATTTTAATTATTTCGATTTTTTAGTAATTTTCTTCTTCCCCTTTCATCTTTTCTGCATTTTCTGCCATGATTACGGCATCAATCATTTCAGAAATATCGCCATTCATGTAAGCATCCAGGTTGTACATAGACTTATTGATTCTGTGATCTGTAACTCTACCTTGCGGATAATTGTACGTTTTAATTTTTGCAGAACGGTCACCGGTAGAAACCATGGATTTACGTTGTGCGGCGATATCTCCCTGTACTTTCTGTAATTCAATATCGTATAGTTTTGTTCTTAGCATTTCCATCGCCAACTCACGGTTAGCCAGCTGAGAACGAGCCTGCTGACAAACCACAACAAGTCCTGAAGGCTTGTGGGTAAGCTGAACTTTCGTTTCAACCTTGTTTACGTTCTGACCTCCGGCACCACCTGAACGGGAAGTCTGCATTTCAATATCTGCAGGATTCAGTTCAAAATCTACTTCTTCAGCTTCCGGAAGAACTGCCACTGTAATGGCAGAAGTGTGTACTCTTCCCTGAGATTCTGTTTCAGGTACACGCTGTACACGGTGAACTCCGGATTCAAACTTCATGATTCCGTAAACACCTTCTCCTTCCACCTTCATGATCAATTCCTTGTATCCTTTCGCTGCTTCATTAGAATCTGTCACTTCATGTCTCCATCCTTTTGTTTTGAAATACATGGTATACATTCTGTAGATATCTTCCACGAAAATAGCGGCTTCATCACCTCCGGTTCCGGCACGTAGTTCCACGATAACGTTTTTATCATCTGCAGGATCTTTAGGAATCAGCAATACTTTCAGCTCTTCTTCCAATCCCGGAAGTTTAGCCTGAGCTTCCAGTTTTTCTTCTTTAGCCAGATCTACCAGATCTCTGTCTGAACCATCTGCGATAATTTCTTCAGATTCTGCGATACTGTCCAAAGCACCTTTGTACTGATCATAAACTCTTACAATTTTTCCCAAATCACTATATTCTTTGTTCAAAGAAGAATATCTTTTTTGGTCTGAAATGACATCAGGCTGTATAATAAGGTCTGCAACCTCATTATATCTTTGTTTTATAGCTTCTAATTTTGGAATTAATGATTTAGACATTGTAGAAATTTTGTGGGTGCAAAGATAAGGATTATTAATTCAAAATTAAAATTCCTCATCATCATAAATTTTTGAGCATTAGGGATAAAGAGTCAAAAAGGTAAAAAAGCTGAATTGTAAAAATGTTTATGATATTGAAATCAGGCTCTAAGATCTTTTAGAAAGTCTTCTGTCTATTATATATAAAACAATTCCTACTGCAATAATTCCTAATCCTATGAGGCTTTCTTTAGGGTTATGGATGAATGTAAAATAGAGAATATAGATACTGAACAGCAGAAAAACAGCCGGAAAAATATGGAAAGCATTCGACTTAAAGATCTTCCTGTCTTTTTTCTTCAGGAAGAATACCGTCGAGATCGCAAGACTTGCAAAAAGCTGTAGTATAAAAGCCGTGTAGACAAAAATTTCTTTAAAGCTTCCCGTTAAAATAATAATAGCAGCAATCACAGCATGGGCAAAAATAGCCCTTACCGGAATTCCTTTTGCATTTCCAGATGATAATGGCTTCCAGATGTGGGTATGTTTTGCAAAAGCCTGTGTCAGTCTTGAGCCAACCCACAAGTATCCGCTTATGGTTGCAATCAGCTGCAGGGCTATAAAAAGATTAACAATTTTTCCAAAAGCCGGACCCAACATATTGACTGCTGCTTCTCCCATCACATCTTCTTTTCCTGCCAGCTGATTTACAGGAGCATGTTTCAGCATAATATAATTCACCAGAATATAGCTTACCGTCACAAAAACAGTTCCTATAATCAACGATTTCGGAAGGTTTTTCTGCACATCCTTTATTTCTCCGGCAATGTAGGAAGCTGAATTCCAGCCTGTGTAGGAATAGGTAACAAATACCAGAGAGGTAGCAAAGGCAGGAAGCATGATCTCATTTTGCCAGCTGTCACTGAAATTAAGGCTGTTGCCGATCTGGGGTGAATTTGAAATTCCTACTCCGAGAATAACCAGTACAATAATAAAAGCGATCTTAATGAATGTAAAAAAGTTGTGAAACCTGCTGGATGTTTTCAGGCTGAATGATAATGCAATTGCCACCAGGAATATCGCGGCTATGGCAAATCCGTTTCCAAAAGAATACTCAAATACAGAAAGATATTTCGACATAGCCAATGCTGCCAGCGCTACGGGAGAGGAAAATCCTATGATGAGCGAAATCCAGCTTATGAGATATCCGAAAATCGGATGATAAGTTTCTTTGAGATAAATAAAATCGCCTCCGTTTCCTTTAAAATGGGAACCCAGTTCTGCGTAGCAGAAAGCTCCGAACAAAGCGAGAACTCCTCCTATGCTCCACAGCAGGAAAATGCTGTAGGTATTGGTAATATCGGAAAGCTGAAATCCCAGGGTGGTAAAAATCCCGGTTCCGATCATATTGGAAACGACAATGGCTGCGGCTGTTTTCCAGCCAATCTGATGTGAGGCAGTACTCATTTAATGATTAAAAATTAAAATTAAGCCTTCCGAAGAAATAATTCCCCAGCGTTCCCATCTGTACAGGCGCATATTTGAATACTCCATAATATGAATTTCTATAAATCTGGCGGTCCGGAAAGACATCAAATATATTGTTGGCTCCTACGGTAAAATTGATGCTTTTGGTGATATCATACCCAACGCTGATGTCTGTCACTACTTTTGGTGAGAATTCCTGCACGTCTCCAAACGGATAACCATCTCTTATTACCTTACCAAAATAGGTATTTCTTACGAGAAAACTGAATTTTCCGATTCCATAATTTAATCCTAATGAAGCTTTTGTTTTTGGAGACAGTGTTTCAATGATATTGATCTGATCGGGACCAAAAAACTGATCCTGAGGCGTTCCTAAGTTTTCAGGAAAATGAAAATTTGTGATTTTTGTTTCCGTATAGTTTCCGGCAAGATTCATATTTAATTTTCCATTCCCAAGAATCCAGTCATAGGAAACCACTACATCTACTCCTTTCGTTTCTGTATCAATAGCATTGGCGAAGAATCTTCCGCTTTCTACCTCATTTCCATGCCCAACCACAGCAGGATTTGATAGTCTTGGATCTGTAATATTACCTGTAATAACTATTCTGTCTTTTACTTTAATAAAATAGCCATCTATTGTAATGAACAGTCCTTTTAATGGCTTCAGAGTAAATCCAGCACTTGCATTGACAGAAGTTTCCTGCTTGAGTTTATCAAACCCAAGAATTCTGGCAGCTTCACTATCGTTGCTGAATATTCCTTTGGTAACAATCTTAGAACCCGAAGTAGAAATATCCGCATAGGAATTATTAAAATACTGCTGTTGAAGCGAGGGAGCCCTGAATCCTGTCCCAACAGCGGCTCTTACCGCATAGTTTTTTACAAACTCATATCGTACAGCGAGTTTTCCATTCAAGGTGTTTCCGAAATCTGAATAATTTTCAAATCTGGCAGCGGCATCAATATTCAGTTTTTTATCCAAATCATAGGAAACATCTGCATATACTGCCGTGGAATGTCTGTCTTTCTTCAAGGCATTGTTCGGAGAAAATCCGATAAAGGATTGAGATCCGCCTGCTCCAAGTACTGTTGATCCTTCAGTGGCAACATTTCCATTGATGTCATATTGGGTATAAGAAGCTTCATCACCAGCTTTGATCTGGTATTGTTCAAACCTGAACTCACCACCGAAAGCAATATTGAAACGGTTTATATTTTTGGAAACATCAAGATTAATGGTATTCTGCAGAAAACTATGGGTGCCTGCATAAAAACTTGTCGGCGATTTTGCTCCCAGAGAAGCATTATTGGTATTGCTTACCTTATAATTGAAAATATTGCTTCCAAAGGTGTTACTAAGGTCAAATAGCCAATCGTTAACATTATATTTTGCACCTACGGCATAAGAAACATCATATACCTGAGACCCAAGAACCGCCTGAAAACCATTCGGATAAATGGATGAAACCACATTAGACTTTTCGCTTGGCAGTCTTCTGAAACCAAACCCTTCTCCTTCTTTAATACTGAAACCTCCGAAAGAATAGAGTTTAAAATGATCATTAAAAGGATATTCTGAATTGAAAAACAACTGTCCCTGTCTGATCTGGGCATCTCCGATCTGAAAATTAAAATCATCACGGGTCAACCCTCTTTTTTCAATTTCGGCATCATCCGCAGCTCTGGCTGCTTTTACCGCTTCAGCGTCACCAGCAAATTCATAAGCAAAATTATCGCCGAAAATATCCAGATCGTGATTTTGAGTTCTTGTGGTTTTTCCTCTGTGGCTTAATTGCAGGGATAGATTGATATAACCATCTTTTTTTCCTAATGAAGTACCATAGTTGACTCCTGCCTGATAAGTATCTCCATCATTTCTTCCGCTTAATCCGTAAGTAAGACTTGCTGAAGCTCCGGCATTTTTCTTAAGAATAATGTTGATCACTCCGGCAATAGCATCAGAACCATATTGTGCAGCAGCTCCGTCTCTTAACACTTCTATTCTATCAATAGCAATTACGGGAATGGTACTCAAATCTGTTCCTACGGAACCATTTCCTACGGTATTCTGATAATTGACCAATGAAGTAGTATGTCTTCTTTTTCCGTTAAGCAATACGAGAACCTGATCGGGGCCCATTCCTCTTAATGTTACGGGATCAATATGCTCTGTGCCATCAGAAGCAGACTGCCTCACTGCATTAAACGACGGAATCACATAATTCAGGAGATCCTGAGCGGTCATTTGCGGAGCGCTTCTCTGGATTTTATCGATATTGATAACATCTACAGGAACCGGTGTCTCCAGCTTTGTTCTTTTGACATTACGGTTTCCGACGATGATAACATCTTCGATCTGTTTTCCTTTTTCCTCACTTTCCTGAGCAGCTACCAGAATTGCTCCAAGCAATAGTACAGCTGTGCTTAATTTTTTCATTTTTGTTCTTGCCAATTAATACTACCAATCTGACGGATCTTTCCGCAGATACACAAGACTTCAAGAAATGGAATTCATATAGAGTATTGACTTCAATTATCTCTCCCAAAGGGTTGGAATTAGCACCTTTACACGCTGGAATTGTGCAGGTTGCTAAGGTTTCACCGGGCCAAATCCCTCCACCTTTCTTGATAAATCTACTGCAAAAGTAGACTATTTTTCTGAACTTACAAAAAAAGGCAAATCTGCTGATCCGCAAATTTGCCTTTTATTTTGTATGAACTTGTTTAAACTTTTTATTTTTGAACCATTAAGATTTAATAAGAGTTTAAGAGGAGTAAGAGAAACTTAAAAATCAGAATGATTAACCTTAACTATACTTTATTTCTTAATCCTTCTTAATGGTTTTTTAAGATATTCAATATTTTTTATAAGTCTAGGCAACTTCACCTTTTGTTTTATTTAACAATCATCTTTTGAATGGCTATTCCTGTCTCTGATTTCAACTGTACCAGATAAGTTCCTGCCGGATAACTGATTTTCGCTTCATAGATGCCATTTTCTTTATCCAGTTTGAAAGAATCCATTCTTTTGCCAGTCATATCAAAAATTGAAATTTCCCCATTTTTTGCTTTATTGAAAACCAGTTTAGCGATTCCATTTCGGACAGGATTATCTGCAATCTGAAGGGATAGTTTATTGGCTGCATTGGTATCTACAGTAGACAACGCTCCTGCATAATTTCCAAAGATTCTGAATTCTCCGGGCTGTAAAGTGATCGGAGCCGTTGTGGAAACTATATTCGAAATACTGTTATCCATCAGATTCTGCCATTGACCTGTGTAAGGGAAATAAGGCACTACATTCTGTGCGGAAGTCGTGTAATTGCCCAATACGACAACATTCTTTATTCCTGTTGTAATAGAGGCATCATACACATAAATTCTTGTGATCAGGCCATTGGGATCGTTCGTAAGATTGTTGGATTCTATAGTATAGGTTTTAGATTTAAAAACCGGATAGGTATTCCTGATATTGATGATTTTAGCCCATGTATCGTAGACTGCTTTTCTATTCACATCAGTATCATACCCCAGCGTAAATGCAACAGGTTTCTCATCGGTTCTGCATCCGCTGTCTATCGTACCGTTTGCACATCTGTTGATGCTGAATTCATATCCTAATTCTCCAAACTGCCAGATCATTTTCGGACCAGGAATAGTAAAGAACGTTGCCCCGAAAGTTTTCATTCTTTCAAGAGCGGTATTCAGGTTTTTTACATCATAGCTTCCGTTCGCTGCACCGTATGCAAGGTTTTTAAACATCAGTCTTTCTTCATCGTGGCTTTCTCCGTAACCTACGCCACTCAGATTGGTAAATCCGTGAAGACTGTGGTTCATTCGGTCGTAATTGCTGTTTTCCTTATATCCCATCGTATTCTGATTGTAAGGATCTGTCTGTTTATTCCAAAGCATAACGCCTTTTCCTTCTGCTATTCTGTAATTCGCCCATTGCTGCTCTTCTGCATCAGTTCCAAGGTGTTCGAAGATCATGTACGAGTTGGGATCAATCGCCCATTGTCTGTCTGCATAATGTTTCATGATGTCTACTCTGTCCTGCTGATAGGCATTGGTACAGGCTTCATCATTTTCGGAACAGCTTTGCGTAAATCCTTTGGTTAAATCCCAGCGGAAGCCATCTATGTGATATTCAGTCAGCCATTGCTCAAGACATCTTTCAACGTAATATTGCGTTGAAAGGCTGGTATGGTTAAAATCGTTAAATACATTGTATGAATGTTTCGGAACCTGATTAAAGTAAGGATTGTTGGCTGCAACATTTCCATAGCCATCACCATCCGGATCAATATTCCAGAGTCTTACCAGAGGTGAACGCCCTGTAGCATGATTAAATGCTACATCCAGAATGACTGCAATTCCGTTCTGGTGGCATACATCTACAAATTCTTTGAATTTTTCGGGAGTACCGTAGGCTTTGTCCAGTGCATAATGGAAAGAAGTATTGTATCCCCAGGAAAGATTGCCGTCAAATTCCATGATCGGAAGCAGTTCTATAGCATTGATTTTCAAATTCTTTAAATAGGAAATTTTATTGATCAGTGACTGCCAGTTCTTTTCCTGTGTGAAATCTCTCAATAATAATTCATACACTATAAGATCCTGTTTCGCAGGTCTTTGAAAATTGGTAACCTGCCAGTTATAAGCGGTCTGGCCTGTTTTAAATGTTGACACTTCAAAAGCCTGTCCGGCAGGAAATGCAGGTAAGTTTGGATAGGTAGAAGCGGAAATCCACGGATCATCATAAGAGGAAAGAATTTGTGGCGAATAGGGATCTGCTACTTTTCTCAAATCATTGGTTCTGTATTGGAAGGTATAGAGTTGCTGAGGTGTAATTCCATTGAGCTCAATCCAGTACAGATCGGGATTTGTGGTGTCTTTTTTCATTAAATAGGTATCATTCACCGTCCAGTTATTGAAACTTCCTATGACGTGTACAAAATTTTTTCCCGGAGCATATAAAGCCAGTCCCACCTTGGTTGGATCTGTCGGATGATAATTGATTCCCTGTCTGATCCAGTTGGGTATTGCCTGGGAAACAACATTTCTCGGAACCTGTACAATGAATGCTGCCGTTTTGGAATTGGTTCCCTGTGTCGCCACAAGTTCCATATTTGCATCCTGGGTAACCGTATAACTGTAAGAATAAGACTGTGAAGGCGTTGTTGTTGAATTGACAACAGTTCCGTTGGCTTTTAGCTGAAATGTAGCATTGGTACTTGCCGTCGCCGTAATAGTAATGGAATTCCCCACAGGAACTGAAGTAAGGCTGTTCGCCAATGGATTTGTAAGCGTTAAGTTTAAAGTCCCTACGTTTACAAAAATATCGGGTGAAGTCTGATGCGATCCCGTCTTATCCTTTAATAAAAACCCAAACCTTCCGATTCCTGTTCTTCCATAAAAAGAAGTTGGTGTAAAAGTGAGTGAATAACTATCTGTAGCAGCATTATAATTCAGCTTATTCAAATCATTGGAATTGTTCCAGCTGCCATTGGTAGGGCAATCCTGACTGTTCTGATAATTGGTATCAAACGACCAGGTCCAGATATAAATGGCATTGTTGGAAACGCCCCACGCAGACTCATCAATCTGATCCCCGGGAACAGTAAGCGTGATCGCATCTGTTTCGTTGAACGGATCAGGAGAAACTGTATAATTGATCTGTCCGAATACAGCCATGGTAATCAACAGAAAAACAACAGAATAAAACTTTTTCATTTATTATTTTTTATCGAATATAGTATAAATTTTTCTTCATGACCACTATTCCTCTTCGGTATTCATCAAATATTTCTATTTTTTCGGAGGAAAAATAATAAAAAAAGACTCATGAAAATTTCATGAGCCTTCCAATAAAAGTAATTGTAATGAACTAATTTCTTTTGACGAAATCTTTGATATTGAGATCCGCTTACTCCTTTATAATCTTTTTAAAAACTGATTGTCCGTTTTTTAACTTTAGCTCTACGATGTATAATCCTGAAGGAAATTCAGTCAAATTGATCTGATGATCCGAGAACTGTACATTCATTCTTTGCCCTACAGCATTGGAAATGTGTACTTTTTCAATTCCTGAATCAGCTTTAATCATAAGAATTCCTTTAGTTGGGTTAGGATACATTCCAATGACAGATTGATTCAGTTTGATTTCTGAAGTACCCAAAGAAGAGGTAGGCTTAATGCATCTTACTGATGATCCCTGCCCTCTCATAGCTCCGGCAGATGGATTGGCAATCGTTGATCCGATATACAAATATTTCCCTCCCAGACTTGATGTATCAGAACTCCAGAAATACCCTCTTTGCCCTACAAAAGTAAAGTTCCCGTCACTGGAGTTTCTGTAGCCTCCTGCCGGTAATTTAAGATGGCTGTTATAGGCACTTGCAGGGTTAGAAATACTTTCAGCTCCAATTAAAGTAGTCCACTCTGCCTGAGAAGGCATTTTCCAGTCTGCTCCTATTGCTTTACAAGGATCTATACCTGCAGAAGCATTCACATCCGCAGCAGATACTCCTGCCCACGTATCTGAACCTGCAAAACCTCCCCACCATCCTGGAGATCCTGCAACATAACTTCCCGCAGTGGTATTTGTTCCTTCCGGAGTGTTGGGAGATGGTGCCGGTACGATCTGAGAATTTCTAAGCTGGTGACCATCATCCCATCTTCCCCATTGGAAAAGGTCCCCATAAGAATTCGCATCCGCTACTGATGAAGCCACCTGTGTACTTCCCAGATTCTGCTGAAGCCATATTTTTCCGTCTGCTCCTCTTACCGTAGTATAAGCAACCTGTTGTCCGCGATACATAAAACTTACACAACCAATATCACCAACATTGGCTCCAGGATCTGTATTGCTGCATGTTTGTGGATTAAGGTTCAGAGAAATTCTTTTCACCTTTGCTGTATTGTCGGAATAAGCCAAAACAAGATAATTTTGTGCCTTATCTATTGCTAAATCATTGTATTTTGCCTCTCCAGTTGAAACAAAATCTCCTCCAAAAGGAACCCAGTTTTGCGAATCGTCTAATTGATAAACGGTATTTCTCAGGAAATTATCATTTTCAAAACGGCTGGCTACCACATATGGCTTTCCTGATTCTGTTACGGCTAAGGCAACATGCTGTACTCTTCCCTCAGAAAAATTGGCATTTCCAATCTGCACCCAGGAGTTTCCGTCAAACTTTCTGACATTCAACTTCCTTCCTCCTCCGGAGTTGGAAACATAAGCAACATAGATTGTGTTTGCTCCATCTAAAGCAATATCAGCATTATACTGCTCTCCTGATGAAGAAGCATCTGCAGCTGTTCCGCCTACCAGAGTCCAGTTTTGTGCTGAACTTGCATCTGTACTGTTCTGATATACTTTTATCCCTCCGGAAACATTACAGGTATAGATCATATTATTGGTTCCGATAACCATTTCAGCGAAGTCAGCACCGCCCGAAAAACCTGCATTTCCTATCTGCTCCCATGCTCCTCCGGAATATCTTTTAACCGTCCCTGAACCATAAGAACCATACGTGAAAATGATATTATCAGAGGAAACGGCAGAAGCCTGATAATTTACCGAGCTGTCTGTAACATTCGGAAGCTGGGACCATAAAGATCCTGTAAATAAGCGTACTTCCATTCCGGAATCCGGATAACCAAGCTGATTGGTATAATAAATACTGTTTCCGTTCGGACTTATAGACAATGAGTTGTAGGTGGCACTTCCTGTAGTAACTCCGGGCGTTCCTCCTAGGTAAGACCACGAGTTTCCGTTAAATTTCTGAACAGAGCCTTTAGCTACTGAAACATCATAATAGGACAGATAATAATTTCCCGAGTTATCAATAACAAGATTATTAAAACTGCTTCCTCCTGCAGATACATCCTGAATGCCTCCTACATTTTCCCATTGCTGGGCATACATATAGCTTCCAGCAACGGTTAGCAATGCTAATCCTGTTCTGATTTTCTGTATTGCAAAATGTAAATCTTTAAACATATGAAATATTATTTTTAATTATTCTAAATTTAATTTAATTTTGCGCAAAAGTACCTCACATTGTCAACCCTGAGTTATCATTTTCGAACTTTTGGTTATCCTGCGGAGGACTTTTATCGTAAGAAGTTGTACCATGGCTGTAAAAATGTGTTGTATGAGGAGTCAATTAAAAAGTGGACATTTGTTCATATCCGAGGACATCAAAATCATCATGCAGGAAGACCTGCGTCCTGATCAATCCTTCAAGTCTCATATGCTGGAGGGGAAATCAAGTTTTAATTTGATTTTCATGTTGAGTGATGGTATTAATTTAGAAGGTCATGATTGCGGAACCCAATTTTTATTCAAAAAAAATCAATACATCCTCCATTATTCTCCTAAAGAAAGTGTTGCTGAACTCTGGACAGAAAACCAGGAAATTCTGAGGTATCTCCAGATTCAGATTAATTACCAATATATTTTTAACCTCATCAATCCGGAACTTAATTCGGAGAATGCTGAAATTCTGGAAAATATGATTCATAATAATTTCATTTTCCTTCATAAAGAAACGCCGCCGGATATGACGGTAGAGATGCATATGATTGTAAAAGAGATTCTTGATTATAATAAGAAAGGAATCATGCAGAAGTTATTTATAGAAGCAAAGATTATCAAACTTCTTATCCTGATCTTTGAGCAATTTAATGAGAAAAACATTTTCGAAGACACTCCAAAAACGTCTGAAATGATCAGGAAATTCATTGATGAAAATTACCATAGAAATATAAAAGCAGAAGAAATTGGAAAATATTTTGGACTGAACCAGAATACTGTCAGAAAGGAATTCAAAACGCAGTATCATACAACGATTGCTCATTATATATCAGAGCTCAGGATGCTGAAAGCAAAGAAAATGATTACCAATAAAGAAATTATGATCAAAGAAATTGCTATTGAGTGCGGTTATGAATATCTCCAGAACTTTACGCGGGCTTTTAAAAAGAAATTTGGGGTATCTCCGGAGAGTCTGAGAAATAATAAATAGAAAAACCGCTTAATTGCTTAAGCGGTCTATATATGTTGTTTTGCTTTGATATTACTTTTTCAGAATTCAGGTGAAAAAGCAATGACAATCAATTAATGATGATGTCCGTGATCGTGAAGGAAAGGTCCGTTTCCTTTCGGCTCGTTATAGATAACTTCTACACCTTCCTGCTCAGTAATAAGCTTTCTTCTGATATCTTCAGGGTCGAAAGGCTTTACTTTTCCGAAATACTCTTTCAAACCTTCAGTTAGCCACATTGGGATTACTAATCCGAAGAACATAAAAATACACCAGAATCCTACTAGGAACATAGTAATGAAGAATATAGTCCAAAGGAACTGGTAGAACGGCCAAAATGCTGATAATATCGTTATCATTCTCTTAAAGATTTTAGGCAAAAATAGAACTTTTTTCCTTTTTACACAAAAGATCAGCGTTCTATTTTGTTATTTATTTTAATTTTAAACTAATTAGTGAGCAAGATTTGCAAAGAAATCATTGCCCTTATCATCGGAAATAATGAAGGCAGGGAAGTCTTTTACTTCAATTTTTCTTACGGCTTCCATTCCTAATTCCGGGAAGTCGACTACATCTACAGACACAATATTGTCTTTCGCAAGAATGGCAGCCGGCCCTCCGATAGATCCAAGATAGAAACCTCCGTATTTATGACATGCATTGGTAACATCCTTACTTCTGTTTCCTTTTGCCAGCATGATCATACTTCCACCATGACTTTGGAACTCGTCTACATAAACGTCCATTCTTCCGGCAGTAGTAGGCCCGAAACTTCCTGAAGCCATTCCTTCCGGAGTTTTTGCAGGTCCAGCGTAATAGATCGGGTGATTTTTGAAATAGTCCGGCATTGGTTTACCGCTATCGATAATTTCTTTGATTTTTGCGTGAGCAATATCTCTTGCAACGATTAATGTTCCGTTCAGTTTTAATCTTGTTTTGATCGGATATTTGGAAAGTTCAGCAAGAATTTCCGGCATTGGTTTGTTCAGATTAATCTCAACAGCTTCTTCCAGATGTGGAGGCGTATCAGGTAAGAATCTTTTCGGATCCTGTTCCAGTTGCTCCAGGAAAATTCCTTCTTTGGTAATTTTCCCTTTGATATTTCTGTCTGCAGAACAGGAAACTCCCATTCCAACAGGACAAGATGCCGCGTGTCTCGGAAGTCTGATCACTCTTACATCGTGAGTAAGGTATTTTCCTCCAAACTGAGCTCCGATGGCACTTTCCTGGCAGATTTTCTGAACTTTAGCTTCCCATTCAAGATCTCTGAAGGCCTGTCCGGCCTCATTTCCTTCTGTCGGAAGATGATCATAATATTTTGCTGAGGCTTTTTTAACGGCTGCAAGATTGGCTTCAGCTGAAGTTCCTCCGATTACCAATGCTAAGTGGTATGGCGGACATGCAGCGGTACCAAGGTCTGAAATTTTTTCTTTGATGAATTCTTCAAGAGATTTTTCGTTCAGTAAAGATTTCGTTTTTTGATATAAGAATGTTTTATTGGCGGAACCTCCTCCTTTCGTTAAGAATAAAAATTCGTAATAATCTCCTTTTTTAGCATAGATATCAATCTGTGCAGGAAGGTTGGATCCTGAATTTTTCTCATCAAACATCGTTAAAGGAACGACCTGGGAATATCTTAAGTTTCTTTTCTGATAGGTATTGTAAATTCCTTTGCTCAGGTATTCGCCATCATCTACTCCTGTATATACATTTTCTCCTTTCTTTCCCATTACAATCGCTGTACCTGTATCCTGACATGAAGGAAGAGCTCCTTCTGCAGCTACTGCAGCATTCTGTAAAAGGTTGTAAGCAACGAATCTGTCATTATCTGTAGCTTCAGGATCATCAATAATTCTTCTAAGGCTTTCCAGGTGCGAAGAGCGAAGCATGAAAGAAACATCTGCCATGGCTTCTTCTGCCAATAACTCCAGTCCCTTCGGATCTACTGTTAAAATTTCTCTGTCACCCAGTTTTTCAACCTTTACATAATCTGATGTAAGTTTTTTGTACACCGTATCATCTTTCTGAATAGGATACGGATCCTGATATCTAAAATCCATTCAATTTTTGTTTGTACAAAAATACGCCTCCTTAAAAAAAATATGAGTAAAATCAGTCATTTATATTGATATTTATAATGATTATAAATTGTAGGTTTCTGAGTTTATAAGTACCTTTATAGAAGCTAAATAAACAAAGCCAAAATATTATTTATTTCATTAAACATGATACTACCAACAATTTTTTTGGCGCAAAATAAAAGATCATACAAATTTCAACACTATGAATTACAGAATAGAAAAAGACACCATGGGAGAAGTGCAGGTACCTGCAGATAAACTTTGGGGTGCACAGACGGAACGTTCCAGAAATAATTTCAAAATAGGACCTGAGGGTTCAATGCCGCATGAAATCATTGAAGCTTTTGCTTATCTGAAGAAGGCTGCCGCTTATGCCAATACTGATCTGGGAGTACTTCCTGTGGAAAAAAGAGATATGATCGCGAAAGTATGTGATGAAATTCTGGAGGGAAAATTGAATGACCAGTTTCCTCTGGTGATCTGGCAGACGGGTTCCGGAACACAGTCGAACATGAATGTGAATGAAGTGATTTCCAACAGAGCCCATGTCAATAACGGCGGAACATTGGGAGAAAAATCTGAAATCCACCCTAATGATGATGTGAATAAATCCCAGTCTTCGAACGATACCTATCCCACTGCCATGCACATTGCTGCGTATACCAAAGTGGTGGAAGTAACCATTCCGGCTGTTGAGAAACTAAAAAATACGTTGTCTGAGAAATCAAAAGCCTTTAAAGATGTTGTCAAAATCGGAAGAACCCATTTAATGGATGCAACACCGCTTACTCTGGGACAGGAATTTTCCGGATATGTGGCACAACTGGAATTTGGATTGAGAGCTTTAAAAAATACCCTACCTCATCTTTCTGAACTGGCACTGGGAGGAACTGCTGTAGGAACAGGTTTGAATACGCCTAAAGGCTATGATGTAAAAGTAGCGGAATATATTGCTCAATTTACAAAACACCCTTTTGTTACTGCTGAAAATAAATTTGAAGCCCTTGCTGCACATGATGCGATCGTAGAATCTCACGGAGCTTTAAAGCAGCTGGCTGTTTCATTATACAAAATTGCTCAGGATGTTAGACTGATGGCATCAGGACCACGCTCGGGAATTGGGGAAATCCATATTCCTGAAAATGAACCGGGATCTTCTATTATGCCGGGGAAAGTAAACCCTACTCAGAATGAAGCGATGACGATGGTTTGTGCTCAGGTTTTAGGAAATGATACCACCATTTCATTTGCCGGAACTCAGGGAAACTATGAACTGAATGTTTTCAAACCGGTAATGGCGTACAATTTCCTGCAATCTGCCCAATTGATTGCCGATGCATGTATTTCTTTCAATGATCACTGTGCAACAGGTATTGAGCCGAATCATGAGAGAATTAAAGAGCTTGTAGACAAATCTTTAATGCTGGTGACCGCTTTGAATACTCATATTGGATACGAAAATGCCGCTAAAATTGCCAAGACAGCCCATAAAAACGGAACCACACTAAAAGAAGAAGCCATCAATCTTGGCTTGTTAACTGCTGAACAGTTTGACGAATGGGTAAAACCTGAAGATATGGTTGGAAGCTTAAAATAATGATTTTATAACTGATACTATGTAAAAACTCCGGGAGCCTTTCCCGGAGTTTTTCATTTGCTATCAAAGTAATATTTAATCTAAACCAATGGTTAAGCCGAATATCAGTGCTTTATCATTTTTGAAATAGCCGTCTTTAAAGAAGTTGCTGAAATCTTTTTTAACAAAGAGACTGAAACTGTTATAAGAAACATTAAGCTGTGCTCCGTAGACGAAAGGATTCACCTGATAATTTCCCCTGTCTCTCATTTCGCCATCGTTTCCTTTTACAATATTGTTGGTAGACATTTTTACGCCACCATATACATTGGCTCCAATTTTAAATCCTGTGTAATAACTTCTGTACTGAACATCCATTCCACCATTCTTAAGTTTGGAAAAATTATACTGCATCCCAAGAGGAACAATAATATATCCTGTTCTCAGCTTACTTTTATCAAGGCTGCCGCCATATTGAGACAGAGCTACTCCCTGATCTGCACTTTTGGTAAAGAACATATTATTATCTGTCCTCACCGTTCTCCACGAAAATCCCAGTCCTGAAGTAACAGCCCACGGACTTGTTCTGCTAAGCTGATAGTTCAGTTTCAGACCGAATTCCAGGTTATTGGCATATCCGATATTCTTATCCAGCTCATTATCCGGAGAACTGTTTGTCAAAGTCATGATTCCGTATGAGAAATATCCGGTAAAGCTTCTGGTAGGACGAAATTTTTTCAGCAATTTTTCTTTAAGCTCTTCTTTGGAAGTCACATCAGTATTCAGGAGAGAATATCTTACCTGCTTCTGAATCACATCATCCAGATCGAATCCCAGTTCTTCAATCCTTTTGTCCATTTTTTCAGAATAGCGGTCTGCGATCTTAGCTTTTTCTCTGTCAAAATCTGCCTTATCCAGGTTTTTTGCCTGCAGAACCAACAGTTCTTCTTCCATCAGCTTTTTCTCTTCCTGAATAATGGTATTGATTTTTGCTGCATATTCTTCTACTTTCTCTTTTACAATTGGGCTCACTTCTGTATCTTTTTTAGAAGAAAGGTTAATATTGAAGGTCTTCTGTGCATAGAATGATGCGGAAAAAGAGCACATCAATCCCATTACGATTAATTTCTTGATCATATTATTAATTTTTAAATTTTTACGGATACGTTATCTGGCATTCAGATCGATAGTAGTCGCCACGTTACTTCCATCTTTTGTTTTTTCGAT
The DNA here is from genome assembly GCF_020733145.1 of Chryseobacterium sp. X308. NCBI lineage: Bacteria > Pseudomonadati > Bacteroidota > Flavobacteriia > Flavobacteriales > Weeksellaceae > Chryseobacterium > Chryseobacterium sp. X308. The sequence continues at coordinate 192,296 of NZ_JAJFZH010000008.1, forward strand.
GACATCTTTATGTTCTACTGAAAAAAGAAGTGTGGATGGGTCTACATATTTCTTCTTTTTAACCGGAGTTTTTAAAGAATCGGCTTTTGCCATAAGCTGAGGATGAGTAAGCTGTGGAATTTCCTGTTTTTTCAAAGGAAGGTTTTCTTTGGGAATCAGTGGAGTCTGTGCAATTGCCACCGCAGAAATCCCTTCTGCTTTATCGGAGGGTGATGTTTGATTCTCTTCTTTCTTTTCATTGTTCTGAGCTGTCAGAGAAATATTATCGTGAATAGAATCAGTTACTATTTTATCAGAAGAAGTTTTTTCTGCAGTCTTCACCATGACAGGTTCAATCTCTGAAGGCTGATTGAGAAAAAACAGAACAGTACCTAAACCGAAGGTCAACATTAAACATGCTGCCACTAAAAACCAGTTCATTTTTGATTTGGAACCGCGATTATTGTTATTATGAAACTCAATTTCAGACCAGAGATCACGGGAAGGAGCAATCTCTCTTTCCTCCATCTGTTTTTTGATCTGGTATTCAATAGTATCTTTAGACGTTTTCATTTTTCACCTTTTTTTGTTGTTGAAAGTAAATATTTCTTAACTTTTCTTTTGCTCTGAACAACTGTGTTTTGCTCACTGCCACTGAAATCTGTAATGTATCTGCAATTTCCTGATGAGAATATCCTTCCAGTACATACAGGTTAAAAACCATTCTGTAAGCATCAGGCAGCTGATCTAACAGATCCTGTGCATTAAAATCACAATCAATCTCCGGCTCGTGGATATCTTCATGAAAAGATGGGTTAATCTCGTCCAGATAGAAAACGGTTTTATGACTTTTGATAAAGTTCAGGCATTCATTCACCACAATTTTTCTTGCCCAGCTATCCAGATTCGATTCTCCTCTGAAGCTTTCTATGTGTTTAAAAATTTTACAGAAAGCTTTTATGAGACAATCTTCCGCCTGATACAAATCGCTCACATAGCTTTTGCTGACACTCAGGAATTTCCTGACATTCTGCTCATAGAAAATCTTCTGCGCAGCCGGATCCTGTTTCTTCAGGAGGCTCAACAAATCATTCTTTTTATTTCCGAACAAGAGTTTCATGTTTATGCTGTTTCTATACTATAGACAATCAAAACAAAAAAAGGTTACAATTTTTGAAAAAAAATTTTTATTTGTATTATTTAATTAAAGAAAAAGCCGCCCTGGAATGAGGCAGCCTTGCATTTTATTCTGAAAATTCATCAAGCATGTTTCTGGTAGGAACAAAGAAAAGTGTTCCGGTAACTGCTGTGCTGAAATCTAAAATTCTGTCATAATTTCCCGGAGGATCACCTATAAACATATTGGTCAACATCTTTTTTGTTGTTGTAAATGTACTTGAATAGGCAATAAAATAAGTTCCGAACTCATTGGTAGAGGGATTTCCGAAAGGCATATTATCTCTGACTATTTTCAGTTCTTCACCGTTTTCGCCCTCGATATTGGCTAAAGCAATATGTGAATTTGAAGGCTTTACCGCATCAGACATTTCAATATCATTCTCTTTTGATCTTCCGATTACTTTTTCCTGTTCTTCTGTGGATAAGCCTTTCCAGGCATCCATATTGTGAAGGTATTTCTGAACAAAAAGATAGCTTCCTCCTTTGTACTGAAGGTCTTCATCTCCTATCTTTCCAAAATAATCACGGTCATCACCATGCGGATTTTCCGTTCCGTCTACAAATCCAAGAATAGAGCGTGCATCCCAGTATTTGAATCCATGAACCTCCAGAATACTTTCGGCCACTGAGCTTAATAATCGGGAGATCTCGACAGCCATATCAAAAATCAGGCTTTTATTATCTGCTCTCAGATGAAAATGAAGATCTCCGGGAGTAGAAACAGCCGTATGTTTCGTTCCTTTTATTTCTTCAAAATTGACTAATTCCTTTGGCGGCGGCGTTGGAAGTTCCAGTTTTTTCCATGCTTCTGCACCAATTCCCATGACACAGCTTGCCCTGCTGTCCGGAAAGCGGTTAAACACCGAATTATTAAGATTTAAAACCAAAGCACACAGTTCCTGAAAAACTTCTTTCAGCTCAGGGCTGTCATTAAGTTTCCAGACCATGAAAATCGTATTGCTATTGGGATAATCTGTTACATTCTGTGATTCTATCGTATTCATACCTGTTTTTTTGTGGTATTAAATATCCGAAACTGAAACCTGATCTGCAAAATATTGTTCCAGATCTTTCAAGGTTTCCGGATTGGTCTGAATATCTTTTACCAACACCCCTTTGTTCACAACCACAATTCTGTTGCAAACTTCTGTAGTATGGGAAAGATCATGGCTGGAAATAAGAAAAGTAACACCATCCTGTTTTGATAACTCCTTGATCAGGTTTTTAAGCTTGATCTGGGTAGACGGATCGAGGTTGGCAAAAGGTTCATCAAGAATAATAATCTCAGGATTTCCAATAATAGCTCCTACAATTCCTACTTTTTTCTGATTTCCCTTTGAAAGATCACGGATATATTTTCCTGATTTCAGGATTTCTCCATTGAAAAAATCGTGGAAAGGCTTAAGGAATTCGTCTACAGAAGCTTTGTTCTGGCCTCTCAACTCCCCGATAAAGTAAAAATATTCTTCAGGCGTAAGATAGCCGATAAGAAAAGTATCATCTACAAAGGCTGAAACTTTATTTTTCCAGGCTTCAGATTCATTAACCTTAATTCCGTCAATGCTTACAAATCCTGTCGTAGCCTGAATCAGATCCAGCATAAGGCTGAAAAGCGTTGTTTTTCCTGCTCCGTTGTTTCCCACGAGACCAAATGTTTCTCCGTTGGGAATTTCAAGATGTTCAATATTGAGAACGGTTGCTGTTCCGTATGTTTTGGATAAATTGTGTATGTTGATCATGGTTTAACTTATATTTTTAAATGCATCCAGCGTGCTGTATTTTTCTTTTTTGTATAGTTTTACAATAATATCAAAGATCTTCTCTCTCAGGAAAAATCCTATAATTCCGATAATTGCAATACTGATTACTCCTCCGGTAATGCCCCACAAATATTTTGTTAAGGCAAATACACCCATCGGAAGTAACATTTTAGGAATCAGCAGAAGCATGGCGATCATATTGAAGCTCCCTTTCTGTCCCAATCGTTTTTCCTTTGAATTCAGGTCGATCTGAGTTTTATTGAAAGCTCCGGACCACAAGGTAAATTGAGAATTCACCCCGATATTATATAAACCTGCTGCAAAAAATGTAACGTAAACTTCCCAGCCAAAATAGGCATAACAAACCGCTATAATCACAGAAACTCCAGTAACAATATTCATCAGCCACCATTTTGCTTTCAGATATTCTTTGTAAGGAACGTTCAGGGTCATCATCAATGGATAGTATGAACTGTCAAAAGCGGGAACTCTCTGTCCAAAAAGAAACTGGAAGCCTCCTGTTACAAAAAGTCCCATAAACATCATCATTGCCGGTGTTTTGTACATTGAAGAAGTAAACATCAGCAATCCGTAGAACAGAAACATAAAACTGCCCAGTAAAATTCCTTTGGGTACTTTATTGCGTCTTAACATTTTAATATCATTATTGATAAATGTCCCGATAACGCCGTATTTATTCAGGAAGGCAATATTTTCTGTTTTCCCGACTGTTTTCTTCGCTTCAAGCCCCTGATCAAGATAAAACTCCTGACGCAGGTAGCGGAAACATATCCACCACAGCATTACGAACAAAGCAACAGGGATCAGTACAACGTATGGCTTTTCATAGAAACTAAAGAAAACCGATTCGGAATATGATAAAACCGGAATAATATTGTAATATCCCAACGCTCCTATGCCCAGAAAGCATATTCCGATAATCACCGCCAGGGTCTCTTTACCGTTGAAAAAAATGTTGATAAAATTATTCAGGTACAATAGTGAAACCACACCAATAAGCCACACCATGATTCCCAAAATACTATATCCATTGAATACGGCAATCAGTGAAAAGGTAATAAAGAACAGAGAGCTCAGCCAGCTGAATGCTGAAAGAAAAGTTTTGGCCAGCATATAATTGACCAATGTATTCTTCCGGATATTCATCGTAAGGAATGGCTTCATGTTCTGTGTGGGAACTTCCTGCCAAAGGTATTTAAGGACAAGATCAATAATCCAGGCAACAATCATGAATTTTGAAACCACCTTTACAGGATTCTGATGCATTTCCTCCTGCACGTAGAAAAAAGCAATAAAAGCTCCCCCAACAAGGCATCCTATAAAGTAAAGAATTCCTATGAAACGGAGAATTTTCATGGTCAGATTGATCCCTAAAGATGTACCACGGAAAAAGCTTTTTATTTCAAGCCTAAGGAACTTTAGAAACATATATTAGTTTTTTACATTAGTCAATATAATGTAAAAAATGTTACAGATTTATTTGTTTTGTTTTTGTTTATGGCGTACACAAGCCCAACAGGATTAGTTTTCCTTCTGACAAAAATCTTCACCAACACATTTGGAACATGAATAGATTTTTACATTCATAAAGAGCTGTTTATTTTATAAAAATAGAAAGAGCAACCGTTATAGTTACTCTTTCTCTGAATATTTTAATTGAGATTTGCTTTTGTAACGTTCATGGATATTGCGTGCCAACATGTCTGAAACATACCGAGTATTGGCTTCCAATACTCTAATTTATTAACAACATGTTTGGAACACTATCTCAATAATCTTATAAATCAATTATCTTCCATCTCTGATATTCTGCATTTCTTTTATATAATTTGCGTGATCTATGGAGTCTTTTATTTTTTGTTGTTTTATAAACTCTTTAGAATATGGTCCTGTATGATTTATTCTTGCTTTTCTGAACAACAGATAATATGAAAAAATCATGTTTATTATTATTAAGAATACTATGCTCCAAACTATAACTCCTCCTTTCTTATTTCGATCTTTAGATAATTGATCAAACTCTTCAATATATTTTTTCCAAGTATCTTTATAATCAAAGGATAAATAATTAAATACAAAAATAATTGTAACAGGTATAATAACAATAGGTTGTAAAAGATTTAAATGAACAGTTTTATTTGTTGTTATTAAAAAATAGTTTCCTATAGATAGTAATAACCATATTTCTAATATCCCTATTGAAGCTCCTGCTTTCCAGTTGCTTAACCACGGCTGAGGGCTATTTTCGTAATGTTTATAAAGTTTATAAAAAAGATAATAGTACATTTTTTTAATTGACATAGTCTTTAAAATTTTATTGCAGAATTACTAAAAAATGGATGTCCAGTGATATGCTGTTCATATTCTTCGGTTCTTGCTGCTGTTTCAGAAGCACCAACCCATCCTCCTGGATAAAAATTATCTACTCCAAAATATATAGTACTAATCGCAGCTCCATAAGCTCCTCCTTTCCATCCTATATATCCCATTAATGTATTTAAGCCTGCTTTTCTAGGATCTACAGCATTAGTAGAGTTTGGATTAGTTGCATAATTTATTACACCTATACCATCAAATGCCACACCTAAGAAAAATGAATATTTACCTATTGCACTTCCTATTTTTGTCATTTTGGCAATCGGTAAAGATGCATCTGTCACTGGCATCTTACCGAATAAACTCAGATTTCTTCCTTTTAATACATAGTTACTTGTTATCCCTCTTCTTATACCTTGAGCGTACATCCTTTCAGAATTTAGGGATCCTTGAAGTAAAGATACGCTTCCAGCTATGCCAAAAAACCAGTTTCCTTTTCCTGCAAGGCCATACCAATTATTTGATGCATTCTCTCCTAGTTTCAACAGATGCGCCACCATTTCCTGAGCTGTATTGGCATCCCCTTCAGCACCTCCTGTCCACCAGCTCATATAGCCGTTTTTGGAAATAGTTGTATAGATCCCTTTTTTTGCCCATTCATTTCGAAGCCCATCTAATAAAGAATAATCTATTGAGCCACCACCATCTCCTGGTCTATATCCCAGAAATTGGTTGTACATCTGCCTTCCACTGGTAAATCCTGGAGTTCTTCCTGAAGTATCAATAGTCCCATCCTCATTAAACCACCTTCCGTCTACATCAAATTGTGAAACCGGGTTATTGGCTACATACGCATAGGGACTGGTAGAAAGATAGCTTTCCGCTAGCTGATCTATCCCGTTCCAACGTCCGATATCCGGCATGTAGTCTCGCCAGCCGTAGCTGTACAATCCTGTTTCCTGAAGCTCTTCCTCATTATATTTTAAAATTAGAGTATTGGAAACCAATACCCTAATTTATTACCAACTTGTTTGGAACATTACAGACATATTTGAAATATTAATTTCCAAGTACTTTTGCAACTATTACAAAACTTAATATGAAAAATCCTAAAATTCCTATTATAATTCCCAAGCTTATCCATGCCCATTTATGTCTTACTGCTCTCGCTTCTTTATCAAATTCATCAAAGTATTTTAGATATTTATTATTCTTAAACAGTAATCTCTCGTTAATAATCCAAGGCATAACTAACAACCCTATTACAAATATCCATTTATAGGAGCTTCCTGGCTCCCAAAAGATTTGTATTAACGATTTCCCTAATATTGCCTGAAAAATATTAAATAATCCATATTCTATAAGAATTATTAAACCTCCCATTTGAATACCTGAAATAGTTATATTTTGTCCATATACACGGTTGTTTATTGCATTTTCACTAGCTAGTCTTATTTCTTCTGGTGAACTATTTTTCCTTTTGAGCGTATTTGCTATAAAAGGAATTTTATAAATCAAATCAAAAATTAGTGTAATAGGATAAGTTATTATTTGGGAAGCTTTAACTTCGAATAAATAAATAAAGTAGTGAATATAGTTCCAAGTTTTTTCCATAAATTATTATTCTTCATTAAAAATTTTGTTTGTTATTTTATAGGATCAGGTTTGTTTAAAATACCGCTAGCCCATTGTTCTGCATAATCTCCTCCATATACTCCTCCTAATATTCCACCCACAATTCCACCAATAGCCCCTCCAATTGCTGCTCCAGGTATTGCTCCAACTCCTTCAAACCAAACTCCTATCAGAGCTCCCAATTCTCCGCCAGCTAATGTTCCTGCTTTCCCCCCTAGCCAAGCACCTGCCATTCCTCCTACTACGTTAGCTGTTGCTACCTGAGCTCTAATACCAAACTTTCCACCATCTTGATATGTACCATATCCTATTTGTGCAGCACTGATTCCATATCCTACATAACCAGCTCTTTTGGCATATTTTCCAAGCATTTCAGTATGTCTTACATAATCGCCTCTTAGTCCTATTAAAGATCCTCTGGCTCTTCCAGCATATGCTGTACTTCTCATTTGTCCAAGATTATCTATCCAATATCCACTATTATACAGAGCTGTTCTCCGATCAGCAAGATATTTAAATCCTCCTCCAGCAGTACTTGCGCCCCAATCTGCCCAGTTTTTATAGGCATCTAATGGAATGTCCTTAAATTTAGCGTTATACCCTATGCCGAGATCTATATCTCCATGTATATCTGTTCCACTATAAGAGGTTAAAGTAGGTGTTCCCTTCCACCAAGTTAAATTACCATCTCCAATGCTAAGTTCGGAGAAGTTTCCTCTATTTACAAAATAATTGAATATGGAACCTGCATCTGTTCCAGTAAAAGTGTAACCACCACCGCCTGCACCTTCTCCTGGATTTTGTCCCATAAACTGAGTCATCCTTATCTGAGACTGAGCCATATCTCTGAAAGGATTAGAGTTTCCGGAAGTGTCGATATGTCCATTATCATCCATCCATCTGCCGTCAGGATCACGCATTGAAATTGGGTTGTTGCCTACATACGCATATGTGCT
>NZ_JAJFZH010000009.1:0-182926 GCF_020733145.1 Chryseobacterium sp. X308
GACTAAAACCATCTGCATCTTTTACATTTTTAATATTAATTCTCATTCTAAATATATGCTAATATAGTATTTTATCTAAAAATTCCGTATTTTTGCCTCTTAAAATTTCTTAGTAAACAATGATAAAAATTACACTTCCAGACAATAGTGTCAAAGAATTCGAGGGAGCAGTGACTCCCCTTGATGTGGCAAAATCTATAAGCGAGGGATTGGCTAGAAACACCATTTCCGCAATTGTTAATGACAAACAAGTAGAAACGACCACACCTATAACCACGGATTCTACGGTACAGCTTTTGACCTGGAATGATGATCTTGGAAAGAAAGCTTTCTGGCATTCTTCTGCCCACCTTCTGGCGCAGGCAATCCTTGAGTTTTATCCTGATGCTAAGTTGACCATCGGTCCTGCTATCGAAAGCGGATTCTATTATGATGTAGATTTCGGGGATGAGAGCTTATCTGAAAAAGATTTTGAGAAGATTGAGAAAAAGATCCTGGAAAATGCAAAAAAAGGTTCTACCTTCTCTTTATATCCGGTTTCTAAAGAAGAAGCTTTAAAGACGTATGCAGATAACCCTTACAAGGTGGAATTGATCTCTAATCTTAATGATGGGGAAATCACTTTTGTAACCCACGATAACTTCACAGATTTATGTCGTGGCGGCCACATTCCGAATACTGGAATCGTAAAAGCGGTTAAAATATTAAATGCAGCGGGAGCTTATTGGAGAGGTAATGAAAAGAACCCACAATTAACAAGAGTATATGGTATTTCTTTCCCTAAGCAGAAAGATCTTACAGAATATCTTGAAAGACTGGAAGAGGCCAAAAGAAGAGATCACAGAAAATTAGGTAAAGAACTTGGAATCTTCGCATTCTCTGAAAAAGTAGGTGCAGGTTTACCGCTTTGGTTACCAAAAGGAACTGCTTTAAGAAGAAAACTGGAAAATTTCCTTTCTGATGCTCAGAAAAAAGGAGGTTATGAATTCGTAATGTCTCCACATATCGGGGCAAAAGAATTGTATGTAACTTCAGGACACTGGGATAAGTATGGGGAAGACAGCTTCCAGCCGATTAAAACGCCGAATGAAGGAGAAGAATTCCTGTTGAAGCCGATGAACTGTCCTCACCACTGTGAAATTTACAAAACTTCACAATGGAGCTACAGAGACTTGCCAAAAAGATATGCAGAATTTGGTACTGTTTACAGATATGAGCAAAGTGGAGAGCTTCACGGATTGACAAGAGTTCGTGGATTTACTCAGGATGATGCTCACTTATTCTGTACTCCGGATCAGCTTTCTGAAGAATTTGAAAAAGTAATTGATTTAACGCTTTATGTGTTCAAATCTTTAGGTTTTGAAGATTTTGTAACTCAGGTTTCATTAAGAGATCCTGAAAACAAACAAAAGTATATCGGTTCTGATGAAAACTGGGAGAAAGCAGAAAGTGCGATCATCAATGCAGCAGAAAAGAAAGGCTTAAAAACTGTTATCGAATACGGAGAAGCAGCATTTTATGGTCCTAAACTTGACTTCATGGTGAAAGATGCTTTAGGAAGAAAATGGCAGTTAGGAACAATCCAGGTAGATTATAACTTACCGGAAAGATTTGATCTTCACTATATCGGAAATGATAATGAAAAACACAGACCGGTGATGATCCACAGAGCACCTTTCGGTTCTATGGAGCGTTTTATCGCTATTCTGCTGGAAAACACTGCAGGTGATTTCCCGTTATGGCTAAGCCCGGATCAGTTTATTATTCTACCAATCAGTGAAAAATATGTAGATTATTCAAAAAAAGTTTCACAATTTTTGGAAAATCACGATATTAGCGGTCAGATTGATGAAAGAAACGAGAAGACAGGTAAAAAGATCCGTGATGCTGAATTAAAGAAAATCCCTTTCATGCTCGTTGTAGGAGAAAATGAAGAGAAAGAAGGCACGATTTCTGTAAGAAGACGTGGAGAAGGAGATCTTGGAGCGATGAAGCTGGAGGATTTTGTTGCTTACTTCAAAAAAGAAGCAGCAATCTAAATTTTAAATAAAAAGATTGAAGGATTAAAAAATTAATAAAGTCTTTCAATTTTAAATATTTGAATCAATTAAATTAAGTAATTAACCAATAAAATTATAATACAATAGCACAAAGATTTAACAACAGGGGCCCACAGAGACGTCCGGTACAAGAGGACGCTCACTTGATCAACGATAAAATTCGTGTGAGAGAGCTTCGTTTAGTGGGCGATAACGTAGAGCCAGGAATTTATCCAATTGACAAAGCAAGACAAATTGCTGCGGAACAGGAATTGGATTTAGTAGTAATTTCTGACAAGGCAGAACCATTTATTGCAAGAGTATTGGAATATAAGAAATTCTTATACGAGCAAAAGAAAAAACAGAAGGAACTTAAAGCCAAGCAGGTAAAAGTGGTGGTAAAAGAGATCCGTTTCGGACCTCAGACTGATGACCATGATTATGAATTCAAAAAGAAGCACGCTGAAAAATTCCTTGAAGAAGGTTCTAAATTAAAAACCTACGTATTTTTTAAAGGACGTTCGATTATCTTTAAGGACCAGGGAGAAATTTTGCTTTTAAAACTTGCTCAGGAACTTGAGCATGTGGGTAAAGTAGACCAGCTTCCTAAACTTGAAGGAAAAAGGATGATTATGATGATGAGTCCTAAAAAACCAGCAAAATAATTAAGTCATTATTTTATATAAAGAAACCTCAAAGTAATTTGAGGTTTTTTTATGCTTATATTTTCAAAAGAGACTGTACTACTACTCTATTGCTTATCCCTCAAAATCCCCGCAATCATGCTCTGTGAAAAGCGGCAAAGCTTTTTTGGTGGTAAAATATTTCGAAACTCTCTTGTTTTTTAACTCCAGTTTTTTACCTTCTATTACGAGTTCGTAGACAGGTGCTTTATCTGTTTGAGTTAAAATATAGGTTCTTTCCGGTGTTTTAAAGATCGTTTTATTTCCTTCAGTAGTATAAGAAAAATCATCAATTTCAAAAGTGTCTTTTTCATCACAAACGTTGGTCCATCTGATCTGCTTCTTTGTGATAGACAGACTGGCCAAATCGCATGAGTAACAGTTCCCGGAAAATTCTATACCATATTTATCATGTACATTAGTACTCTTACTATTCAATACGTCAATAGGAACCAGGGTTGAAAAATCACCGGGTATCTCTACTATTTCCGGATCATTCTTCACGGGTTCCGGTTGAGATGCTGCCACTTCTATTTGAGTTTCCGGAAAAGTATTTGTTTCTGCTTTTTTGTCTGCAGAAGGTGAACAGGATGCTAATAAAGCAGTCATCACTGAAAGGCTGATTATTAAGTTTTTCATTCTTATAAAGTAAATTACAATATTGGGGTTATCATTTTGTAAAATTCTCCAAAATCCATCGTTCAAAATATCCCTGTTTTCGGCCATTTATTCCCTATATCAGGAGGTTTTGTTGGCTGCTGGTCTTAATACTGATACATTTGCGCAAAAATATAAAAATGAAAGTCATCAATCAATTCTTTATATCATCCCTGGTAATTCTTGCAGGATGTAACCAGAAGGATAAAACATCAGGGACACATCATGTAAAAACCGAAGTAAAGCAGAAAACGGTAACATTTGCCGATTTCAATAAAATACAAGGCGTGGACAATGTTCAGGAGGTACCGTTTCAATTATTTACCAAACTGGATTCTGTACAGTTTTTTACAGCTCCGAGTAAAGATGCTCCCTATTTGAAACTACCTTACAATAAACTCGATAATTATTATGGATTTGAAGAGTTTGAGGACTTCTATTCTATTCACTACAGCATTAATAATAACATTTCGAACAGTATTGAAGCGTTTGTCCTGAAGTCGGAATTCACACCGGCATACGAACTTAGTTTAAAAGGTGTTGACCTTTATGAGATCAGAAGCAGCACCTTTAGAGAATCAAGTGATTTTAAGAATAAATCATTTAAGAAATTCGGAACCATCGTGGAGATTTCAGAACAGGAATTTAAAGCCAGTTCAAAAAAACAAATTGGTGAAAAGCTGGTAAAAAATCCCAATATACAACTGCAGGCAGATAACTGGGTATACAAAGAAAACGGCAGAGAAGACGTAATTACGCAACATGAAAGTGTCTCTACCGAGACCGGACCGCTTGCCAATGAATATGTAGGAAGGTCGTCTTATTTAAACCTGGAAGTATTCAAAGAAAATTCTGATGAAGTTGCAGATTCCTACTATTCTTTTTACAGTTTAAAAAATGCAGTTATGTTTGAACTGAGTACCGAAGGTTATCCGCAAATTCTTCCTTCCAAAGGCTGGGTTACCTTCGTCTCTTCCAATCATGATGTGGGGAGTAATTTTGTTATTTCTAAATACTTTCCTCAAACTAAGAAACAGGACAACCTTTTATATGTGAATTTCACCAACTTTAAAATAGCAGATGATAAAAAGGCATTTTGGAATGATCATAATACCTTCTACGCAAAAGTCTACCCTCTTAATTCAGCTTCTGGAAATGGTAAAAAACAGAAAACGGCTTATATAAAAATCCAGTTAAAGGCTGATCTGTTTTAGTAAGAAAACTGAGATAATTAGAATCTTAATGGAAATAGAAGTTATTAAAGGAATATGAACTTGTGTAAACTTTTATATTTTGAAACATTAAGATCATATTAAGATGTTGAGAGTATTAAGATAAGCTTCGCTTTAAGCTAAAAAATCAGAATGATTCATCTCAACTATACTTTATTTCTCAAATTCTTCTTAATGGTTTTATTTGATGAAAATTTTAACAATTTCAATAATAAAAACCCCTGAAATCAGCGAGTACACAGGGAAATAAAGTCTAATATCTTTGCCGTAATTATTTAAAGAGATACAATGAAAAAATTAAGTTTGACCCTTCTTTTTTGTTTATTAAGTTTTATGACTTTTGCACAATCATTAAAAGTCGTTATTAAGCAGGATGGAAAAGTAATTGAACCCGTGAATGATGTTTATGAACTGAAAAAATCTCCTTTTTTATTTGAAATCACGTCTTCCAATCTGGAAGGATTTTTACTGGGTGCCACAACAAATAAAGACATCTATGCAGGAGCTTTGGGCGTTTTGAATACTGAAATTCAGTGGTTCCAGAATACAGGTATGGCCGAGGAGCTTTATAACAAGGATAAAGAAATGTTTCTGATGGATTCCGCGCCTTCATACTGGTATTATACAGATGCAAAAGATCACAGATTTGATAAAAACCCTAAAGGCAATGCAAAGCAATGGACTGCAACCCGTACGATTACAAGATTTTATGATATCATGGTAGATCAGCCCATCAGTTTAAAAGATTTTGACGGCAGCGTTTTCATCCTGATGTATCAGCCGGTTTACAATGACGAATACGATTTAGTAGACAAAAAGAATCTGTTTCAGGCTGCGTTGAAATTCAAAGATTAACCGTACACACCCAAATTATTTGATTATATAAGAAAAAGGCTGCTTACATGATGTGAGCAGCCTTTTTTCCGGATGATTATTTTATTCGATAATCAAGCCGTATTCTATAGCTAATTTTATGGCTGAACTCAGGTTGGAGGTCTGAAATTTTTCAATAAGATTTTTCCGGTGGCTTTCTACCGTATGCGGACTTATAAAAAGCTTTTCCGCCATTTGATTGGTAGTAAGTCCTTTCGCTGCTTCACCCAGAATTTCTTTTTCTCTTCGTGTCAGTTTCGGAACCTGACTTAATCCGTCTGTTGATTTTTTCTCCAGAACAGCTTTGGTTTGAGAGCATAAAAACCTGTTACCTGAATATACAGAGGTGATTCCTTCAAGGATTTCGGAAACCGAAGCATTTTTTTGAATATATCCCAAAGCCCCTTCAGCAAGAGTGCTGTTGATGACGGGCAGTTCGTTATGAACACTCAGGATAATAATCTGTAGGCCGCTGTACTTTTTCTTTAAAGGCTTGATGAGTTCAATGCTGTTGATATCTGCCAGATTAATGTCGAGCAGCAGAATATCAACCGCCTGTTTTGCAAGGCCTTCATTCATTTCTGAGACATTTTTAAAACAATCTACGACATCTATTGTTTCACTGTTTCCTAAAATATTTTTCAGTCCTTCCAATAGAAGCGGATGATCGTCTGTTATGGCTACTTTTATCATGTTTAATGAATAGGGATTTGAAGTTCTATACTGGTGCCAATATTTAATTCGGAGGTGATATTCATGGTTCCTTTTAAAAACTGGACTCTTAATTCTATATTGTGAAAACCTGCTGTTTTTCTAACGTCTAAGTTTGTATGATCGAAGCCTTTACCATTGTCTTCTACGGTAAGGTTTAACAGATTTTCTTCTTCGCTTACCTGAACAATAATTTCGGAAGGATCAGCATGTTTGATAGCGTTGTTAACCAGTTCCTGGATGATTCTGTAAATAACCAGCTGTTTTTCCTTCGATATGGAATTGCTGTAATTGATAAACTCTGTATGGATTTCCATAGCGTGATTGGAAATTCGTGAAGCAAACTCCTGAATAGCCACTTCCAGACCATATTTTGTTAATAAATCAGGCATTAGATTATGTGCCACTCTTCTCAGTTCTTCTACAGCACCATCGATCTGTTCAATTGATTTTGAAATTCCTTCCTCTATATTTTCAGCCTGATCAGGATTTAAATAAGACAGTTGATGTTTCGTTCCTGAAAGCAAACCTCCCAGTCCGTCATGGAGATCACGGGCCAGACGGCCACGCTCCTGCTCCTGCCCTTCAAGCAATGCGGTAAGGGTAGATATTTTCGAGTTCTGTTTTTCCTGTTCCATGGCTAAAGCATGCAGTTCGTCTCTTCGTTTAATAGACCTGGCACGCTGCTTATAGGCATACAGCAACAAGAGGATCAAAACAATGAAAAAGATAATAAAAAAAATGTAGTACGTATTGATCTTTTCCTTGAATGCCAGAAGCTTTTTAAAGGTATTAATATCGTTATTTTTCTGTTGGGTTTCCAGTTTTGCCAAACGAAGCTGCTGCTCTTTTTTCTCGGATTCAAGTTCTGAGAATTTCAGTCTTTCACGTTGGTTTTCTTCTACCAATTTTAGGTTGTTATAAACCTGTTCACGCTGTGCACGCAAAATATTAATAAGCTTGATTTCCTGAGCTTTCTTGTCGCTTTCCAGCTGTAGTTTGATGTACTTCTGTTCCTGCCGTTCTTTATCAAACTGGGATTCTAACCTTTTGGTGATATCCAGTTTTTCCTGATCGTAAATGCTCTTGTATTGATCAACATAGCTTTTATAATAAGTCAGTGCTTCTTTATAATTGCCCTGCTCTTCACTAATTCTGGATAGAGATTCAAGGATAGACAATTCTATCATATGATTTCTTACCGGGCTTTTCCCAATCTCCATGGAGGCTTTCAGAAAGTAGGACTTGGCTAAATCATAATTTTTATCCTGCAATGCCAATTCTGCCAGAATTCCAAAGGAAGAAGCAATGTGAATAGCATCACCAATTTCCAGGCTCACTTTATTGGCTAACTGCGCATATTGCATAGCTTTATTACTGTCAAACCCAGTATATAAATTAGCTAAATTGATGGCGGCATATGAAAGGCTGTTTCTGCTAAGCATCGCATCTTTATTTTTATTAAAAGTAGCAATAGCCTGTAAATAATACTGTTCTGTTTTAGCCCGAAACACTGTATTGGATAGATCTTGTGTATATTTTTGTTCATATACGTAGCCCATCCGCATGTAAGCATCAAAGATAAGATTGGGATCATTTTGTTTGGAAGCTAACAATAGAAATTGTTTGCTGTATTTTTCTTCCAGCTGATATTCATTCAGGTCAGAATAAATGGCAGATAATTCCTTCGCTGCATTGCCCAATCTTCCATATAGTGTGGAAGTGGTTGGTGAGTTTTCATAATATTCGATCGCTTTCAGGTATGCGGCGACAGCATCGGTCGTTTTATTATTGCGTACCAGAATCCAGCCTTTTGCATATTGTACATAACCTTTTGCTTCATTACTATTCGTTTTTAAGCTGTAGGCCTTTGCCATATCGAGGCTTTTTGAAGACTCCGCGGTTTTATTATCCAGCCGGTAATTCATGGCCTGCACTGCGTACAAAATTGTGGCATACTTTCCATCCGCCTGTTTTGCAGCAAGGGAAATATTAGTATCTAAAATCTGGTAAGATTTGGGCTTAAGATTATGAAAAAATAATGCTGTAGCATACCTGGGAGCCAGGTTGAGCTGTTCTGCCGTATTGTTTGAGGCATGGCTGTATTCTCTTTCTAATTTGTTTAAAACATCCTGTGCCTGAGCAAAAAACGGACAAATAAGTAAAGTAAATATAAGTAATAACCTGTGCATCAAACCCTTATCTTTATTAAATTGCATTCCATTAAGGAACGTAAATATAGGTAAATCCCTGTTAATCTGTTTCGAAACCATGCTTTTCAGCAAAAGCACTCCACTTCAGGTATTTCTTTTCATTTTTAAAGGCCGGATCTTCACCATAATAATACATCAAACGTTGAGTTGCATATTCGTACGCACTGTAAGTATTGGCCTGTTCATAATACTTAATGGCTTTCTTCAGATCCGTTTTTACTCCCATACCGTGTTCGTAGATAATGCCGTAATAAATCCCGGAATAAGATTGATCATAGTCTTTCTTCAAGTACACCAAAAGGTTTTTATAGTCTCTTAACTGGTAATAGATTTCTGAGATTTTATCGTAATTGTAGGCGTATTTTTTCTCAGCTTTCTGATAAAAATCCAAAGCTTTATTGTAATCCTGCTTCACGTGTTGTCCAAAATAATAGAGATCACCCAGGTTAACAAGAGCCATTTCGTCACCAAGCTCGGCACTCTTTTCATAGGCCTGAATTGCCTTTTTGATATTAAAAGAATACCCTATTCCGTTATGGTACAAAGCCCCGAGATTGTTCAAGGCTACAGGATGGTTTCGTTGTGCTGCTTTTTCGTAATATGCAATGCCTCTTTGTGGATCAAATAATGATTCTATTTCAGGATCCGTAAGCAGTAGCCCTATTTCTACCAGGCTATCCATGTCACCCTTTTGGGCAGATAACTCAAAAAGACGAAGTGCTTCGTGGTAATTCTGGTTTTCCTTTTCGTCAAAAGCCATTTTTTTAATCGTTCCAACCTCCATGAATTGTTCGGCGTTCTTACCTGTCTGGCTTTTCCAACGGTTATAAAAAGAAGTAAAGTATTCCAGATCTTTTCCCCGGAATGAATACCGGTCCAGATAAACGGCACCATATTCTGAAGCCTCTACCCGGTGAATGCTTCTGTCTTCATGCATCCTCAACATATTTTCACCCTGATACAAAAACAACAAGCCTTCTTCCGTTCTATAATTCAAAGGATTGGAAATATAGTCATACAATTGGGCTGACAGACCATTCTCAAAATCGAACAATTGATACCCTTCATTTTTTTGAACCGAGAAAAATCCATTTTCCAGATAGTGAATCTGCTTAATTTCCGGCTGGGGAGTGATTAACCAATTTCCATTACCTGCATCAAAAAGTCCTGATCCTACGTTGGTTTCCAGGATAAAGACATTATTTCTATATCTATTGGATTCTGCTTTTACTTTACTAATAGATTCATTTTCCAGCAGAAACTGGTGTTTTAAAGCATGATAGATCTTCCAGCTTTTGTCTTTGCGAACAGCAAGAGTTTCAAAATTATCGATTAAGATCAGCTGATCTGCTTCGTCTATAATGAGGCGGCCTCTTTCATCAATCAATCTGCCTTTCTTGTCAAATTTGTTCGGCTTGACCCAGAAACAGATACTTGCTTTTGAGATGCTGCCTTCTAAAAAGTCTCCGAGATAGTTTCCTTCTTTTGTATAATATTTTCGTTTGCCGGTACCTTTTTGCCTGGTAAAAAATAATTCAGGGAAATAATCATATTCATAAGGGTTTTCGCTTTCAACAGGAATAACCAGTCCGTTTTCATCACTGTAAACTCCAAATTTGCCGTCTTTTTCTACCCCAAAGAATCCATAGGCTGTTCTTTCAATAGCATCATATTCCGCAGGAACCATCCAGGTATTTGAATAGATTTTTAAAATCCCTGATTTTCCATTCACTTTTACTTCGCCTAAAGGTTCCTGCCCAAAATCGAATACGTCAAAAGCATCTTCATACACCGGAGAAATCCATTCTTTTCCGTCACTTTGCAGGTAACCGAACAAAGCCCCTTTTTGAATTACCGATATATTGTAGTAATCATCTGCTTCAAAAATATCGTCATAAACCGCAGGAGCTAAAACAGCACCTTTTGCATCTTTAAGGCCAAACTTTCCGTTCTCTTCAAATACAGAAGATGCCACTTTTTTATAGGCAAGCTCTTCAAAATATCCTAATCCGTAATTAATCCAGTCGGTTTGTAAAATTTCAAGAAATGAGGAATACCCTGTCTGTGAGAACAAGGCATCCAGCAGCGAAAGATTGCGGGCTTTAACAGCCTTTTTATACAGCTTACTTTTCTGCTGAATTTCTACCAGCCATTCCTTTGCCTGTACCGGATGTTCTCCTTCGTTCATATTGAAAACATCTGTTGCATTCAATACAAAAGTGTCGTAAGGTAAAGCTTCCAGAAACTCGAACATTTTATTAACAGGTTCATAATAAGCTTTCTTGTAATGCAGCTGATAAGTATCTGCCAGCAGATTGAAAAAATAACGCAGCTGAACAATTCCCTGGTTTTTATCGGAGAAAAATTCAACACCTTCCACTTTGATATCTTCTGCCAGCAGAGGATACAACAATAATGGAATTTCATAATTCCACTCACCCAGATAGGTATCGAATGTCTGATTTGTTTTTTGATCGTAATTGTATAAATAAATCCGGTGTGCCATTCATTCAATTTTAACATATCGGAAAGCATCACAGCATTCCCTGTTACCTAAGGTTGTCTCCCGAGTAGCTGCAAATTACAAATATACGCAGCAATATTACTTTTACAGCTTCTTCCTCACTCCATTGTATCTGGCTAGTGTTTTTACCCATAGTTTTTTAGTGTTTATTCGAAATAAGAATTTATCGTTGAATCGGGTGTGAAAAAGAAAGCTATAAAAGTTATAAATTATTGTTTATCAGAAAGATATTTAGCCTTTTTATCTTTATTATATTTTAGGCCAAAGATAAAAATAGAGACAGTATAAAAACATCCCTGATATCAGTGGTTTTTAGTTTAGTCTGTTTCATAATATAATGCATCGCATCTTCTTTATGGCCTGTAGGTTTCGGCCTGTTCAAACAGAATCATGTAACAATAAAATGCAGTTAAAACTACTCCGATAAGGCCTGAAATAAGAAATATAAGAAGGTAATACACGGCTTTTTTATCTTTCTTTTGTATAAAATTGATAATGAAAGTAATCAGCGTGAACAGGAATCCTGCTCCAAAAAATATAATTAAGACAGCAAAAAATAAAGCTCTTTCCAGGTGTAAGTCTGCAGATGAAAGCATAAGGGTTTAAATTTACAGGTTAACAATAAGTTCAGCAGGTTCGACTGAACATAGAAATGATCAAACCTGCCTTAATTGTATGTTTCATATTCATCGTCAATATTAGAGAGAACCGTCAAATACCACAATCCCGATTATCAGGTATATTTTGTGCTGCCTTACTTTTTTGAGTGTTTTTCTTCATAACAAAAAGATTTTCAACCCATTTACTCTTTGAAGAGTGTTACCAACACAATACTATTGTTGACAAATTTTTAATCAATTATTATCTTAGATCAAGGTATTCTGAAGATTTTCTATCTACATTTGTGATATAAAAAATCAAACACACTATTTATTAATATTAAAAAAAAGAAAAAAATGAGCACACTTACATTAAAAGACGGAACAGAAATTTATTACAAAGATTGGGGGAAAGGACAGCCGGTTTTCTTTCACCACGGATGGCCATTATCAAGTGATGACTGGGATGCCCAAATGTTCTTCTTTCTGGAACAGGGTTATAGAGTAATTGCTCATGACAGAAGAGGCCACGGAAGATCCGAACAGACTCCTTACGGACATGATATGGATACTTATGCTTCTGATGTGGCAGAAATTGTTGAAGCGCTGGACTTAAAAGATGTGATTCATGTAGGACATTCTACAGGAGGCGGTGAAGTGATCCGCTATGTAGCAAAGCATGGTAACGGAAGAGTGGCAAAAGCTGTTCTGGTAAGTGCAGTAACTCCTATTATGGTTCAGAATGAGAATAATCCTAATGGAGTTCCCATCTCTGTTTTTGATGATATCCGAAATAATACGGCGAAACACAGACAACAATTCTTTATTGATATTACCTTTCCTTTTTATGGATACAACAGAGAAGGAGCCAAAGTTTCTGAAGGTATTCAGAGAAACTGGTGGAGACAGGGAATGAGCGGTTCTATCAAAGCACATTATGATTGTGTGAAAGCATTCTCTGAGACAGATTTCACAGAGGATCTTAAAAGCGTAGAAGTTCCGGTGTTGGTAATGCATGGCGAAGATGATCAGATTGTACCTTTTGAGACCACAGGCAAGGTAGCTGCTACCCTTCTTAAAAACGGAAAACTGATTTCCTATCCCGGGTTTCCACACGGAATGCCAACTACAGAGGCTGAAACCATCAACAGAGATCTTCTGGAGTTTTTTAAATCATAATAAGAATAAGAACATCATTACGTTTTTATGAACGTATAGCATTGAAGGCAAATCCGTATTGATATGGGTTTGCCTTTATAATTCAACCCAAAACACCTTCCTGTTGATATACATTAAAAATTCCTTTCGTGTATCACATTTTTTTCGTAATTTTGCACACTATTATTCCTAATGTCTTTAGGAGTAGCCAAAACAGATATTGATAACAAAAACAATAAAAAAGCAAAACAATGCCAAAATTAAAAACGAAATCAGGTGCTAAGAAACGTTTTGCTCTTACCGGAACAGGTAAGATCAAAAGAAAAAACGCTTACAAAAGCCACATCTTAACTAAGAAAGAAACTAAGCAGAAGAGAAATCTTACGTCTACTTCTTACGTAGCTAAAGTGGATGAGAAAAGCGTTCAACGTCAATTAGCAATTAAGTAGTTTTTATAAATCTATATTCGGTTTATAAGAATTCAAACAAATTCACAATTTTAACCCTGAAACGGTGCAAATAAGAGCAATAACACTGCCGCCCTTTTCAAAAAAACAATTTAAATTATGCCAAGATCAGTAAATGCCGTAGCTTCTAGAGCTCGCAGAAAGAAAATTTTTAAGCACGCTAAAGGTTATTTCGGAAGAAGAAAGAACGTTTGGACTGTAGCTAAAAACGCGGTAGAAAAAGCAATGCAATATGCTTACCGTGGTAGAAAAGAGAAAAAGAGAAATTTCAGAGCACTTTGGATCACTCGTATCAACGCGGGAACCAGAGAGCACGGAATGTCTTACTCTCAATTTATGGGAGCTCTTAAAAAGAACAACATCGAACTTAACAGAAAAGTTTTAGCAGATTTAGCAATGAATCACCCTGAAGCTTTCAAAGCTGTTGTAGATCAAGTAAAATAATGTAGAATAGATTTTGTTATCAATATAAGTCCCGGGTTTTCCCGGGATTTTTTTGTTATATACTTTTTCATTTTTTATCAAGAGTCGAATCCTGCTGTAATTGCAATATCAACAGTATTTTCTATTAAACTGCATTGATAAAACATGAATTTATCATTGATTATATTTAATAATAAAGAAAAATTTACCTAAATTTTATACATTAAACGAATTTTAATCTAAAATAATGATAAATTTAACAAAAACACATATTATTATTGATAAATTAGGCAAATAAGCAATATTTTACTTAATAATCAACAATAAATAATGATTAATTGTTATATTAGCAATCTCTAAAGAAAGTATTAAAAATGAAAAAAGTTGCGGCTCTTTTGCTCAGTTCAATTGCACTTCAGAATATGAGTGGACAAAGTTTTATTCAGACTTATAAGGACAGAGCAGATATGGTTACCCAAACCAATATTAGTACAAACCTTCAGGAATTTGCGGGATTTGGGATTAAAAAAACAGGTACAACAGCTAACAATAACGCTTTAAACTGGCTTAAAAACAAATATCTTTCCTACGGATATACTGTCAATAATATGTCTGAAGATAGTTTTACCTACGGAAGCAGCACTTCAAAAAATTTAATTATTACCAAGACAGGAACAGTATACCCCAACAAATATGTTATTATCTGTGGACATTACGATACGATTGTAGGTCCCGGGGTAAGTGACAATGGCAGCGGTACCTCCATTATTCTGGAAGCCGCGAGAATATTGAAAAATGTTCCCACGGAATATTCTATCAAATTTATTCATTTTTCCGGGGAAGAACAAGGTCTTGTAGGCAGCAACCATTATGTCAATAACGTAGCTTACCAGAATGGCAGTCAGGTTCTGGATATAAAACTGGTTTTAAATATTGACCAGGTAGGTGGTCTTCTTGGAAATAACAACAATACAATTACCTGCGAAAGAGATACCGGTGGTGTATCTTCCAATAATGCAGCTTCTACAGCTGTAACGCAGGAACTGATGAACTGCACTACCCTTTACTCGCCTCTTCAGACCAATCTTTCTTACGCTTACAGCTCAGATTATATGCCTTTTGAGGCAAAAGGATATACCATTACCGGATTCTATGAAACCATCCAAAGTAATAATGAGCATACTGTAAGTGATACTTTTGCCAATCTGGATCCCGTCTATGTTTTCAACGTAGGAAAAGCAGCAGTGGGAGCTTTGCAGCATTTTGCTGTTGCCTCTACATCCAGTAACCTGTTAAGTACCAACGAAAGCTCTGTGCAAAAATCAGGTGAAGCCATCAGGATCTATCCTAATCCAGCTAAAGATCTTGTGACTGTGGAATTTCAGGAGAAAGTAAAACACTTCAAAGTTGAAGTCAATGACATGGCAGGAAATACCGTTTTAAACCTTGAAAATCAGGAAAAAATAAATACATCAGGGCTAACAAACGGGGTTTATACTTTTACTGTTACGACCGATAAGAGAAATACCACAAAAAAAATTATCATTAATAAATAATGTCAGGTAGAATATTCTGAATCTGTTTTACATTCTGGAATATTCAGCATTACTCTCATCAAATGAAAAAAATCGCTGCTTTTTTATTCGCTTCTGTTGCTATGCAAAGTATTGGAGCTCAAAGTTTCATTCAGGCTTATCAGGACAGGGCGGATATGGTAAATCAAACCAATATTACCACTTACCTTCAGGAATTTGCTAATCTAGGGGTGAAAACCACGGGTTCACCAGCTAATGCCAATGCATTGACATGGCTCAAAAACAAGTATCTTTCTTACGGATATACTGCCAGCCAGATAGCAGAAGATCCTTTCACTGCAGGAAGTTATAATTCTAAAAACCTTGTTATTACCAAAACAGGAACGGTATACCCCAATAAATATGTAATCATCTGTGGACATTTCGACAGTATTACCGGCCTAGGAATCAATGATAACGGAAGCGGAACTTCTATTATTCTTGAAGCAGCAAGGATTCTGAAGGATGTTCCGACTGAATATTCTATAAAATTCATTCATTTTTCCGGGGAGGAGCAAGGACTTCTGGGAAGCAAACATTATGTCAACAATGTGGCTTACCAAAGTGGTGTTCGTGTTCTGGATATTAAACTTGTTTTTAATCTCGACCAGGTAGGTGGGGTTATGGGAAATAACAACAATACCGTTTACTGTGATGAAGATCAGGGCGGACTTTCTTCCAATAATGCCGCTTCGGTTGCTGTAACTCAGGAACTGAGAAACTGTACAGCGCTCTACTCTCCTCTTCTGACTGCCGTAGATCCGGCTGCTGATACGGATTATATTCCTTTTGAACAAAAAGGTGAAGTGATCACAGGTTTTTTTGAAAGAATAAGAAGTACCTATCCACATACAGTGAATGATACTTTTGCCAACACCGATCCTGTTTATATTTACAAGATAGGAAAAGCATCCGTAGGAGCATTGCAGCATTTCGCTATTGCTACCGGCACATTGGGAACGCATGAAACAGCAGTAAAAAATACGTTGGAAAGTGTAAAAATCTATCCAAATCCAGCCAAAGATGTTATCAATATTGAACTTCCGGACTCCGGAATTAAAAATTTCACTTTTGAAATCACGGATTTTCAGGGGCGTTCCATTTTCAGGAGAAACAATGAAACAAGTATTAATGCTTCAGGCCTGGAAAACGGAGCTTATATCGGGATTTTAAAGACCGGAGATCAAAAGGTTGTCAGAAAAGTGATGATTGAAAGATAAGTGAGCATACAATACGAATAAAAAGACTTTTGAAGCTATTCAAAGGTCTTTTTATTGTCAGAACTGTATTATAATATTCATAAGGCAATTGTAATAATTAATATGATATTCATAATAAATATTATTTTATTTTAACACATTAAACACTTTGTTGTGATTTATTTACTACATTCGTGTCACCAAAATAATATTATATATGAAAAAATTCACAACACTTTTATGCTCAGCATTGATGATGCAGAGCATTGCAGCTCAAACTTTTATTCAGGCTTATAAAGACAGAGCGGATTTGGTTACCCAAACCAATATTACTACCAACCTTCAGGAGTTTAGTAATTTAGGGGTAAAAACAACAGGTTCGGTAGCGAATACCAATACTCTGAACTGGATCAAAAACAAGTACCTTTCTTACGGTTATACGGCCAGTCAGATAGAAGAAAGCCCTTTTACCTTTGGAAGTACCAGCTCTAAAAATTTAATAATTACCAAAACCGGAACACTTTATCCTAACAAGTATGTCATTATCTGTGGGCATTTCGATACCATTTATGGCCCGGGAGTGAATGATAACGGCAGCGGGACTTCAATTATACTGGAAGCCGCAAGGATTCTGAGAAATGTCCCTACTGAATATTCTATAAAGTTCATTCATTTTTCCGGGGAAGAACAAGGGTTAAAAGGAAGCAGCCATTATGTGAACAATGTCGTATATCAGGGAGGTGTCCGTAAACTGGATATCAAACTGGTTTTCAATCTGGATCAGGTAGGCGGAGTGAAAGGAAATAATAATACCACCGTATATTGTGATGAAGATCAGGGAGGTGTTTCCAGTAATAATGCAGCTTCTGCAGCGGTCACACAACAACTGAGAAATTGTACAGCACTCTACTCTCCTCTTCTGACCGCCGTAGATCCGGCAGCTGATACGGATTATATTCCTTTCGAACAGAAAGGTGAAGTGATTACCGGATTTTTTGAAAGGATAAGAAGCACTTATCCTCACAGTTCTAAGGATACTTTCACCAATATGGATCCTGTTTACGTATACAAAATCGGAAAAGCAACAGTGGGTGCCTTACAACATTTTGCAGCAGCATCCACTACCATGAGCAAACCCGCTTTAAAAAATTCACTGGAAGCTGTAAAGATTTACCCTAATCCAGCCAGCAATGTGATTAACATTGACTTACCGGATGCTAAGGGGATGGATTTCAGCTTTGAAATCAGCAATTCTTTGGGAAGGTCCCTTTTGAAAGTCAATAATGAAAGAAAGGTTAATGTTTCATCTCTTCAGAACGGAGTCTATATTGGAGTTTTGAAAGTGGGCGAAGAAACCCTTGTTAAGAATATTATGATTGAAAGATAAAAATTCAATTCATTGATAATAAAAAACAGCAGGAATAGACCTGCTGTTTTGTTTTAAATCTGCCTGCCTGTTTAAAAAATTTCTCACTTTAAACAATTATTTTTGAATGCCAACTCTTTGATTTTAGAAACTATATCCTCTTCATTAATAAGTCCATCTCTGATATCTGTCAATAATTCCTCCAGAGTTACTTTATAAAGATCGGCCTCATTAAATGATAAAAAACGGAGCATTTCTTCTAAGGCTTTATCAAAATCTTTAAGTCCACAATAGGACAGATATTTTATCTGAGATGCTAATTTATTGTGCTTGTCTCTTTGTAATAAATTATCCGCAATATCAATAGCCCATTGATATTCTCCTAGTTTATACCAGCAGTTTGACATGAATAATAGTCTGTAGATTTCAGATTTTGTAGATAACTTGCTGATATTCTGTAAAATTTCTACAGCGGGCATATATTGCCCGTTATCCATTAAATTCTTAGCTTTCTGTAACCCATCAATCATATCTGAAAGTTTATTTTCTATGATCTTAAAATAACGCTTTTCATTTACCGAAAGAATTCTTGTCTCACAATCAAAAAGCGAGTCAATTTTATTGATCTCTGCCTTTAAGAATCTCTTCAATCTCCTCCATTGAAAACCCTTTGGCTTTCAATAAGATTAAAAAGTGATACAGCAGATCTGCGGCTTCATTTTTAAAGAGATCATCATTATTGTCTTTTGCTTCTATAACCAATTCTACGGCCTCCTCGCCTACTTTTTGAGCCATTTTATTGATTCCTCTCTGATATAATGAGTAAGTATATGAGTCTTCAGCCTTCGTATCTATTCTCTGAGAGATTTTTTCTTCCAGTTCATATAGAAATCCTTTGGGACTCTTTTCTCCGAAGCAACTGAAACTGCCTCTATGGCAAACCACATTTTTCGGAACGGCTTTAATTAAAATGGTATCCTTATCACAGTCGATGTCAATACTTTTTACCGTTAAAAAATTACCCGATTCCTCACCTTTTGTCCAGAGTCTGTTTTTGGAACGGCTGAAAAAGGTTACAATTCCTTCTGCTTGTGTTTTTTCAAAAGCTTCCTCGTTCATGTAGCCCAGCATCAAAACCTGCAATGTTCTGCTGTCCTGAATAACCACAGGCACAAGGCCATTATCTTTATTAAAATCTATTTTCATCGTACTTCTATTTTTTGAGTTTTTAACTGTTGTTTCAAATCCTGAATCCCTATTTCATTAAAGTGGAAAATACTGGCTGCCAATCCTCCTGTAGCTTTTGTTTCATTAAATACTTGAACAAAATCCTGAATGGTACCAGCACCTCCGGAAGCAATCACCGGAATGCTTATATTTTCTGAAACCAGCTTTGTAATCCTAATATCAAAACCGTTTTTAGTACCGTCACCATCCATGGAAGTCAGCAATATTTCACCTGCTCCTAATGCTGCTGCTTCTTGAGCCCATTCCATCGTTAAAAGTGCTGTGGCTTCTCTTCCTCCTTTGATATGCACCAGATCTTTATCACCTACTTGCTTTGTATCAATAGCAACCACTACACACTGGCTCCCGAATTCTTGGGCCAGATCAGAAATAAGACCTGGATTTTTTACGGCTGAAGAATTGATGCTGATCTTGTCTGCACCTGCTTCCAAAAGCTTTCTCACATCCTCTACAGACGAAATCCCGCCTCCTACTGTAAAAGGGATACTCAATTCTTTTGCGATCTCTTTTACCAGCTCTACAAATGTTTTTCTATCCTCAATTGTGGCGGTAATATCCAGAAAAACAAGCTCATCGGCACCTTCCCGTTCATACTTTTTGGCAAGTTCCACAGGATCTCCGGCGCTTTTAAGATCTTCAAAGTTAACACCTTTTACCGTAGCTCCATCCTTAATATCCAGACATGGAATAATTCTTTTCTTAAGCATTTTCAATAAAATTTTGAAGTTGTTGTAAGCTTATTTTTCCCTCATAAATTGCTTTTCCGATGATCGTCCCTGCACAGCCGATATCCTTCATCTTATAGACATCAGCAATGCCTGAAATACCGCCGCTTGCTACCAGCTGAACGGATGTTTTATATAAGATCTCAATATAAAGCCCTGTTGAGGGACCTTCCAGCATCCCATCTTTTGCAATATCGGTACAGATAGCGGTCTGTATTCCTTTTTCCTGATACTGAAGGATAAAATCAATGATATCATGGGCACTTTCTTCCAGCCATCCGGATGTTTTAATCTTTCTGTTTTCACAGTCTGCACCCAAAATAATTTTTTCCGCTCCATATTTTTCAATCATTCCAAAACAAAATTCAGGATTCTGAACGGCAATACTTCCTAAAGTGATCTGCTTTGCCCCGGAATTAAAGGCGGTTTCAATATCTTCCTGAGTTTTTAGCCCTCCTCCAAAATCGATATGCAGCGAAGTAGAACGGGCAATATTTTCCAGAACTTTCTGGTTGACAATATGCTTTGATTTCGCCCCATCAAGATCCACCAAATGAAGGTATTGAATCCCAAAGCTTTCAAACTCTTTTGCCACTTCTACAGGATCTTCATTATATATTTTCTTTGTATTGTAATCTCCTTTTGACAAACGGACACATTTCCCGTCGATAATATCAATAGCCGGAATTATTTTCATGATTATAAATTTATAAAGTTCTTAACGATCTGATTTCCCACTATTCCCGATTTTTCCGGGTGAAACTGTACTGCATAGAAATTATCTTTCTGCAAAGAAGCACTGAATGGCAGGATATAATCACAAACCGATGTTGTATAGTCTGACAGTTCACAATAATAGCTGTGGACGAAATACACATCACTGCACTTTTCAATTCCTGAAAACAGTGGCGAAGTCTGTCCGGAAACGGTATTCCAGCCCATATGGGGAACAATATCCTTTGCCGGAAACTTTCTGACATTGATATCAAAAATCCCCATTCCTTCGGTATCTCCTTCTTCATTTTCCCCGCACATCAGCTGCATACCCAGGCATATTCCTAAAACCGGCTGTGTAAGACCAGGAATCAACAGATCAAGCTCTTTTTCCTTCAGCAGTTTCATGGTTGATGAAGCTTCTCCCACACCCGGAAAGATCACTTTATCAGCTTTTAAAATCTGTTCGGGATCATCGGTGATCACAGAATCAATATTCAGTCTGTTGAGGGCATTCTGAACGGAATTTACATTTCCTCCGTTGTATTTTATTATAGCGATCATATTTATAAACTTCCTTTTGTAGAAGGTAAACTGTAGTTAGCATCCGATTGGTTCACTGCCATTTTAACGGCTTTTGCAAAGGCTTTAAAAATGGATTCAATTTTGTGGTGTTCGTTATCTCCTTCTGCTTTGATATTCAGATTGGATTTTGAAGCATCAGTAAAGGATTTAAAGAAGTGAAAAAACATTTCCGTAGGCATGTCTCCAATTTTTTCTCTTTTAAACAGAGCATCCCACACCAGCCACGGTCTTCCGCCGAAATCGATAGCCACCTGAGAAAGACAGTCATCCATCGGAAGCAGGAAACCGTATCGCTCAATACCTTTTTTCTTTCCTAAGGCTTTTAAAATAGCTTCTCCCAGCACAATTCCGGTATCTTCTATCGTGTGGTGTTCATCTACGGCAAGATCTCCGTTCACTTTAATCGTAAGATCCATATTTCCGTGTCTGGCAATCTGATCCAGCATATGATCAAAAAAGTGAAGCCCGGTTGAAATATCTGATTTTCCGTTTCCATCAAGATTAACTTCAATTTCAATATCAGTCTCATTGGTTTTTCTGGAAACTTTAGCCTTTCTCATTCCGGATTTTAAGAACTGATAGATTTCTGACCATCGTGTTGCAGACAGCTCTGCCGCCTCGTTGAAGTTTTTATTAAGATAAATAGCTTTAGCACCAAGATTTTTAGCAAGTTGAACATCAGTACTTCGATCACCAATTACATAGGAATTTTCAAGATCATAGTTGCCATAAAGGTATTTTGTCAACATTCCGATTCCTGGTTTTCTGGTGGGAAGATTTTCAGATTCAAAGCTTTTGTCAATTAAAATATCACTAAAAATGATCCCTTCATTTTCAAATGCCTGCAGCATTTTTTCCTGTGGTTTTATGAAATCTTCTTCAGGAAAACTTTCAGTTCCCAACCCATCCTGATTGGTTACCATTACCAATTCATAATCTAATTCATTGACAATTTTTGCAAGGTTTTGAAAAACTCCCGGATAAAACTCAAGCTTTTCTAGAGAATCTACCTGAAAATCTGTAGGCGGTTCAATAATTAACGTTCCGTCGCGGTCTATAAAGAGTACTTTTTTCATATTTTTTTTATAAATTATTTTTAACCATTAAGCTTTTTTAAGTGGTTAAGAAGCATTAAGAACATAGCTTAAGCTATTAATTTAGCTTCTATTTTATTCATCCGATGAATCTTAAATTTCTTATGATCTTATCTTTTTTAATGGTTTATATTTTGGCAAGCTAGATTATATTCCTTTTAAAAGGTTAATTAATTTTTCATTTTCAGTACGGTTTCCCACATTAATTCTGATACATCCGGGAATCGCAGGATCTCTTCTGCTGGTTAAAATCTCTTCTTCAAGCATTTTTCCGTATACACGATCCACATTATCCATTCTGATCAGGAAAAAATTGGCATCCGTTGAAAAGACTTTGGAAATACATTGAATTCCTTCAAACTGCTGTTTTAGCCATGTTCTCTCTTCCAGAATACGGTTTACGTTTCCCTGAAGTCTGTTTTTATCCTCCAGCGTTTTTAAAATCAACTCCTGGCTCAAAACATTCACATTATAAGGCGCTTTTACAGTATTAATAAAGCTGATAATCTCTTCAGATGCATAAGCCATCCCTACTCTTGCTCCGGCAATTCCCCAAGCTTTGGAAAACGTCTGCAATACAATCAGATTGGAATATTGATTCAACAGCTCCAGACTTGATTTTTTTTCTGAAAATTCAATATAAGCTTCATCCACCACGACAATGCCGTTGAAATTCTGAAGGTAAAATTCAATATCATCCATACTGTTTCCCGTAGGGTTATTAGGCGAGCATAAAAAGAAAATCTTCAGTGAAGAATCTTCCGCTATCTTTAAGAAATTATCTTTTACGATTTCAAAGTTTTCATCCAGATCCAGTTTCACAACTTTATTTTCATTGATTGCCGCATAGAAAGCATACATCGCAAAGGATGGATTCATCATCAGAATGGCATCTTTTTTAGGCTCACAGAAAATTTTAATGATAAGGTCTATCAGCTCGTCACTTCCGTTTCCTATGGCGATCTGTGAAGGTGAAAGGTTTTTAAGCCCTGCAAGCTTGCTTTTAAGCTTTTTCTGAGTAGAATCCGGGTAGCGGTTACATTCCCCGAACGGACTTTCATTCGCATCCAGCATGACAGGAGCATTAAATTCATTATTGTCCCTGAAACTGATGTAGGGTTGTAATTGTAATATATTTTCTCTTACGAGTGTTTTGATACTGCTATTTTTCATTGCATTGTTTATTTAAAACTATTTTTAAACCATTAAGATGAATTGAGTTATTAAGAATAGTGAAGAAAATATCTTCCGATCTTTATTAAGCATTGAGCTAAATTCAAATGTATTTAAATCTTAATTTTACTTAAAAGTTTCATTTTTCTTAATGGTTTAAATTCTTTTTTGGGTAAACGCAAGGGCGCAAAGTTTTTTAATCTTTATGTTTCTTCAAGGCGCAAGAAAATCAAAGATTTTCGTCAAGTGATGCCTCATTATTTTTCCCACAGATTTCACAAATTTCACAGATTTTTCATATTTGCCTTCTTCATTTGGAGAATCTGTGAGAGATCAAAATATTTGGCATTCAATTTTATCGGAGATAAAATCCTTGCGTCTTAAAAAGGGTTTTCATTATAATTCTCTTGCGTCTTTGCGTTTTCCAACAATTAATTATTTCAATCTTATCGAAACTGCATTTTTGTGAGCAAACAAACCTTCTGCTTCAGCCATGAGCTCTATGGTTTTTCCCAAATTTTGAAGTCCTTCTCTGGAAAGTTGCTGGAATGTTATTTTCTTCACAAAACTATCCAGGGATACGCCGCTGTAATTCTTTGCATAACCATTGGTAGGAAGCGTGTGATTGGTTCCGCTCGCATAATCTCCTGCACTCTCACAGGAATAGTTTCCTAAAAAAACCGAACCTGCATTCTGAACCTCCGGTATATATTTTTCAAAATCATTGATGGCCAGAATAAGGTGTTCAGGAGCATAAAGATTGCTGAACTCAAGAGCCTCTTCCAGCGTATTGATCAAAATAAAAGAGCTGTTTTCCAAGGCCTGACCTGCGAATTCATTTCTTGGTAATTCTTTGATTTGCTGCTCAACAGCAATGATTGTTTCATTAAAAACTTTAAGATCTGTAGTGATAAAAACTACCTGACTGTCGCTTCCGTGCTCTGCCTGCGAAAGAAGATCTGCCGCACAAAATTCAGGAACAGCCTGTTCATCTGCAATCACAAGAACTTCACTCGGTCCGGCAGGCATATCAATAGCTACTCCATACCGTTGTGCATATTCTTTGGCCGCTACGACAAACTGGTTTCCAGGACCGAAAATCTTATTGACAGCCGGAATACTCTCTGTTCCAAAAGTCATTGCCGCAACAGCCTGTGCTCCCCCCGTTTTAAAGATTTCTGAAACACCGCAAAGCTTTGCTGCATACAGGATCGCTGGATTAATATTCCCATCTTGATCCGGCGGCGTACAAAGAACTATTTCTTTACATCCGGCAAGATTGGCAGGAACTGCAAGCATCAAAACAGTAGAAAATAAAGGTGCTGTTCCTCCCGGAATATAAATCCCGACTCTTTCTACCGCACGGCTTTCACGCCAGCAAACCACTCCTTTTGTTGTTTCAATTTTTTGAATATCCTGTTTCTGAGAGGCGTGAAATGTTGAAATATTCTCTTTAGCTTGTTGAATGGCCTCTTTCAGCTCATTACTAACCTGTTTTTCTGCGTTTTCAGTTTCTTTTTCGGTTACTGAAATGCTTTGAGTGTCTGCTTTATCAAATTTTTTATTGAATTCTCTTAAAGCTTTATCTCCGTTTTTTTCAACTTCTGCAAAAATATCTGTGATAAGTCCAGAGATTTCTTTCTGTTCCAAAACAGGACGTTTTACTACATCTTTCCAGCTGTCTTTTGTGGGATATCGGTATATTTTCATTGTACTATTTTTAATTGTTTTTTACGCAAAGGCGCAAGTTTTTTTAATATTTATTTTTTTAAGGCGCAAGAAAATCTTAGATTTTCAGCAAGTATGTGAGTATTAAATAGTATTCAATTTTATCGCAGATAAAATCTTTGCCTTAAAACAGTCTTAATTTTTATTCTATTGCGTCTTTGCGTCGGCCAACATTAACCATTCTTATTTTTTTTAAATAACCATTTTATCAATCGGGATGATTAAGATATCCTGAGCACCATTTTCTTTCAGCTCATCAATCACTTCCCAGAAACGTTCTTCATCAATCACAGAATGAATACTGCTCCAGCCTTCTTCTGCAAGCGGAATCACCGTAGGACTCTTTAAAACAGGAAGAACATCAGCTACTTTCTGAATTTTTTCGTTGGGAACATTCATCAGAATATATTTTGAGTTTTTTGCTTTTAAAACGGCTTTGATTCTGAAGACAAATTTTTCAAGAATGGCTTCTTTGTCAGTTGATAGATAGGGCGTTTGAGCCAGCACAGCTTCCGATTTCAGCAAAGTGACTGTTTCTCTTAATCCGTTTTTGAATAGAGTACTTCCGGAACTTACAATATCACATATTCCGTCCGCCAGACCGATATTAGGAGCTATTTCTACAGAACCCGAAATGACGTGAATGTCTGATACAATTCCCTGGTTTTCTAAAAAGTTTTTGAGGGTGTTAGGATAAGAGGTCGCAATTTTTTTACCCTGAAAATAAGAGAGCTCATCAGTTTCTATTTCTTTGGGAACAGCCAGTGAAACACGGCATTTTGAAAAACCAAGCTTCTGGATAGTTTTGATGTTTTTACCTTTTTCAACCAGAAGATTTTCGCCAAGAATGGCTACATCCACCACTCCGTCTTCCAGGTATTGCGGGATGTCTGAGTTCCGAAGGTACATGATTTCCATCGGAAAGTTATCGACTGAAACTTTGAGCTGGTCTTTACCATTGTTGACAAAGATTCCACAGTCTTTGAGAAGCTGAAGAGATTCTTCGTACAGCCGGCCGCTTTTTTGAATTGCAATTTTTAATTTACTCATTTTGCCTTTTTTTGGGGTCCGAGTAAATAAAAACTGATCTGTTGAAATTTCTGAGGAGAATTCAGGAAACAAAAAAACCGCCTATTTACTCAGACGGTTTTAATTATTTTTGATTTTAGCACATACTTATATCAATCAATTCCGTCTAGCAGAGATGATGATGATAATGATGTAATGCTAAAAATATTGGTTTCATTGTTTGAATTATGATGCAAATGTAGGATTTATTTTTAAAATGCAAAGTTTTTTCAAAGAATTTTTTGATAAAAATTTATCAGCTCCTTTGCAATGGGTTCGTCATTAAACTTCTGAACAAACTCGAAACCCTTTTCCTCACGGCGTTTTCTCTCGGATTCATTTTCCCAGAGAAATTTTAATTTGGCCCGGATATCAAGATCGTTATCCGGATTCACATACACAGAGTCTTTTCCGCCCGCTTCAGGCAGACAGCTGGTATTGCTTGTCACCACAACCGTTTTGGAGAAAAGTGCCTCAATAACGGGGATTCCAAAGCCTTCAAAGAAACTTGGATAGACAAAAATATCCGCCAGTTTATAAAGACAAGCCAGCTCATCCATAGAAACGCCTTCCAGGAAAAGCACCTGCTTCTCCATTTTGTTTTTTTTCAGGAAACTTTCTATTTTCTGATAGTATTTTGTCTTTCTTCCCACGACTACAAGAGGAATTTCCGTTCCGTTGATCGCTTTTACAACATTCAGAAGATTTTTGCGGTCTTCGATGGTTCCAACATTGAGTACAAACCTTTCGGGAAGCTTAAATTTCTCTTTGACAGCTTTCATCAATTCCGGAGATTGCTGTTCTTTAAAAGCATGATGACAGCCCTGATAAATGACTTCAATTTTAGTTTCAGGAATGTTTAGAAACTGAATAATATCTCTTTTGGTCTGTTCTGAGATGGCAATAATCTTATCGGCCGTATCAGCTGCTTTTTTGAATTTCCAGAAATGGATTTTCCTATCAAAAAAAGAATAATACTGCGGATATCTTACGAAGATCAGATCATGAATGGTAACGACCTTTTTAATAGGCTTTGGATCCCATTTTAAGGGAAGTTCACCTGATAATCCATGGAAAATATCTGCGCCCTGCTTCTGGGCATCTTTACCCATTTTCAGCTGACGTGAAAAGTTTCCTTTTGAGGTTTCAATAAAGTGAACATTCGGGCGTTCCAGAACATCTTTCCCTCTCTCGGACTTATTTTTGTTCAATAACAGATATTCATTCTCCGGTTCATATTCGGAAAGAATTCTTACAAGATCTCTTGAATAGTTTCCCAGGCCGGATGTATTGTGGAAAAACCGTTTGGCATCAAAGGCAATCTTCATCGTTGGATCTGTTTTTGAAATTCCTGAAATGTACCAAATGTATGGCCTTTTTCTTTCAGCCAGCCTACAAACGAATCAAACCTTTCCACCATCTCTTTTCCTGAGTTTTTTACCGTAAATCCGGGAAGTTTAAAAGCTTCATCTTTTATTTCTGCAAATTCCCAGGGATGGAAATAAATATTCAGATATTGATCTTTTTTCAAACAATCCGAAGCCAGTTTTTTGTACAAAAACAAAGGAAAATTGTGAAAGCTTAACCAAAACAAAGGAATCCTGAAATTAGGAGAAACCGAAGCCGGCACCTGAGTCACATTTCCTTCTTTGAAATAGGTTCTGGATACTTTTAAATTATTATATCTTCCCGGCAAAAATGTAGGGTTGATGGAGGAATTGTATGCGTATCCTGCTTCTTCCACTGCTTTTTCATCTACAGGCATCATTCTCGGCATTCTTAATCCGGTCACTTTTGTGGAAAATAATTCTTCCAGCCTTTCTCTTGATTCTTTCAGGTGTTTGTCTTCAAATTCTGAATGAAACCACGTGTGAGAGGCCAGCTCATGGCCTTCATGTAATAACCTTTCAATAAGGTGCTTGCTGTTTTCTGCAAAAACTACCGTGGAAAAAAAGGTAGCTTTGGCATTATGTTTTTTAAGGATATTGAGGATTCTCTCCAATCCTGTCTGTGAAATTGAAATCTGCTTTTCAAAGGGAATTTCACCCTTATATTCTAATGGCATATCAAATTCTTCAATGTCAAAACTCAATAAAACCATTTTAAAAATTTTTGTTTTTAATAATATAATTAGGTCTGTCTTTCACCTGTTTAAATATTTTACCCAAATAAATTCCCATGATACCAAGGATAATCAGCTGAAGTCCTCCAAAGAAAACAATGGTCATAATCAAAGATGCCCAACCGGAAATCTCTGTTTTGGCAATAAATGAATGAATTACGTAGGCTCCATATCCGATTACTGAAAGCGCTGAGAATAAAAAGCCCAGATACGCAGCCAGATAAAGAGGTTTCACGCTGAAAGCAGTGATTCCTGTAAAAGCAAAAGTAAACATCTTTTTAAGGTTGTAACTGCTTTTCCCTGAAAGTCTTTCTGCTGCAGTAAAGTCGATTCCTGTTTGTTTGAACCCCATCCAGCTCGTCAATCCTCTAAGGAACAGATCGTCTTCATTAAAATTTCTCATCACTTCAACTGCACTTGCATCCAACAATCTGAAATCTGAGCCGCCGCCTTTCGTTAAGTTAACATCTGAAAGGCTTGATAAAAGCTTGTAAAATAAGTCTGATGTTTTTCTTTTAAAAAAAGAAATCTCTTTAGGATACGTTCTAAAGGTAAAAACGACGTCATAGCCTTCTTCCCATTTCCGAATCATTTCCGGAATAAGCGCCGGCGGATGCTGAAGATCTCCATCCATAGAAATGACTGCATTTCCGTGGGCATTGTCCATACCTGCCTTTACAGCCGGCTGGTGTCCGAAATTACGGGAAAATTCAATGAACTTTACTTCATCATACTGACTGGAAAGTTCTTCTAATTTTTGTTGAGTATTGTCTCTGCTGCCATCATTCACAAATATGATTTCAAAGTCGTAATTTCTTAAGCCATCAAAAACTTCTTTAATTTTCTGATGAATCATTGCGACATTTCCTTCTTCGTTATAGGCGGGAATTACAATTGAAATTTTCTTCATATGTATTAATTCAGGCTGTAATTTTTCTCAAAATCTTTAGTCATAAGCTCATAAGTTACTCTCAACCAGATCACAATACAAGGTACGGCTTTTAATGAATATTTGATGATATAATTCTCTTTTACAAATTTCGGGAAAAGATCCGAAGTGGAGAAACAGGTAAAAATAATGACAAAAACCAGCAATCCAATAATCAATGGTGTTCTTTCTTTCTGAAGGAAAAACCAGATCAGCACTCCTACCACCGCAATAATATAGGTTGGAGATTCTGAACTGGAACTGAACAATACCAAAAACAGTAATGTTGAAGCCAGAATCATCAGTTGGAAAGCATAGTGTTTATACTGCTTAATTCTGATGTAAGGCAAAACAAAAAGTGGTAGTCCGCCTGCTAAAAATACAAGATTTGAAATAGATGCATCCCCTAAAATTCTTCTGACAAAGCCCATTAAAGAGATATCCTGCATATTTCCGAGAACCTGATTTTCATTATTCTTCTCTACAATAGACTGAAACCAGTCTGAGTAGCACTGAATAACAAACTGCGGACTTGAATACACCATTGGAAGCACGAAAAATAATAGGGCAATAGCAACTCCTGAAAGAATAAATTTAGTTTTGTTTTTAATAAAGAAAAACTGCGTTAATCCTACAATTCCGTAGATTTTCACAAATACCCCAATTAAAATTGCGGTTACAGATTTTACTTCTTTTCTTTCGTAAATATAGACTGCAGATAACAGC
Source organism: Chryseobacterium sp. X308 (assembly GCF_020733145.1). Taxonomy (NCBI): domain Bacteria; kingdom Pseudomonadati; phylum Bacteroidota; class Flavobacteriia; order Flavobacteriales; family Weeksellaceae; genus Chryseobacterium; species Chryseobacterium sp. X308. The sequence continues at coordinate 29,830 of NZ_JAJFZH010000009.1, forward strand.
AAAAGGCCTGTCAGCGCTACATTGAACTGCAAACTTAAAGCTGCTGTGATGTATTCCTGAAGACAAAGCAACCCAAAAATCGCTTTCTTGCTGTCTGAAAACGGCAGTTTATAAATTCCGTAGATAAAGATGAAAGTATTGGCAATATTCCAGAGTGAGATTCCCAGCCAATCCGGCATCATGGCGAATGGTGCGATCAATGCACTGAAAAATACACCATAATGGTTCAGATCAAAATAAAGATCAGGATAATGGATAAATAAGTTTTTCTGATGAATGGTATTAAAGAATACGTTTTTAAAAATCAGATAATTATTGATCGCATAATCTCCTCTCAGATATTTGGAAATTGCTGTAACAACGGATATAATAAGATAAACCCCAAATATATATTTAGGGTTTAATAGTATTTTAAGAAATTTTTCTTTCAAGATTGTGGTATTAGCTTAAAATATTAATCTTAAACAGCTACATTATTCTCTCTCAATGCATCATTCAGAGATGTTTTCTTATCTGTAGATTCCTTTCTCTGACCGATGATCAAAGCACATGGAACCTGATATTCTCCAGCCGGATACTGTTTTGTATAGCTTCCTGGAATAACTACTGAACGTGCAGGAACTCTTCCTTTGATTTCAACAGGTGTATCTCCTGTAACGTCGATAATTTTTGTAGAAGCGGTCAATACTACGTTAGCACCCAATACAGCTTCTTTTTCTACGTGAACTCCTTCCACAACGATACATCTTGAACCGATAAAGCAGTCATCTTCAATGATTACCGGAGCTGCCTGTAACGGCTCCAATACTCCACCGATCCCAACACCTCCACTCAGGTGAACATTTTTACCGATCTGTGCACAACTTCCTACTGTTGCCCATGTATCTACCATTGTTCCTGAATCTACATAAGCTCCAATGTTTACATAAGAAGGCATCATAATTACTCCGGGAGCAATATAAGCTCCTTCTCTGGCAACCGCATGCGGTACAACTCTTACTCCTTTTTCAGCATAATTTCTCTTTAAAGGCATCTTGTCATGAAATTCAAACGGACCTACTTCAATAGTTTCCATTTTCTGGATCGGAAAATACATTACCACTGCTTTTTTCACCCATTCATTTACCTGCCATCCGTTTTCAGTAGGCTCTGCTGTACGAAGTTCACCCTTATCAACCAAAGAAATAACCTCTCTAATTGCCTTCTGGCTGTCTTCATTCTGCAATAAATCTCTGTTGTCCCAGATATTTTCAATAGTTTGTTGTAACGACATGTTTCTTATTTAAAATTATACCGGCCAAAGATACAAAAAAGTTCAGCAAAACTGTTTTTAACATTAGTTTAATTAATAGCCCAGCATACGCTTCACTCTCTTTTTATAGGTCAGGTAAACTTCTCCGTGTTCCTTTAGCAGGAACTCTTCTTCAAGCCTGATTTGAATCTGCATTAAAATATTTCCCGTCAGAAGAAAAGAAAAAGTAATGACAGTAGGAAAAACAAGAAAAAATCCGACAAGACTGATGGTCATACCCAGAAATACAGGATTTCTTGAAAACCTGAATAATCCGTCAGTGACAAGTTCTGTTTTTGTTGTGCTGTCAATCCCGATACGCCACGAGTTTTTCATTTGTAACTGGGCAATAACAACCCAAATCAAGGCCATCATCATTAAACCCAACCCTGTGTATTGAATGAGATTATATTCCAAAGCATTGATTTTAAAAGCAGAGAACATGTCTTTCGGAAAGAGTAAAAGAAGTATTGTATACATAAACAAAGCCAATAAAATCAGCTTAAAATAAAATCCAACCAATCCGTAGGCAGAATCATCTTTGGGAAGGACGTTAGGATTTTTGCCAATCCGTTTTGCGACTCTGTAACTTATTCCCACAAAGGAAACAGTAAAAAAAATAATAAAATAAAAGGGAATAAAGAATCTGATGAAATCTGTCATAATGATAATAGTTTTGGACAAATTTCATGAGTATTGGGATGCAATGCTATTGCAATGACAAGAATATTATTGATTTGCAGAAATGCGAAGTTATAAACCTGGCAATTCCCCTCCTCCGGAGGGGTGGCAAAAATTCAGAGAATTTTTGACGGGGTGGTTAAAGAATATAGTTATAAGTTTTGGCTAAAGCCAATTGATTGTTTGATTTTTCTATTGAACGGGCTAAAGCCCGTTTCTATTGAATTTCAACCATTCCCTGCATGACAAAATATTAATTCCTGTTAGTACGTTTTAAAGATTTACAGCACTCTTTGAGCATGAAGATAGGCCTTATTCCAGTACTTTTCATTCAGAGATGAAATAATAACACCTTTTGAAGTAGAAGCATGAATGAATTTCACTTCTCCATCAGGACCGATATCATGAACAATCCCTACGTGAGAGACTCTGCTTCCTCCGGCTGTTGCAAAAAATAAGAGATCTCCGGGTTTTACGTCTTTTATATCAATATTTTTTCCGGCCTCGGCCTGATCAGAAGATCTTCTGGGAAGATTAAAATCATTTTCTTCAAATACTTTTACGGTAAATCCTGAGCAGTCAAATCCTGAAGAAGTACTTCCTCCGAATTTATAGGGTGTTCCGATATACTTTTCTGCATCTTTCAGAATATCATTGATTGATCTGGATACACTTCCGTTAAATTTTGAATCCAGTTTTCTGAGGTTTTCAGCTTTTGCAACGCTCTTTGTATTTGATTTTTTACTGGCGGAAGCGCTTTTCGAGGATCCGCAGGAAACCACCAAAACAGAGGCTGCCAACACAACAGCAATCTGCTTTATTGTCATTTTTTGTTGAAATAATCCCGTTCCCATACTCTTCTGATTTATAATTAATTAACAAAACACATTACAAATATACATTTTATATTATAATTATAGTATAACTATACTACAACTATATTATAAATATATGTTAAAATTTTGGTTTTCGTTATTTATTGGTATATTTGATTTCTATTTTAAAGATATGGCAACCTATGAAAGTGTAATCAAGATTACAGGAGCGGTGGGCGACCTGGTATTTTATAACCTGAACGGCAAAAATGTGGTTCGGAAGAAAAGCGGGTTTAATAAAGCTGCGTTTAAAAAGAATCCGTCATATGAGAAGGTAAGACAGAACAGTTCTGAATTCGGGCATTGTTCCAAAATGGGAAAAGTTATCCGGAAGAGTCTGGATGCCTATATTAAAGAATCAGGAGATCCCCTGCTCTACCAGAAGTTTGCCAAGGTAATGACAGCCATCAAAGATTTGGATACAATTTCTGAAAGGGGAAAAAGAACAGTTGAAAACGGTTTAAAGACTGAAGAAGGAAGAAAATTGCTGGGAGCATTTCAATTCGGCACCATTAAGAATGTTTCTGATTGTATAAGGATTAAAGATCATGTTCTGTATAAAAATGATCATTGTACATCAGACCATGCGGTGATTTTAACTTTAAAATTAGATTCTGAAAATTATAGCGTAGAAAGTAATGAAGAGATTATGAGTTGGAATCAAGAGAAAGATCAACCGTTAAAAAATTTTTTTTCTGATGAGGATTTTCTGCTCTGTTTTGCAGCATTGAAAAATGAACATGATGAGATTACCCGTATGGGATTTGTATAAATAAAAAGTCTGCAGGATATCCTGCAGACTTTCTTGTCTTATTTCTTTTCTCCTTTCCAGGTTCCTGATATGGAAGGGGTTGGAAGTGAGTTTGACCAGTTTCCGTTTCCTTTTTTATCTGTAGATAATGTTCCTCTGAATTCTCCTTTCGAAGGAAGTCCTACCGTTGCGTTCAGATCTCCTGTTTCACTTAAATTCCCGGAAATGTTATAGTTTTCATTATTGACATCGGAATGCATTGTTCCCACCACTTTACCACTCTCATCTACCACGAAGTTCCAAACTCCTTTATCACCTCCTTCATAAGAACCAGACCATGTTCCTACATAATCATAAATAGTATCATCATCAGAGCTGCAACCGATAAATAAAAACGCCGTAAATAAAAGTAAAAAAAGTTTCTTCATAGTTTCAGTAGTTTTATAACCTAAAATTCTGTTATTCTCATCTGCCTTCCTTCCAAAAATACAGCTTACTGAGAATATTGCTTAATATGTATTATTTTTTTGTTCCGTGCAAATCTACTAATTTTTTCATTCAAATTATCTGAATTTTAATCAGCGTTCAATATGTTTGTTAAAAAACAACATATTTCGGCTAAAATACAAATATTTTTCAAACAAACAGAGACTGTACAAATTTGAGTTGATTAAAAATATAAGGTTAAAGTTGGATAGTAATATGTTCAAAATTCGTTTACAATTACTTTATACTAGATTGCAGATCATTTGCGGTATGTTTTAAAGATATTTCTTACCTTAGTGAAAAATTTAACCTTTTCTAAAAATTACATGAAAACAAAAACATTATTTTTGGGAGCACTTGCTATTTTTGGCAGCTCAACGGCACAGGTTGGGATTAATACCGCCACTCCAAGTCATACTTTAGACGTAAATGGCCTGGTAAGAGTAAGAGGACTTTCAAATGCTGAAAAAAAGATTGTTGCGGCGGATGCGCAGGGAGTTTTAACTCTTATTTCTCCTGAGGAAATTTTTGCTCCAAAGGCTATATTGAACACTTCAACCTCTTCCAGTGAACAGAGGTCAACTGTATACGAAGGAAAATGTTTTCAGCCTGGTGATAATGCATCTTCCTGTACAGTTTCCGTAAATCATTACACTTCTTGTGCGGGATTTACCAATCCAGTAGATACTCAGATCATTGTGGGGCAAGGGATCAATACCTCCAATGGACAGTTTTTAGGCACATGGACAGCCCGATATGTTGATAATAAAGGATTTGCCAATACAACACCTGTTGCCAACCAGACAGCACCCGACTACCCCAGAATTTCTTATCCGAGTACCAATACAGTGAACTATTTAGGAAGCGGTAATTTTGCCGGTCAATGTAATACCGATCTGGTAACAACGATCAATCAGGCTACCGGAGACATAAAAATAGAGTCTGTAAAGCGAAGCATGTACGCACACCTTTTGTACCTTATTAATATTGCCCGCTCCAGATCTTTATAATAGTCGATATTTGATTTCAAAAAGACAGCCACAATGAAAATATTGTGGCTGTTTTTGTTAATAAAAACCTTCTGAAAGAGGATTTGATTTATCTTGGTAATGGAAGCGTTGCCGGATAGCAACCACAAAGGCAGTCCCATTGATCAAAATCTTCCGAACAAACACCAATGGCTTCACATCTCCATAAAGCACCTGGAGGGCATGCCGGAACATTAGGTCCTGCTCCTTTAACTTTTTTTAATTCTTCTCTTGAGATTTTCTTTAAGTTTTTCATGGTTTAAAATATTTTAGTTCGTTCAAATATATAAATATTCATTAAAGAGCGATTTAATTTATGAAAAATTTAACTTTTCACATAAAAAGCCTCTAAAGAGAGGCTAGAAACTATTATTGGATGATGAAAAACTTATCCCAAATGTATGATATATTCGTCTCTGGTTTTATGAGTACAGTCATATTGAGAATTTACAGTATAAAATGATTTCTGCTTATTAGAAATTATGTTACCGCTTGAAATAAAAGTAACAAAAAGCTGCAAAGAATTAACTTCGCAGCTTTTGTTTTCATAGTATGTTTTTAGAATCTTTTCTGGTCTGATAACTATCCGGAATTTAATTTTGGAACTTTACAAAATCCAGATAAAAAGTAGGGTTTCCAACATTAAACCCAGATGGAACTACAAGATTGGTTTTATGAGCAAATATGGGATAAACCCCGGGAGCCGCGAAGTATAATACTCTGGTTTGATCTCTCGGCACAAAATTAATAGGATCAGGACTTGCAGTTCCACAATATGTTTTCCATACTTCCCCTATCCCGGGAATGTAAAACCAGTAATCATTACAGGTAGAAGTTATTGTAATTCCTGAACGGAAAAAATACCATCCTTTAGCAGGAATATTCACAGAAATTCCTGTTGGCAGGTTATCTCCTCCTGAGTTTCCGGTAAAAGGATTAACCAGTGTTCCAGTGTAAGAAGTCCAGTTATCAGCAAATGCTGTAGTAACAGTGGAAGACCATGTAGCCAGTCCGTTAGCATCACTGGTCAGTACGTACCCCAGCTGCTGGGTGCCGTCTTTAATTTGAAGAGCTCCATTGGCTGTTCCGTTATCAATAACAACCTTTGCACTGGCAGCTCCCGCCGGTACTGTATTGGTGCCTACCAGGACTTTTCCTGTACCGTTGATACTTAAATTATTTCCTGCCGTTGCAATATCGGTTGCCTGCGAAAGGGTTCCTCCCAATTTCACATCTGTACCGGATAAACTAAGACCGTTACTTGCTGTGATATTGTTATTAATGATTGTTGTACCGCCATTTCCATTACCTCCTGCAAGCTCGGTTACCGTCATAAAACCTATTGTCGGGTTCAGCTGTGCTGTTCCGGCTCCTCCCAGCCTTACTTTTACAGAGGTATCAATTGTTGGTCTGTAAATAGCATAGGCTTCCGGCTGGCCGCCAATTGATGTTGCCGGATAATTATTTATGGCATCAACAACTCCTGTTGTACTGGAAGGAAGAACAGAATTATTGGAAGCATCTACCCATTCATACACGAAGAATCCACCTGCCAGCGAAAAGTCTGTAGCATGAAGCTGACAACGGAGAACATAGGTTTTACCTGCTTTCAGATTGAAAACACCTGCGCTATAAGTAATATTATTGGAGGCAACCACAGATCCAAATGTCACATCTGATCCTGTAGATACTGATTGGGCTGCGTTTGGCTTCACAATAATATAATCCCCTGTTGAAGATGTTCCGGTTGAAAGAAGTTCCCATGTAGAATTCGTTCCGGTAAGTCCCGTACTCACCAGCTCCACACTCTGATTGGCTGGTACTGAAATACTGGCATTTCCGTTAATTGTTTCCGGAGCTACAGCATTCACGGTGATCTTAAAATTTGTGTTGTTTTTAATTCTGTAAATCCTCCCTTTGAAGTTTCCAACCCCACTGACAGAAGGTGGTAAACCAAATACAGCATCTGAACTCCCATTGTATGAAACATGAAAGTCTGATAATACTAAATTATAAGTGGCTGTAGTAACCGCTTTATAATTAGCCGCCAATGATCCGTTAATATCCATGGTAGAACCGGGATTCACTGTGTTGACCCCAACATTTCCTGCCTGGGCAAAAGCAATAGCCGGACTTAAGGCTATCATTGCAAAGATTAGTTTTGTAGAAATTTTAAACATTTATCATTATTTTATTTACATTAATAAACCCGATTGTTTAACATAATGTAAAAGTATCAGAATAAATTCTACAAGAAACATCACCAAGCGTAGAAAAAAACTAAACAAAATGTAGAAAATTTTCTACACTCAAAAAATAGTTTTTATTCATAAAAATAAGTATCAGGACATGTAAGCTTCATACAGTTTAATAAGATCGGCCAGATTACTTGTTTTCAGTTTTTTATGGATTCTTTTTTTATAAGTACTTATTGTAGACATCTGGATATCCATCTCGTTTGAAATTTCCAGGTTTCCGTTTCCTTTTACCATGAGCATAAAAATTTCATATTCCCTTTCTGATAAACTCTTTACAGCATCCAGTGCGGACGGCTGCAACAGCTTATTGACAAAGCCATTAGGATAATAATTTCCTTCTGAAAACATTTTCATGACTGCTTCAGAAATGGTAGCTACTTTACTGAGTTTATTAATGTATCCATCTGCCCCTTCTTTGATATATTGTATGGCAATTTCCTCTTCATACGCCGAAAAAACAAGTATTTTCAAGGCAGGATCAAGCTGCTTGATTTCTGAGATCATTTTTTTGTTTCTGCTTTCAGGCATATTGATATCCAGAATAAGCAGATCAAATTTCTGTCTGGAAATTTTATCGAGGGCTTCAGGATAATCTGAAGCAGTATCTATCAGTACATCAGGAATGCGTGCTTCTAAAATGATAGCGGTTCCTGTTAATACAATATCATGATCATCTGCTATAAGGATCTTTTTAATCATTTTTTCGATTTTTTTATAATTAATTGGAAAGAAGTGCCTTTGGTCTCGTTTCTTCTGATTATAATTTTACTTTCCAGCATCTGGAGCAGCTGTAGGATCAGATGAAGTCCCATACCATATTTCTGCAATAACAGCTTTTCATTTTCAATATTCTCCTGAAGTTTGGTATAATATTCAATTTTATGGTCGTCCATCCCGATTCCTGTATCTGTAATTTCCAGAATAACAGTTTCCGGCTCATCTGCCCCGGTGATTATAATCGTTCCGTTTCTTGTATATTTTACAGAATTATCCATTAGATTATGAATAATCACAGCAAGAATATTTTTACTGATTTTCACCATTAATTTTTCATCTACATTATTAACAATTGTCGTGTTGTGATTGGCTGCAATCTCATCAAAAAGGATTTTCTTTTCCTGCACCAGATCACAGAAAGAATACAGCTCTGTTTCATCACTCCTGTATTCATTATAAATATCAGCATACTCTTTCAGTGTTTTTGTAAAATTGTACAGCTGGTTAGATGATTTGTAAATAGAATTAAGAATTCTTTCAGTACGGTAGGCATTCTTTTCATCATAGTCCAAGGCTTCTTTGCTGGTTAAAGCAATAAATTTCAATGGTGTGGTAATATCATGGGTAATTGTTCCGATGAGCTTTTTCTGCTGTTCAATTTCTTTTCCCAGCTTTATCTGAGTGATTTCCAGATTTTCTACAGTTTCTGAAAGAGTTTTGGTTCTTAAACGGATAATTTCCTCCAGCTCACGGTTTTTCTTTTTATGAAAGCTCGTCCTCCATCTTACGGATACATACAGTAAAAGAAGAAAGATAAAAACAATCAGTAGTTTAAACCATAATGTCTGATAAAAAAAGGGAGGAATGATAATTTTAATTTTTTTGAAAACGTATTCCTGCTTATCAGAAACGAGCATCCTTACGATAAGAAAATGGGTGCCATGGCCAAGATTATTGAGTAAAAACTTCCGGTCTTTTCCTACAGACAGCCATTTATTGGTTCCATCGTCATCCAGTTTTGCTTCAATGACAATATTATCAGGGTTTGCGTAGTAAGGGATATCGATAAACAGTTCAACCCGTCTGTTCTCCTGACTCAGTTTCAGGACATCTATAAACCATTTTTCTTTATCATCAACGAGAACCCTTTCTATATACATCGCTTCGGGATAATAACTTTTAACTTTCAGCGGGTTAAAAAATACCAGTCCGCTTAATGAAGGCAAAACAAAATCTCCGTTTTTCAATTTGTTGCTATTGATATTACTTCCTCCATTAAACTCGTTGGTACTAAAGCCGGCTTCTTTTGAATATCTGTAATAGTTCAATTTAAAATTGCTGTTTTGCAGGTATTTTAAAAGCATGCTTTCTCTTATTTTATACAATCCATTATTGGTTGGAATCCAGAAGTAACCATTAGGATCTTCCATCAGGGTATGCGGTGACAAAAGATTGCCTTCAGAATCACCCGGCAGCTTTATAAGACGGTTGTTTCTTAAAAGATAAAAACCTTTTCCAAGAGTGGTTACCCATATATTTCCGTCTGCAGTAAGTACAATATCACGAACTGATAATTCATTTTGACCGTTTAAACTATAGATTTTGTTATGATTGACGGATATTTTATACAATCCTTTTATTGTACCAACCAGAATATCTCCTGCTTCTGTCAATACCATTTTGGTAGGTTCGTTGGCAAACAGGTATTTTTTCTTTAATGACTTAAAAGGCCAGTTTTCATAAATGCTTAGTGTGCCTGTGAACTCGGTATTTCCTTTTTTTTGTTTCACTGCCAGTACGTAATATTTCCCATTGGCAAAGAAGAAATCATTCACAGTGTCTTCTCCGGTGGAAATGCTTTGAAAATCTGTAAAATCAGACTTTTTACTGTATACAAAAAGAGTTTGTTCTCTCCGGGTTACAAGATTGCCCTGTCTGTCAAAATTTAAAAAATACGATATACTTTTATCGAAGTTTTTGCTTTTAACCAATCCGTAGCGGTTGTAGATTTCCCCTGCAGGATTAATTACACATGAATCATTATAAGGCTGGATCGCATAAAAAACAGCTGATGATTTTGGGATGTTCTTTTTCGAAGAGGTAAAATCGGTTAAGCTCACTATTTTGAGCCCGTCTGTACTGCTTCCAAGGTAAAGTTTTTTATATTTTACATCATAATAAATGCACATCAGATTACTTTCGCCTATATGATCAAGCCGGATCAGTTTTGATAATTTAAGGGTTCCTTTATTGTAGATGCATCTGTAAAGGATATTGTTATTCAGGACAAATCCCTGCCCGTTGGTTCTGTTCCAGAAAATTTTGCTTCTGACATCCGCTACAATGGGCAGATCATAAGAACCGGTAATTTTTCCTTCTTCTATTTTTTTTACCTTTTTAGCATTCCGATCAATATAAAACAGAATCTCTCCTATTGTAAAGGCATTTGGATCATTTTTAAAAAGCGGCTTCACATCAAGTTTAACCTGTGTTTTTGAAAGAAAATCTTCATAAACAAAGGAGTCTTGTGTGATAAAATACCTTCCTTTTTTGAAATCCATAAAAAAATAGACTCCCGGAGACGGACTGTAGCTGTAATTTGAAATACACAGATGATACTTGACATTGCCCCTAACAATAATTGTTGGACATCTTTTAATGCTTTTTATTACTTTTGGAATTTTTTGATGGATTAAAACCGTTTTTCCATCATCTACCGCCGTAAAAATACTGTCCTTATCAGCATTACCATAAAAATAGGTAAACCGCTGGCTATTGAGTGGAAATTTTTTATGAACAAAAAAATTAAGCCCGTCATATCTTACAATTCCGTTTTCTGTAGTCAGCCAGATAAAACCATATTTATCTTTTATAATATCTTTTACACTATTCTGAGGCAGTCCGTTATCTGTATTGAAAAACTGCACCGTGTATTGTTGAGAATAAAACAAAAGAAAAGCAAACAGAAAACCAACCGTAAGAATATTTCTACACAAAACCAATCATTTTTACCAATAGTGTAAAGATAATTTATTTAAAACACTTTATTGCTAAAATATAGGACATTACTATAAAGTAGGTATTTTCATACTAAATATTTCTACAAACCGTAAATGAAGTTCAAAGATCCCTTGCCTGGTTGATATCGGTAATCGCAAAGCCAAATTGTTGATCACAAATCGGCTTTTCTGGATTTCAGAAGTATGTCTGGAATAGGAATGATTTTAATAAGTTTCCCGATAAGGTATTTACCGCATCAGAAAAATAGTAAAAATTGGGCTATTGATCTCCGAAATAACGGCGGTGGAAACTCTATTCTTATCGATAAAACCTTGGAATATATTAAAGATCATCAAAAAATAAATAAGAGAGACTAATTGATAATCTCCCCATTATTGTTTTCCAGCTTTTCTCGGAATCTCTGAAGATCTGCAGGAGCGGGTCTGGTCCAATCAGCTGCTTCTCCGATAATTTTCAAAGGCATTTCGGAACGATAAGAGCGGGTGGGATTTCCAGGAAATTTCTTATCGGTAACATTGGGATCATTCTCAAAATTTCCTGTTGGTTCTACAATATACACACGTTCTGTGCCCTCTCCTTTTGCTAATGCGGCGGCAAGTCCTGCTCCGTTTACCAAAGCGGTAAAATAGATATGATTCATTTTCAGGTCAGACTGATAATTGGAACTTCCGCCTGCTTTCAGTAAATCTCCAATTTTTAAATCTGCTTTTGTTCCGTGATAAAAAGGTCCTTTATCGGACGGATGGTTTTTTAACTGTAATGCCAGTTCAGCATTCTTTTTTGACATTTCTGTATCTCCCGACTTCTCCCAGCATTGAGCAATGTTCTGATAAAGAGCGGGCAATGCACTTTTAATGGTATCATCATTAATTTTTAAAGCAAATTCTAAAGAAGTTTCAAGCCATTTCAACTGATTACCAGTTGTTTTCTGGTTACGTGACAGATAATAAGCTGCCAGAAACTTTTCATGGTCATCCGTAGCTTCTTCCCAGGCTTGCAAAAATAATTCACCTGCTTTTTCAGGCATTCCTTTGTCTTCAAAATCCATTCCTTGCAGACAAAGCTTAATCACAGGATTAAAAGGAGAAAATTCCATGTTAATTTTTTATTTCAAATCTAGTGTATTCTGTTGGAATTGCCGGGACAAAATATTAATCATAAAAAAGAGCTGCAATATATTGTATTACAGCTCTTTAGTGGAGAATACGGGATTCGAACCCGTGACCTTTTGACTGCCAGTCAAACGCGCTAGCCAACTGCGCCAATCCCCCGTATTTTGTTTTTAAAGCGGTACAAAAGTAAGTATTTAAATGGTATTTGCAAATATTTTATCGTTTTTATTGAAATAAATTAGCTTTAATCTTCATAAAAACTTGAATTGCCCATTGAATAACTACCAATTACCCCTATTTTTGTCCGAAATTATATTACCCTTATGCAGCTCTACACAGAAAGATTAGTTCTACGGGACATTACAATTGAGGATCAACAGGACATCTTCGATTACCGTTCCGATGCTGAAGCCAATAGATTTCAAGGCTGGATCCCTGAAACGCTGGAAGAGGTGGAAAATTTTATCCTGAGAAATACTACAGAATTTAACCAGCCTGAAAGCTGGTATCAGCTGTTAATTACGGATAAAGAAACAAAAACGGTTATCGGAGATATCGGAGTTCATTTTACCGGAGATGAAAATGCACAGGTAGAACTGGGAATTACATTAAATACGTCTTTTCAAGGAAAAGGATATGCTTCTGAGGCTTTAAAAGGCATCATAAGTTACCTGTTTAATGATTTACATAAACACAGAATTACAGCGTCTGTGGATCCGGACAACACAGCTTCTATTCTATTGATGGAAAGAATCGGTTTACGAAAAGAAGGTCATTTTGTAAAAAGTCTGTTCTGGAAAAATAAATGGGTTGATGATGTTATTTATGCGGTTCTTCGGGAAGAATGGCTTGCCAGATAAGAATATAACTCCTTTCCGGGGATCAATATCACCATCAACTGTTCCGGCCATCTATTTTTACAAAGGTATCAACAGGAATCAACTTACAGTACTGTATATTTTTCGTAAAATGGAGTGAATTTTATTCTTACGATAATTAGAGTGACTAAGTCATTGCATATTAAACAGGATATGATCATTGTCCGGTACCATTCTTTAATTGTAACCGTTATCCAGTTATCATTTTCTACCAATGGATGCCTCTCTTTTTTAAAATACATAATTACATGATCCTTCCTCTTTCCGTTGAGTGAAAATAAGTCTTTCATAATGTTTTTGTAATCTGGTTGCTCTTATTTAGCAGGTGTTATGTTGGGCTTATTTCAGGTTTTAGTTTATTCCAAATATAGTGAAATAATTAAAATTTATTGTACAATATTCACTATAAAGAATATTGTTAACAAAATATTCACATAAAACACTCATTAACAGAATTATTTTCTGAAACTTTAACTCAGAATGAAAAGTCCAGATCATCTGCAGAAGGCCTGAAATTGGAATGCATAGCCGCTGTAAAATAATCGCAGAATACCTGGTACACTGCAGAATCAGTATCGGTTGCCCGAATTCCCAGCTGTGTATAAACAGTAAGGATCTGACGGGATAATTTTTGAACCAGCTCTACTCCATACTGATGAATCACGTGTTGTTTATCCTCCGGAATCTCTTTGTGATCACCGAGTATATGTTCTACTTCTCTGGCTATGCTTAATACTTTTCCCAAATGTTTTTCAACAGATTCAGTAAAACGCTTGAAATTGATTTCAGAACGAATACATTCTGCCTCTTCAATAAAATGAGAAGCTATTCCAAGATAATTGACAAGGAGTGTTAAGTCAGCAAAAACCCGGAACGGAATGCTGTCCAGAATATCATTCGTGAAAAAAGTATCATAAACAAAGCTGTAATCTTCACTGACACAGACATTATTAATGGTAAAAGAATAGGTTCCACTGGCTTTCATTCCCATAGAATTCCAATTGGGAATAATATGAACCTCCTCTTTAGGAACGATGAATGAGTGGATGATCTCATTGCCGTCTTTATCCTTTATAGCTTTACCATTTTCCATAACCCTGGCATTCAATGTAAAATGAGTCAGATGAGGTGTTCCTGTTGCGAAATTCCATGAACCGTTGATCAGATAAGTGCTGTCATCCTGTTTTTCTGCCGTCCCGCCAACCATTCCGCTTCCTCCAAAGCAGGTTTCAGAATGTGTAAAGAGTAATTGAGCAATTTCAGGCGTGATATTTCTGGAAAAGTAATTGGCACCGGCACAAAGTGTCAGCATCCAGCCGAAACTTCCATCGGTTTCAGCCCAGCCAAATAAGGCTTTAAGCCCTTCTTCAAAACGGTAGCCGAGTCCGCCATATTTTTGGGGAACCCAGATCTTAAGCAGTCCTTCCTCATGAATATGCTGCATTACTTTATCAGAAATTACAGAGGCGCCCTGAAGTTCTTGCCTGATCTCTTTAATACTCAGCATTAGCTTTGGATTTAATGATTCTCTGCCATTCTATATATCCGGAAATGGCCACTAAAAATAAAAACGACGTTAAAACAGCATAGAGATATAATTCTTTATGAATCATTAGCGGGATTGAAATAAGATTACTGACATTCAGTATTACCCAGTTTTCAATTTTTCTTCTTGCCATCAGCCACATTCCGGCCCAGGCAAAGGCGCTCACCAGAGAATCCCAAACCGGAACATCCGAGTCGGTAAAATGAGTCAGGAAGAACCAGAATAAGATAAAAGTTCCCAGAACAATTCCTCCGGTAATCCATTTTTCTGTGGTTGAGGTAACAGAGATTTCCATCTCGGATCTTTGTTTCCCAAATTTCCAGTACAGCCATCCATAGATGCTCATGACCAGATAATAAAGATTTAAGGTAAATTCAGCATAGAGCTTCGAAGTCAGCATCACATACAGTGTAAGCAGAATACCTGCAATTCCGAAAAGATAGTTGTTGACATTGTTTTTACGGGCCAGTAAAACCTGGATTACTGAAAATAAGACTCCGAACCATTCCGGTAAGGTAATTTGTTTTAAAATGTCCTGCATCATATTAATTATTAGAAATCAAATGATGAGATGATCAATAAGCAATCCCTACGCCGGCGTTATCCGGATCAGGTGTGGAAGTATATTCCTGGGTATCATCTCAGCCACTGTTATCTGTAGCACCCCATTGTTGGGCAAAGGTGCAGCTTTTTGTTGAAAAAAGAAAGGACTTTAGCCTATTATTTTTGAGATATGATCAGGATTATAAAGAGTTCACCGGATAAGTTTTACTTTTATAGTTAATCTAAAAATTATATTATGGATCATCAGCAGGAAATATCGGTACTTAATGACTTACTACACATTACCAACGACAGGAAGGAAGGTTTCGAAAAAGTTGAGGGAAAAGTCTGGGAAATGTATCCGGAAATAAAGGATGAATACGACCATATGATTTCGCAGTCGAAAATCATGAAAAATGAACTGATCAACCTCATCACAGAAAAGCAAGGTACTCCGGAGGACTCAACGTCCGTGGCAGGAGCTGTTCACAGAACATGGATTGACATTAAAAATTCTTTTACCATGGGAAATCTGATAGAATCTACATTAGAAAATGTGGTGTTTGGCGAAAAAGCAGCTATAGAAGCTTATCAAAATGCCCTGGATACTGGTGATCTCAGCCCAAAAAGTACTGAGGTTGTATCTGAACAGCTTCGAAAGCTGAAAGATTCTTATAGACAGTTTAAGAAAATTGAAGAATATAAAAAGAAAGAATAATCAAAAAAACTCCTCTTAAAAAGAGGAGCTTACTATAATCAAGAACAAAATAATATTTAATCACATCAAAAGTATTAAATACCTTATGTTCGGACTTATGATGCAAGTCATATAAACTCAATATTATTTGACCGCATTTTTAGCTTTTTCCGATTCCTTCAAATGATGTTCAAGTGTCGGAAGTGTTTTCGCTGCGAAAGATTTTAATGAGGCTTCTGTTCCTTCCGATGCCTCTTTTTTGAACGCTTCCACATCTTCTTTATGATCACTGACCATAAGATCTGTATATTTTTTGTCAAAGTCTTTACCTTTCTTAGCTTTCAGGTCATCATACATCTTCTGCTTTTCGGTATCTAAGCTTGTGGGTAATGTATACCCTGCTCCTGAAGCCCAATTCTTAAGCTCGTCATTCGCTTTGGTATGATCAGTTACCATCATTGCTCCCAAAGATTTTACTACTGAGTTTTCAGCGTTTGTCGCGGCCAGTTTACCCATCATTACTTCCATCAGTCCTCCTATGGCTGCAGCATCTGCAAACTTTTTGTCCTGATCGCTGAGAGTACTTTTCTGATCTTTGGTGTCTGTCATTTTTGTTGAGTCGGTTACCGTCATTCCGGATTCTGCAGGGGCAGACATTGTGGTACTTTCCTCAGATTGACTCGTGGTTGTCGGTTCGTTTTTTTTGCAGGCAGTTAAAGCAGCTAATGCAAAAATTGTTACTACAAGATTTTTCATAATAATAAATTTTAAATGGTGATATAGAGAAGTCAAACAATGACTTTGTTTATAAATGCAACAATTTATTTGCCAAAAAAGCAGATCACAATACTTTAAACCTAATTATAAAATAATATGAATGAATATATTACAACTGATTAACCAGTCTGAACGTAAGATTAATACGCTCTTTCATGGTGGTGGCAGATTTGGCAATCCGATGTTCCCAGTTTTCCTGAAGGTCTCCTTTCATAATCAATAACGAACCGTGAGGAAGAGGCAGGCTGTATTTACTCTGATGATGGTCTTTTTTCCTGAAATCAAAATTTCTGGTCTGCCCTAAACTTACTGATGCAATCACCGGACGTTTTCCATATCTGCTTTCCTTATCCCGATGCCAGGCAACAGAATCGTTATGATCTCTGTAAAGGTTCAATAATACGGAATTGAACTGATACCCAAATGTTTCTTCTATTCTTTGTTTTAAAGAAAACAGTTCAGGTGTCCAGGGGCTGGTATCCAGTTCCCCAATACCTGAAGGATAAGCTCTTTCTTCATCTCCGTACCAGGCTGTTAAGCGTGGGGTCAGCACCATCTTATCGTACATTTTCTGGGTACGCTGTTTCCAGGGAGCTGTTTCAAGCAGATGAATTTTCAGGCGGTCAGCTTCTTCCTGATTCAGAAAATGTTCTCTGTATTCCAGCAGGTCTTTTGGAAATTCGTACAGATCCTGTGGATTAAATAAACTAAGCTGCTCCATTGTTGTTACTATTTACTATTAATTTTTCCACCGCATTGATACGAAAAATATCCACAAATATATTGAAAAAGATACAAATATTAACATTCGCTTTTCAACAGCAATTTAACAGCAATTTTAAAGACGGTTTTGTTCAGCCTTTGCTATCCGGGAATTGTGATTCACATCATAAATACTTCTCTTTTTGATGATTATGTTTGCTGTAACCAATAGATTATTATGAAAAAAACAGCACTATATATGGTATTATTGCTGATGTTATCAGCATGTACAAAATCCGAAACACAGTATATCGATCAAAACAACAAAAGAGAAACGGTAAACGACAAGGCTTCAGATACGATCCAAACCCTTGATGGAGTTTCAGACACCATGCAGCAGGAAAGTGACAGTGTCAAGGTAAAACCCGATAATGAATAAGGATTGTTGTGCTATGAATCCAAAAGGCAGGCTCATCTTTATTGGCAGCAACAATCCTGATTCTTGTGAAGAGGCAGAACAGAAAACGGAAACCAGTCAATTTCCACCTCAGCTGTTCGGGTTATTGCCGGAACGGAGAAATACCTGTATTGAAATTATCATTTCAGGTTCCGAGCCAGAATACAGAGAGAAATATTCGGCCGTATTGCAGAGGCATGGATACAGCAATTTCGGGTTTATTCATATTCTGCAGGAAAATAATTTTAATGATTATTATGACAGAATCTTCCAGGCTAAAGTAATTTTCTTCGCGAATGAGGATCCGGAAAGTTGTGAACTCCTGAAAAGATCTGAGATCCTAAAACTTTTACATAATAAATACCTTCATGAAGAAGATTTTACAGTTATCGGAATGAATACCAGCTCTATGTATATTCCGGAACTTTTGCTGAACGAAAAAGGGATTCACCAAGGTCTGGGATTTATCAATAACTGTATCATTGATACCAAATTTAACAATGGAACAAGATTTAAAGATCTGGTCAGAACTATTATTCTTCAGCCTCAATGTTTTGGTATCGGCCTGAATAAAGGAATGATGCTGGTTATTGAGAAAGGTTACAAAGCTTATTGCTACGGCAGCAGTACGATAATGATTATTAATGCCAGAAATGTTAATAAAAAAAAGATAAGAAAGGGAACCTCCGTTTTTATGAAATATCTGAAGGGACATATCCTTACCGAAGGATCGGTTATTAATTTATATAATGGAGATTTTATTAAAGATAAACAGTTCCATTACAATTTAAATTTCACCAACAGGAATAGCATTCAATGATTTTAATTTTTAAATGACTTTACATATGATACCTAAAGGAAAACTACTGATTATCGGCGGTAAAGAAGATAGAGACGGCGATAAACCCGAGATAGAAAATAAAAACAATAATTTTTCGCCCAATGAAATTCTTAAACTGCTGGTAACCTCTAAAGATGACCGCATTGAAGTAATTACAACGGCTACTTCCGAACCCGAAGAAATGCAGGAAACTTACACCAAAACATTTGAAGAAATCGGATATACCAACTTTGGTTTTCTGGATATTTGTGATGATCAGGTACATACAGATTTTTATCTGAAAAGAATTGAGGAAGCAAAAACGATATTCTTTACAGGCGGTGACCAGGATAAAATCTGCAGATTTTTGCAGCCCTCTGTTGTTACGGATGTTTTAAAGAAAAAATATAATGAAGAAGAAGGCTTTATGATTGCAGGCACCAGCGCGGGAGCAATGTGTATGCCTAAAATAGTTATTCTTGAAGCAGTCAACGGTGAAGCAATTCTGGAAAATGATATTGAGTTGGATTCCGGGTTAGGATTCATCAAGAACTGTATTATTGATACCCATTTTGCACACCGTGCAAGGTTCGGCAGGCTATCACATGCTGTGATTCTTCATCCGGAATGCCTGGGAATCGGCCTAGGAGAAGATACTGCCCTTCTTATTGAAGAAGGACATAACGCGACCTGCAGAGGATCGGGTTCTGTATGGATGATCAGTGCAAAGGAAATCGGGCAGACGAATACTGAAACTGTTAAAAAAGGATTTCCCGTTTATGTAGAAAACCTCAAGGTCCATATTTTAACAGACAACTGTAAAATTGATCTTATGAATAATACATTTGAAGGAGCAAACACAGGAAATCAATAAAAACGAAAAAGGAGACCCGAATAAAAAATCAGGTCTCCTTTTTTATAAAGATTGTATGTTTACATTGCTTTGCTGTTAAGGTTGGTATCAGCAACCTTTGTCAGCAGTTCATCACATTTTTTTTCTTCTTCCAATGTGCTTAAAAGGTTTTTAAGACAATCCTCTTCTTTTAATACTTTAGCGAATGCAGCAAGTGTACCATATGTGGCGATTTCATAATGTTCAACTTTTTGTGCTGCTGCAATAATTCCCGCGTCTCTTACAGCTCCCGGTTCTGTTTCTTCCATAATGCTCTTTCCTTCGTCCAGCAGTCCCTGCATAGCATCACATTTCTTTGCCTGGGCTTTTTTCCCTAATGCTTTAAAACATTCTTCAAGTCTTTCCACATGGCCTTCCGTTTCAATAATATGCTTATCAATACCTTTTTTAAGCTTTTCATCGGTAGCATTCTTCATCATTACCGGTAGCGCTTTCAGCAGTGCTTTTTCAGCCCAGTAAATATCTTTCAGTGCATCTTCAAAAAGATCTTCCAAACTTTTGGCTGCATTTTTTTTAGCCGGAGTTTTTGCTGTTGTTTTTGCTGTTGTCGTTTTTTTGGCTGGTGATTTTTTGGTTGCCGTTTTAGTTTCCATAATATAATAATTTAGTGTTTGATTGGTGATAAATCTGCAACTATAAGACCATTTTTACCTGAAATGCCAAGATGTGGTATCTAAAATTATCAGCCTGAATATCTATTTTAAGATATAATATGAGAAGACTCATAAACATGAAAGTGCTTTTAGATGTACTTTTAATATCACTAAATCAATAATTAACATGGGAAAAAGAACCACTTTAAATCTTACGCTGAAAATCTGGCGGCAGAAAGACAGAAAAACAAAAGGAAAATTTGAAATGTATAAAGTATCCGGTATTTCTACAGATTCATCCTTCCTTGAAATGCTGGATATTCTCAATGAACAGCTGATTGATGAGAATAAAGAGCCTGTAGCTTTCGATCACGACTGCCGGGAAGGAATATGCGGAATGTGTTCTCTTTATATCAACGGAAGAGCACACGGCCCTGATACAGGAATCACAACCTGCCAGCTCCACATGAGAATGTTCAATGATGGCGAAACAATAGTTATTGAACCCTGGAGAAGTATTGCCTTTCCTGTCATCAAAGATCTCATTACAGACCGCAGTGCTTTTGACAGAATAATGGCTGCCGGAGGGTTTATTTCTGTAAATACTTCAGGGAATACATTAGACGCCAATGCGATTTTAGTTCCGAAAGAAGATGCCGATAAAGCCATGGATGCTGCTGCATGTATCAGTTGCGGAGCTTGTGTTGCCTGCTGTCCTAATGGCGCTGCAATGCTTTTTGTGGGAGCAAAGGTTTCCCACCTGGCATTACTTCCGCAGGGAAAAGTAGAAGCAAAAAGAAGAGTTCTGAACATGGTTCAGGCAATGGATGATGAAGGTTTCGGAAACTGTTCGGTAATCGGAGCCTGCGAAGTAGAGTGTCCGAAAAATATATCACTCGATAATATTGCAAGAATGAACAGAGAATATATGTCTGCCTGGATCAGTAAACCATAACCAATAATTTTAAACCTGAAACCATGGTATTAGTAACCGGAGCCACCGGAATTCTTGGCAGGGTAATCGTTCTGGAGCTTCTAAAAAAAGGCAGAACGGTAAGGGCATGCAAAAGAAAGTCAAGTGATCTCGAAGAGGTCAAAAGATCACTAAGTTACTACACAGAAAATGCAGCTATTCTTTTTGATAAAATTGAATGGGTAGATATCAGCCTTGATGACGAAAAAACCTTACAACAGGCGCTGCAAGGTGTAAAGGAAGTCTATCATTGCGCTGCTAAAGTGAGTTATGATCCTGATGACAGGGAAAAGGTAGAGCGTGTGAATGTGGAAGGAACACAAAACCTCTTAGAATGCTGTAAAAATTCAGGAATCAGCAAGTTTCTGTATGTAAGCTCTGCGGTTATTTTTAAAAAGGAAAGAATGGATAAACCTGTTGATGAGCACTCTCCTCTTATTAATGGCACAGATAATACCATATATGCTGTTTCCAAATATAAAGCTGATTTGGCTGTTTGTAAAGCTTTTCAAGAAGGATTGAATACCATTATCATCAATCCGGGAATGATCATAGGAAGCGGAAACTGGGATAAAAGCAGTGGAAAGTTCCTGAAGAATTTTATAAGGAGTTTTTACACTTTTTCAGGGCAAGCCGGATGTGCAGATGTAAGAGACGTGGCTTTCATTGCTACAGCACTAATGGATAAAAATGTTTTCGGGGAAAGGTTTCTTATTGCCTCTGAAAATATAAAATACAAAGAGCTGTCTGCTATCATTGCCGGGAAGCTGCATAAAATAAAACCATTCGTATTGCCAAAAATTTTCTTAAACATAGGAAAATTCCTGAATATACTTTTGGGAGGGTTAGTGCCAAAGCTAAGGATGCTGACCACCCAAAACATTGAATTTCTAACCTCATCCCAAAATATATCCAATAAAAAAGTTGCTACTCTGCTGAAATACCATTTTATTCCGGTTAGAGAAAGTCTTTTATTCCATATTGATAACTTTCTCAGCGAAAAAAAATAGTTCCTCGATATTATAATTTCAGTTTTTTTTCACCCATACACTTACCGAACCAGGATTTACAGTAAACACCGCTTTCCCGTTTTTATCTGTATAAATTTCTTCATGACGGTTCTTTAAAAAATCGGTATAAACCGAATCCGCATGTTCTTTTCCCAATTCTATTTCTTTGTAGCCTTCTTCGCTATTAGACATGATTACAATGCAACCCGGATGCTTTTCATCTCCTTTCCGTACAAAAGCCACGCAGTTGGGATGATCAAAATAATCGATCTGCTCACCATATGCAAAAAGCTTTCTCGCTTCAAGCAGACCAGGAAGTTCTTCAACCTTCGGCATGATGATATGCACTTCCTGTTCATCTTTTATATCGATATAGTCTGCACCAAAAAGATCGGGATAAAATATGCAGGGATAAGCTTCATCGGTAAGAAGAATAATAGCATAAGCCAAGGGTTTGAACCAGTCTTTCACCGCAGATTCAAGAGCCTGAAGCTGCTGTGTATCATGGTTTTCAACAAAAGAAACTGAGAATACCGGTTTCTTCTCCAGGAAGCTTCCTTTTAAAATCCGGCTCATATCGTAGTCTTTACCATCCTGTGATGCTTTAAAGAAATTATAATGCAGCGGAGCATCAAAACAAGAGATAAGATCAGACATTTTATCGGAAAAATACTCAATTTTTTCTGCCTCGTCTTTCCAGAATTCGCCCAAAACAAAACATTCAGGATTCACTTCTGTTTTAATATAGGAGATCCAGTCTTTCAAAAAGTCGGAGGAGATATGTTTTAAGGCATCCAATCTGATTCCGTCTACTTTCGTTGTTTCCATATACCATCTGATCCATTTTTTCATTTCCTCCACAACATAAGGATTACGGTACTCTATGTCAGCTCCCATCAGATAATCATAATTACCGAACTGATGACTTACGGCATCTGTCCACTCCTCACCATATTCATTATGGATTTTAAAAACACCCTTCATCTCCTCTCCTTCTCTGATCACATAATCAATACCGCTGAAACAGTGATGATCCCATATAAAGTCCGAATACACTCCCTTTCTTCCCGGAAAAGTAAATTTCGTATAGGCTGAAACCTCCATATTTTCAGAGATTCTTTCATTACGGTTTTCTTCATTCAGCTGATGTACCATAATCTTTTCTTCTTCATCTCCTCCCATCCTGTGGTTTAAAACAATATCTGCATATACAGACATTCCCGCTTCATGCGCTTTCTCTATTGCCATTAAATATTCGGCTTTTGTCCCGTACCGGGTTGGTATACTGCCTTTCTGATCAAATTCTCCCAAATCATAAAGATCATATACATCATAGCCACGCCCTTCCATATTGAGACTGCATTTATTGGCAGGAGGAAACCAGACGGCAGTAAATCCCAAATCTCTTAAATATTCTGCTTTTTCAGCAAACTCATTCCATAGGTTTCCGGGATGGTACCAATGGAAAAACTGAATAATAACTCCATTCATATCCGTTAAGATTAACCGTTAACAATTAAACCTCCATTAGGATGAAGAACCTGTCCCGTTATCTGTGATGAAGCATCTGTGGCAAGAAATAGAAAACTTGCTGCCACTTCTTCGGTAGAAGCATTACGTTCTAGCGGTGGTTTATTCTGATCTTCATCTTCTTCCCCGAATGTTTTTTCCGTGAGCGGCGTGGCCACCGGTCCGGGTGCAACAGCATTCACCCGTATTCCTTTAGGTTTAGCCTGCAGTGCCAGTGAACGGGTGAACGAAACGATAGCGCCTTTGGTTGCTGAATAATCCAGTAATTCTTCATGTCCCAGATAGGCAGTAGCTGAAGTAGTATTGATAATAGAATCTCCTTGTTTTAAATAAGGGAATACGATCTTTGTCAGAAGGATCATTCCAATAATGTTGGAATCGAAAGTCTTGCGGATATCCTCCTCTTTAAGATTTTCTATACTTTCACAGGGAACCTGGGTTCCGGCATTATTGATCAGGATATCTATTCCTCCTAATTTGGATACGACTTCCTTAACAACAGATTCACAAAATTTGCTGTCATTAATATCTCCTTCAAACGAAAGAACTTTTCTTCCTGTTTTTTTTATTTCATCCACTGTTTTCATGGCATCTTTGGCATCATGATAGTGTATGAAGGCAATATCAGCTCCTTCTTTAGCAAATAAAAGAGCGATGGCTTTACCAATTCCGCTGTCTGCTCCTGTAATAAGAACAGATTTATTTTTCAGTTGTAAATCTTTCATAGTGTGATTATAGTTTATTATTGAAATAGTTTTATTCTTTGTTTTTCCGGTTCTTATCCAGTTCCAGCTTAAAACATCCCAGGATGAATTCACTGTAATAGAGCTGGGCATTAACAGGCTTGGTTCTGGAATGCAGATCTAATTTCTCTGAAAGAACCACTTTTCCTTTGTGGGCAATGGCAAAGTAAGCGAAGAGCTTCCCTTCTGATTCTTCCACCGGAGTGGCATATCCTGTAACTCCAATAGACCAGTCTGTTTTGTAGAGTTTACCTACCTGCAACGCCATTGTCTCAGCAATATGAGGAGATACAGAGTTATATTGTCTGGCTTCCAGAGCATCTACATCAAGAAGATTTACCTTTTCTTCTAAAGTGTACGCTGTCATGCCGCCTTTAAAAAATTGAGAGGCATCCTTCATCTGGGAAAATGAAAACTGTAAAAATCCGGATGTAACACTTTCAGCCGTTGAAACGGTTTCCTGTCCGGAAAGAAGATACTCTCCGATACGTTTAAACAGTTTCTCGAGTTCTATGACGAAATGCACCAGGGATTTCACTGACAGTGAATCAGCGTGGGCAATTTGAGAAGATTTTAAAATCATGCTATATATATTATAATAGTATTAAGACTATTTTTGCACGGGATCCTGTGAATGTTCTTTTTCTTGGGATAGTTGTCCAAGCTTCTCATAATATTTGTGAAGCTTGTCCAGTTCTTCTTCCGTCAGATCTTCTATATCCACCAGCCTGTTACTGGCCTTTTCATAGGATGCTATCAATTCGTTGAGTTTTATCTGAATAGCCTTAGAATCTTTATTCTGGGTTTTTTGAATCAGAAATACCATCAGGAAAGTAATAATAGTGGTACCGGTATTGATAACAAGCTGCCAGGTTTCTGAATAATTGAAAACAGGTCCGCATACAGCCCACACAACCACCAGTAAACTGGCTCCCATAAAAGCACCCGGACTTCCAGTTATACAGACAACACGATCTGAAAACCTTTCAAAAAAATTTTTTTTCATAAATAATACAATTTTGAATAAAATGATAATACAAGTTATCAAAACAACAGTATAAAAATTATGATTCAAGTCATCTCTGACTTTTAATACATAGCTATTATTATAGTATATTTTCCAAGAATATTGAGTTTTATTTAAAAATATGGAGAAGCACATAATTATTTTTACCCGTTAAAAACAAACCATTTTTTTGATCAATCTCTTTTGTAACAAATTGTAAACGAAAGATGTGGAATAATTAACATATTCAAAAAAGCGGGAAATAAAGCATATTCAAAAAACTGAATAAAATCACTTCGTTAAGATTTAATACTTAATTAAAAAATAATTATCCATCTTTGCAGCCTTAAAAATCAAACACGCTAGTTTATTTCATGAGCATTACTTTTAAAAAGCGACTTATTATAGCGCTTGTATTACCTACGGCCGCCATATATTATGGGCAGAGTACGAAGGATTCTTTAGAGAAATCCAAATCTATTGATGAGGTTATGTTGGTAGGTAGAAACCTTTCCCAAACAGCCAAAGAGAGAAAAACTCCTGTTGCGGTTTCCAACATTAAGGCAGCAGAAATTCAGGAGAAACTGGGAAACAGAGAATTCCCTGAAATTATGAAGTCTACTCCATCCGTTTACGTAACGAAAGTAGGTGGAGGATTCGGAGACAGCAGAATCAACATGAGAGGTTTTGATGGTGCCAACATTGCGGTAATCATCAACGGACAGCCGGTGAATGACATGCAGGGAGGTACAGTGTACTGGTCCAACTGGACCGGTTTGGCTGATATTGCCAGCAATATTCAGATCCAGAGAGGATTGGGTGCTTCTAAATTTGTAGTACCTTCTGTTGGAGGAACCATCAATATTGTAACCAAAGCTACCGATTCCGAGCAAAAAGCAATGATCAAAGGAGAAGTCGGAAACGATAACTACTCCAGAATTTCTGCCATGTACTCTTCAGGGTTAAAAAACAAGTGGGGAACAACCGTATTGCTTTCCCGCTGGCAAGGTGACGGATACATCAACGGAACAAAAGGAGAAGGTTACTCATGGTTTTTCTCAACAGGATTTAAGCCTAATGAAAAACATGCATTTAATTTAATTGCAACCGGAGCACCACAGGTACACGATACGAGAAGGTCTTCTGCAACCGGAGCCAATGTTGCCACTTTACAGCAATTTGAAACTTACGGAAGAAGATATAACCCTCAAACAGGAATGCTGAATGGTTCTCAATTCAATTTAGCTCCTAATTTCTACCATAAGCCTATCGCCTCTTTGAACTGGGACTGGACCATGAATGACAACCTGAAGTTATCTACAGTGGTTTACGGCTCATGGGGACGCGGCGGCGGCGGTACCGGACTTAACGGTTCTATCAAAAACGCTGCAGGACAAACCATGAATTTCATGAATTATGGTGCAGGCGGAGACGGTACAATCAACTGGGATATGATTTACCGTTACAACAGAGGCGGTATGGTAACAGATTATAATGGAAATACCTTCCAGAAATCTACCTTTACGGCTCCCGCAGGATCTCCCGGTGATTATAACGGCCAATATGTCTCTACTCTGAACGGAACCACTGGTATCGTGAGAAAGCAGAGTATCAATGCTCATGACTGGTATGGTGTAATTGCAGACCTTAATTACAAAAAAAACAACTGGACTTTCAACGGAGGTATCGATCTTAAAACGTACAAAGGAGCTTTGTATGACATTGTAACTGATATGTTAGGATCTGATGCGTTATTTGTTCCTTCCACAGCCAATGCGCCAAAAGGATATTATATTAATCAAACTGTAAAGCCGGAGCCGCTTACCAAGCTTAAAGATGCTCAGAAAGTATCCATACACAACGAAGGACTTGTAAAATGGGCAGGGATCTATGGTATGGTTGAATACAGCTCTGAAAAGCTAAGTGCATCCGTTCAGGGATCTGTTTCCGAGCAATATTACAAGAGACGAGATTATATGCTGTACACTCCAGGGAATCAGGAAACAAAATGGTATCACAAAACAGGTTATATTGTAAAAGGAGGTGCCAACTATAATATTGACGATCACCACAATGTATTTTTCAATACTGGAGTTATTTCAAGACAACCTTTATTCAATGCTTTATTCCCTTCAAACCAGAATATTTACAATGATGCCAAGAATGAAAGAATCTTCTCTGTGGAATTAGGTTACGGTTTCAAATCCCGTTATGTGGACGTGAACATCAATGCTTACAGAACGCAGTGGGATGACCGATTTATTTCAAGAACATTCAATGCTACGGCTGCAGATGTTGCCAAATTCTCTCAGTTAACCCTTGGAAATGCTTATTTCTATAATGCATTGAACGTTGGGCAGCTACACCAGGGAATCGAATTGGAAGCAAAAGCCAGGCCTTTCGCTAACCTTAGACTGAGAGGAATGGTATCATTGGGGAACTGGAAGTACAAAGGAAACGCTAACTTCAATATTCTTGATGTTCAGAACAACCAGGAAATAGCAGGAGCAACCGGAATGATCAATATCAAAGACCTGAAGGTTGGAGATGCGGCCCAGACAACAGCAAGCATCGGAGCAGATTACAATATTACCAAAGCTTTCAGTATCGATGCCAACTGGGAATATTATGACAAGCTGTATGCTCAGTTCAACCCGATCAACTTCCTTACTGAAGCGGCAAGAGAAAAAGGAATTGTAAAACTGCCAAGCTATCATTTATTTGATGTAGGAGCTTCTTACAAATTCACGCTTGATGCAAAAAAATCTTTGACATTGAGAGCGAACGTATACAACTTATTCAACAAATATTATATTTCTGAATTAAGCTCCAATATCTTTGCAGGCGATAAAATTGCCAATGGTCCGGATGCCGGAAAAACGTATCAGGAAGCTGGCAGAGTGTATCAGGGTGTTGCAGACGGTAATACAGGATTCCTTGGTTTCGGAAGAACCTGGTCTGTTGCAGCGACTTTGAGATTCTAATACAATATCATTTCAATAATGAAACTATTAAACAGGCTGCTCCTTTTGGGAACAGCCTGTTTTTATATCTATTAATCATCAATAAGAAAATTAAAAGTTTTTCGGCTTCCTGTTCTGAGCAGCCTGTTTTGCGATTTCATCTATACGGTTTTTTCTCGTTTCGGGTCTTTTGGCCAACACAATCCATTGCAGCATCATTTTTTTTACAGACTTGCTCAAACTTTGAAAATAGGCTTCAGAACCTTCATGAATTTTAAATGCTTCAGTCAGATCTTCCGGAATTATCAGGTCTTCCACACTGTCTAAAATAGTCCAAGAGCCGTTTTCTTTGGCAATTCTGATGGTTTCAAATCCCGCTTTCATCATCAGATTATTTTTGATCAGCTTCTGAACCTTATCTTTATTGATTTTAGACCATGTACTCTTCGGCTTGCGTCTGCTGAATAACTGCATAAACGAGCCTTCATCAATAGTCTTTCTTGTACTGTCAATCCAGCCGAAGCAAAGCGCTTCATCTACCAGTTCGCTCCAGGAAACATTGGGTAAATTCGATTTTCTTGTATTGCAGATCAGCCATACCGATTGTTCTGTATGATGATTCTCTTCCAGCCATTGCCGCCATTCTGCCCTGGTATTAACATTGAAAGTTTGTTTCTCTGCAATTTTTCCCATAGCTTTTATTTTATTGATGATGTAAAATTAAAATACTTTAGTGACAATAGTTTGTCAGTAGCTATAGATAATTCGAACAGCTAATTTTTGCAGCAAATAAAATTACTTCTCATTCTTCACCTGCATTGCTCTCTGATAAAAAGACTGATTGGCAATTTTCTCTTCTGCTTCATCAATCGCAGCAAGCAGATTATTTTGATTGTCTGCGATATCTCCCAAAACCTGTGACATCAGTTCCCAAACGGGTTTCATTTTTTCAATGAGCTCCTGCCCTTTTAAAGTGAGTTTAAAAAGCCTTTTGCGCTCGTCCTGTTTATCTTTTTCCCATTGGATCAGCTCCTGCTTTTCAATTTCTTTGAGCAGTGTTATGGTGGATGGATGGGTATAACCGATCTCATTGGCTATTTCTACTACACTTGCTATTTCTTTTTTATAAATCGTGAAAATAACCGGAAACCATTTCAGTTCAAAATCGATTCCAAATGTTTTATAAATCAATGCTCCGTCTTTCCTCAATTGTTCGCTGAGGCGGTGCAGCCTTGTGGATATGGCAAGAATTCCTGCTTCGTTGATTACATTCATATTCAGTCAAGATTTAAGTGGTAAAAAACATCATCGGCACTCATTAAAGGAAATTTTACGGGAAGATTGCTTTTCTCAATCTTTACAAATTCATTCCTTTCATAGAAACGCTGAGCTGCTTTCAGTACCGTTATGGTTCCCAGATATAGATCATCAATTCTGTTTTCACGGCAGAAAGAAATTAAAACTTCCAGTAATTTCTGGGCAATATTCAGTTCTTTTCCTCTGAATTCCTTTTTAACAAACATTTTTCTGATGGCTCCTGCCCTTTCGTCAAATTTAACCAATGCTATAGAACCTACCAGCTCACCATCTGCAAAAGCACCCCAAAAGTTACCTCCGGCTTCCATGTAAAAACTTTCTATCTGCAAAAGATCAGGCTGATCTTCTATGGTAATCGGAATATTAAACTCTTTTTGCTGGATCGTCAAAATCAGATCAATAGCCTGTTCCGAATAAGAATTTCCGATGGGTTGTATTTCTAATTTCATAGTGTTTATATTTTAAAGTACAAAACTACGTAGTTGAATACATAAATACAAATCAATTCTAATTTTTAAAAAATTTTAACACGAAATTTTCAAAACCGGAATTTCTACATGATGATATTTATGTAATTTCCTCAAAAAAATAATACCATTCAAAACTTCACTTTAAAAATGAAAATAGAAAACATAAAACCTTTTAATGGTCAGCATTGTGAAACGACCGCTACGGGAACATTATTACATCAAATCGGGATCGAACTTTCCGAACCAATGCTTTTCGGATTGGGTGAAGGGCTGGGTTTTATCTATTGGAATATGAAAACGATGGACTTTCCTTTTATAGGAGGACGGATAAAACCTGATCTGCTCACTCAAAATTTAGCCAGAAATCTGAATCTGGAACTAACCGTAAAGGAAACTTCTTCACAACAAAAGGCCTGGGATCAGGTTAAAGAACTTCTCGATGACGGACAGGCAGTAGGATTGAAAATGGATTGTTATCACCTGGAATATTTCTCAAATCCTTTCCATTTTGCAGGACATTATGCTGCTATTTATGGTTATGATGACGAAAATGCTTTCCTGATTGATACCAGACAACAGGGCGGCCAGGTACAGACATCCTTAAAAAGCCTGGCAAGAGCAAGGGCTGAAAAAGGTCCGATGGCTTCCAAAAATCTATATTATACCCTCATGAAAACCGATATAAAATTTGATCTGGAAAAAGCCATAGCCGCCGCAATCAGGAATAATGCGGCCGAATACCTAAACCCACCCATTACCAATATTTCTTACAAAGGGATTTTAAAAACAAGTGCTGAAATTATCAAATGGTTCAATACAAGTAAAGATATTGAAGGAGAATTTAAGCAAGCGGCTTTACTAATGGAAAAAGCAGGAACCGGAGGTGCGCTGTTCAGGAATTTATACTGTGATTTTTTGAAAGAAAGTTATGAACTGATTCAACTTGATCCGCTGAACACAGGCTATGAAGCCTTCACTGAAATTGCCGGACTCTGGACAAATGTGTCTCAGCTGTTTGAAAAAGTAAGTCAGACAAAAGAAATTACTTATATTCAGCAGGCTTCGGATATTTTAAAAGAGATATCTGGAAAAGAAAAAAGAACTATGGAAATATTGACAACTTTATAGCTGGAAAAGAAAGGAGTACTCCTGTTATAATAAATTCACAAAATAATGAATAATATTAACACCCATCAACAAATCGATAAATAAAAACATACAAACACATAAAAAAAGCTAAAACAATAGATTATTCATAAATTATATCGCTATTATATGAAAATAATTTATATTTTTATGTGATAAATTTTAAATAATATAATGATGAAAAATCTAAAATTAATTGCAATCGCATTAGGGATGCTATCTCTGTCTTCATGTAACAGAAATGAAGAAGAACAAAATACTCAGCAGCCTAACAAGGAAAATCAGGCAATGCATTCCTTAGGAGCAATCCCGGTAGATGACAAAACCTACAGTTCATTTGCTAAAGCTGATATAGATGCATTAGCTATGAAATTCAAGGGCAAATCGGCAGAAACGCTTATAGCTTCTATTCCATCAAGTTATACCATACCCAACACTCCTCCAGTAGTAAATCAGGGACAGGAAGGTTCATGCGTTGCATTTGCTACAGCTTATGCTGCTGCAAGTATTCTGGAATATAATTTTAAAGGGATAACAACCCCAAGAAGTCCAGAGTACGTATATAATCAGATAAAGATAAATGGCTGCGCTAATGGAACTTATGCCTCCAGTGGATTAAATTTAATAAAAGATCAGGGAGTTTGCAGCTGGGATGAAATGCCCTACACAGATGTAGAGTGCTCTACACAGCCCAATGCAACTCAAAAAAGTGCAGCAAGTACTCATAAATTTACAACCTGGGCTACTGTAGATAAGACCAATATCACCAATGTAAAGACACTTTTAAGCATGAATTTACCCATA
The DNA here is from genome assembly GCF_020733145.1 of Chryseobacterium sp. X308. Taxonomy (NCBI): domain Bacteria; kingdom Pseudomonadati; phylum Bacteroidota; class Flavobacteriia; order Flavobacteriales; family Weeksellaceae; genus Chryseobacterium; species Chryseobacterium sp. X308. The sequence goes on from NZ_JAJFZH010000009.1 coordinate 61,938, forward strand.
ATTATTACGGTGACGGTAGATGGAAGCTTTGATAGTTTAAGCTCAGCAAACAATTGGATATGGAAAAGTCATTCCGGTGCTGTAAGAGGAGGACATGCCATTTGCGTAGTGGGTTATGACGATACTAAACAAGCTTTTAAAGTACAAAATTCCTGGGGTACCGCATGGGGAAACAATGGATTTTTCTGGATAGACTATGCATTTTTTGCCAAGACTAGAAAAGGAGCTATCAATGAATCTTATGTAGCCTATGTTCAATAAAAATTAACTTTGAGTAAGTCTCCTATGTTTGTATTGTCATAGGAGACAGTCTCATTTTTATACTTTTAAAACCGGATCATTTATTTTTTACAAATAATAACACTGGTAAAATCAGATTAATATTGTCAATAAAAAAACGTATGCCATTCCTGACATACGTTTTTATGATATTACATTGCTGAAACGGTTATTTCCAGCCGCCGCCCAAAGCCTGATAAAGCTCTACGGCAGCTTTCATTTTGCTGTATCTTGCATTGGAAATGTTAAGTTCTGCATTCAATGAATTCACACTTGCATTCAGCACTTCAAGATAGTTGGCCATCCCATAGTTCACCAGTTCCTGGGAATAGTCAACCGATTTTTTGTAGGCATCAAGTTCTTTTTGTTTCAATTCAATAAATGAATCCTGAACAGAGAAAACCCTGATGGCATCCGAAACTTCTTTTCCAGCAGTCAAAACTGTTTTTCTGAAGTTCAGATAAGCTGTTTCCTGATTGGCAAGACTTACGTCATAGTTGGTCTGGATCTGTCTTTTATTTAAAATCGGCTGGGCCAGTCCTGCCACTACATTCGCAAATAAAGAGTTTACACTGAATAAGTGGTCAATATCCACAGACTGCAATCCGCCGCTTCCTGTCAGTTTTAAAGTAGGATAAAACTGAGCTTTGGCAGCATTCGTCAGTTGGAAAGCATTCATTAAGTTAAACTCTGCTCTCATTACATCCGGGCGGTTGGCCAGAAGCTGAGTCGGGTAACCCAGTTTTAAATCGATCGGAAGTTTCTGCCCTTCCAATGTAGATCTTTCTATAGAATGAGAAGGCTCTCCCATCAAAAGGCTCATTGTATTTTCGAGCAGCTGGATCTGTGTATCAATATCAATCAGTAATGATTTGGCATTGAAAACAAGCGCTTCGCTTTGCTGAACTGCTACTTCAGTAAGAGAACCGGAAGCTTTTAAAGCTTTTGTGGCTTCAAGATTTTTCTCCCTTACAGCAATTGTTTCCGTGATAATTCTTTTCTGGGCATCAAAAGTCAGCAACTGATAATACGCAGAAGCAATGGAAGACACCAAGCTGCTTTTAACGGCTTTATGAGCGGCAACAGTTCCTAAATAAGTGGCAAGCTGGGCTTTTTCCTGTGCTTTCAATTTGCCCCAGATATCAGCTTCCCATCCGATACTTGCCGTAATGTCAAACTGGTTTACATAACGTCTTTCTCCGATGATCTGTCCAAACTGGGTATTGATAGACTGGGTCTGAAATGTATAGTTGGGTCCGATAGAAAGCGTCGGCTGATACGCTGCCTTACTCTGTTTAAGATAGGCTTCCGCAGAATTAATACTTTCCAAAGCAATTCTGATATCAAGATTGTTTTCCAGTGCCTTGGAAATATGCCCCTGCAATATCGGATCAGTGAATATTTCTTTCCATGAAATATCTGCAATATTCGTGCTGTCCGAAGGAAGCATGTCTGTACGAAAAAGCTTTTCGTCTACAACATTTTTCGGTCTTTCATATTCTTTTCTCGCCATACAGGATGAGATGACTCCGAGTATGAAAACTGAAAAAGTGATTCCTTTTATGATGTTTAATAAACTCTTCATTATTTTTAATTAGAAGTTAGAGTTTAGAAGTTAGAAGTTAGTTTTTAGACTTATCTCTAATTGCTAACTTCTAATTTCTTAAATCTTAATTTTATTCTGCTAAATTGATATCTTCTTTTTTGATAGGTTTAATTTTTTCCTGCAGTGTTTCAAAAATCACATACAGAACCGGAATTACAAATAATCCCAAAACAGTTCCTATCAATAGTCCGATTGCCGCTCCCGTAGCGATAGATCTGTTACCTACTGCTCCGATTCCACTTGCCAGCACCAACGGTAATAAACCGAAAATAAAGGCGAATGAGGTCATCAGAATAGGTCTCACCCTGGCTTTCGCTGCATTGATGGCTGACATCACAATCGTTTCTCCATGGTGTCTTCTCTGAACAGCAAATTCAACAATAAGGATTGCATTTTTCGCCAGTAGTCCCACGAGCATGATAAGGGCAATCTGGAAGTAAATATTATTTTCAAGTCCCATAATCTTCTGGCCGAAATAAGCTCCCATTACCCCAAGAGGAAGAGAAATAATAACGATCAGCGGAAGAATATAACTTTCATACTGGGCAGAAAGGATAAAGTAAACGAAGATCAAACTCAGTCCGAAAATCAAAAGCGTTTGAGATCCTGAGTTTAACTCCTCTCTTGTTAATCCTGTAAATTCTACGGCATAGTTTTGATTCAGGGTTTCATCTGCCACCTGCTGCACCGCTGCAATCGCATCCCCGGAACTGTATCCGTCAGAGTTGGCTCCCGTCACCTTCACTGAAGTAAAGAGGTTGTAACGGCTTACGGATTGTGGTCCGTATGCTTTTGTCAATGTTACAAACTGTGAAATCGGAGTCATGATCCCAGATCCTGTTCTCACATAAAGCTGATTCAGGTTTTCAATATTCTTTCTGTTTTCAGGAAGAGCCTGAACCATCACTCTGAACTGCTTTCCATACTTGGTAAAGTCTGCAGTATAAATACCTCCGATATACCCCTGCATCGTTGCCAGAATTTCATTAACAGAAACTCCAAGCTGTTTGCTCAGAGGAACATTAATTTCCATCTGATACTGAGGATATTTGGTATTGAATGAAGTCTGTGCAAACTGAATTTCCGGTCTCTGCATCAGCTTACCAATGAATTCATTGGTTTTAGCATCCAGATCAGCATATTCTCCACCTGACTTATCAAGCAATACCATTTCAAAACCTGCACTGTTACCAAATCCCGGTACACTTGGTGGTTGGAAGAATACTACTTTAGCATCAGGAACAGATCCTACAATTCCAAATAATTTTTTGGTAATATCTTCAGAAGTCTGTCCGTCTTTTTTTCTTTCTTCGAATGGTTTCAGTTTAACAAAGGCAAGACCGTTGTTACTTCCGTTTCCGGACAAGAACCCTCTACCTGTTGAGATCGTTACATTCTGCACACCAGGCACTTTCAATGCTTTAGCCTGAAGAGTTTTCAATGCGTTGTAAGTTCTTTCCATAGAAGCTCCCGGAGGAAGCTGAACATCGGTAAAGATAATCCCTCTGTCTTCCGTAGGTACAAACCCTTTCTTCATGCTGCTGCTTGCCCAGAACAGAATACCTCCGGTAACAGCGAAAATAATCAGGGTTACCCATTTATGTCTCAACAGGAATACAAATCCTCTTCCATAACGTTCAGTAGTCGTTTTAAAAGCAATATTAAACTTATAGAAAAACTTCTGTAACAGGTTTAGATTTTTATATTCTGCATGATGCGCTTCGTGAGGTTTTAAGAATAATGAACATAAAACCGGGCTCAGGGTCAATGCATTAATCGCAGAAATGATGATGGCTATAATCAGCGTAATACCAAACTGCTGGTAGAATACCCCAGTAGGACCTGTAATGAACGTCACTGGAATAAATACCGCTGCCATTACCAAAGTAATCGAGATAATAGCTCCTGTAATCTCATCCATCGCCTCTACAGTTGCTTTTTTAGCATCAGAAATACCATGCTCCATCTTCGCATGAACGGCCTCGACGACGACGATGGCATCATCCACTACAATACCAATGGCCAGTACCAATGCAAATAAAGTCAAGAGGTTCAATGAATATCCGAAGAGATTCAGGAAGAAGAATGCTCCCACAATAGATACCGGAACCGCGATAGCCGGGATCAGTGTAGACCTGAAGTCCTGAAGGAAAATATATACTACGATAAATACCAGAATGAAGGCTTCGATAAGGGTATGAACTACCTTTTCAATAGAAGCTTCCAGGAATTCGTTGGTATCGAAGTTGAAAGTATACTTGATTCCCTGTGGGAAAGTTCCCTCAGCAGATTTCAGATAGGCTTTGATATTTTTAATAATCTCCTGTGCGTTGGATCCCGGAGTCTGGAAGATCCCCATACTGATGGAAGGATTGTTTCCGTTCTCCCCGATTCCTGTGTAAGACTGTCCTGCAAGTTCCACTTTAGCAACGTCTTTCAGCATCAGGTTTTGTCCGTTTGCAAGAGATTTGATGATGATATTATCGTATTGTTCCTTATCGTTGAATTTCCCTACGTATTTGATGATATATTCAAAAGAACTACCGCTGTTTTGCCCGATAGAACCTGCCGCTGCTTCTCTACTCTGCTCATTGATGGCATTGGTAACATCAGTAGGCGTTACACTGTAGGCAGCCATTTTTGCAGGATCAAGCCAGATTCTCATCGAGTAGTTTTTACCACCGAAAACGTTCGCATCTCCAACACCATTTACCCTTTTCAGGTTAGGAATAATATTGATATTCAAAAAGTTCTGAAGGTATACGTCATCCAGGTCTTTATTTTCAGAATAGAAGGACATATACATCAGGGCACTGGTCTGCTGTTTCTGGGTTACTACCCCTGAACGCGTTACTTCGGCAGGTAACAGCGGCGTAGCTCTCGCTACACGGTTCTGTACGTTTACCGCTGCAATATCCGGATCTATTCCCTGTTTGAAGAAAACCTGGATCTGGGCAGAACCGTCGTTTCCGGCACTGGAAGTGATATAATCCATACCTTCCACCCCATTGATCTGTTCTTCCAAAGGTACTACTACACTTTTCATTACCGTCTCGGCATTGGCTCCCGTATAGTTTGCGGAAACACTCACCGTAGGCGGTGCAATGTCCGGATACTGTGTAACCGGTAACGAGATCAGTCCCAGCACACCGAGAATCACAATCAGGATTGAGATTACGGTGGATAAAACCGGTCTGTTAATAAAGTTTTTTATCATTAGAATTTCGGTTTTATTGATTGAACAAGACTATCCATTTTAATTGGCTGCGGTTTCACGGCTGTTCCCGGTTTCAGACCTCCGATACCAGCTGCAATAACTCTTTCACCTTTATTAACTCCGGATTTGATAAGAGCCATATTGTCGATTCTGTCGATAACATTCACAACAACATTTCTGGCAGTATCTCCTTTTTCTACTTTGTATACGTAAACAATACCCTGCTGCTCATAAGTAGCACTTTCAGGTACTACAAGTACATTGTCATAATGCTGAGGGAACCTGATGGTTCCGCTGTTACCATTACTTAATAATTTTTGAGCATTTGAGAAAGCAACTCTGAACTGGATTGTCCCGGTTGTAGGATCAATCTGGCCGGTAATGGCTTCAATTCTCCCTTTTTCAGGATAAAGACTACCATTGGCCAGTTGAAGCTCAACCATTGGTAAGTTTTTGATTTTCTCAGGCATAGAAGCTCCCGGAGATTTTTCAAGGAAATCAAAATATTCTTTTTCATTCATTGCAAAGTAAGCATAGATCTCAGATGTATCAGAAATCGTTGTCAGAGGAGTCTGATCAGACGGTCCTACCAAACTTCCTACTTTTAATGGCAGTCTTCCGATTACCCCAGAAATAGGAGCACGGATAATAGAATATTCGATGTTGGCTTCCACCCCTTTATAATTGGCTTCAGCCTGTCTTTTGGCTGCATTGGCCTGCTGTAACTGTGCCTGAGCCTGAGCCAGCTGAGCCTGGGCGGTCTGTAACTGTACGTTACTGATGATATTTTTCTGAACCAGAGGTTTAAGTTTGTTCACTTCAACCTGAGCTGCATTTACAGAAGCCTGCGCAGCGGCAACACTTGATGCTGCAGCACCGATTCCTGCTTTGGAAGCAGCTGCATTTTCGGTCAGGATATTGGTTTCCAGACGGAACAATGGCTGTCCTTTTGTAACATATTGTCCTTCATCTACCAATACCTGGGTAATATATCCCTGTATTTTTGCACGTACATCATTGTTTACTCTACCCTGGATGGTAGCCGGAAACGTCTGATAACCCACTATATTTTTAGACTCCACTGAGATAACAGGATATGGCTTGGCACCATCCTGTTTCGGAGCTTCTTTTTTGCAGGCTGTCAGTGAAAGCGCTGCAATGGAAAGTATAACTAGCTTATTATTCATTTTATAGTTTATTAAGAGATTCCTGAATATTTTCTATGTTTTTATTTAAGAGTGCTTTGTAAACTTCTATTCTTTCGTTGTATCCATCGTCTTTACTTTTTTTAAAATTGTTTAAATCATCTAATAGTCTTAGTTCGTCCTGCATTTTTTGGACAATTTTCTCGAATCGTATTTTTTTGTATTCATCATTGATGAAAAAATACCGTTTCCGCTCATCCATTTTGTTATGGTCTACGATAAGCTGAGCATTCAGTAGTAATGAAATACTGGTGGAAACAGAACTTTTGCTCGCGGAGAGCACTTCAACGAACTCGTCAAAAGTAATTCCTACTTTCTCATAGTCAAAAAGAAGGTAGGAATAAATTTTTGATGCTAAAGGAGGTAAGCTGAACACAGTACCATAAAATTTTACGGCATCCTGAAAAATTTTTTCATCAATTTCTATACTTTGGTGCATAATATAAAAATTTGAACAAAAGTAGAAATTAGTTCAGAACCAAACGAACAAACCCGATAGAGTTTATAAATACTGGACGTTTTAAAAATTCAATGAAAGTTGATTTAACTTTTTGCCTAAATTATAATCTTCTCAAAAGCTTTCCTCATCCCGTCTCTTAAAAGAACCTCTCCACAATAGGAATACCCTCTGCCTTCAAGAATTTTCAGCATGGCGATATTATCATGATTGGTATCTACTTTAATACTCTGAATTCCATGAGATTTGGTAAACTCTTCAATCTGATCAAAAAGTTTCTTTACCATTCCCTGTCCGGCAAATTTTTCATCTACGGCCACTCTGTGAACCACAACAAATTCACCATCACTTAGCCATGCTCCTTCAATGGTACTGTACGCCGGTTCATCATTCAAAATCAGGGCTGCATATACTGCAATTTCTCCGTCTACGGTCAATACATGCCCGAATCCTTTCGCAATATCACTTTCTACCGTTCCTAGATTAGGGTATCCGTTCTGCCATTGGGTGCTTCCGTCCTGTCTTCTTCTTTCAATGGATTGCTGGATGATTTCCCAAATCATGTTTCTGTCTTCAATTTCCGCTTGTCTTAGTTTAATTTCTGGATTCATGTTATAAAATTTGATTAAAAGATTGAATGATTTAAGAATTTAAAATCAGAATTGCTGCTTTCCGTTCAATCTTTGAGATATTTATTTTTTGATGGGTTGCAATTAAAAAACCGAAAATTAATTAAAATTAATTTTCGGTTCGAAGTAGTAAAATTTAAAATTATGAAATTGTTTATTGATTTTCACTTTGTTGAAGGTAAGCATCAATAATTTCAAATGCTTTGGATTCATCTTCCAGATCTACCATTACCTTCAGCGAAGTGGCTGTTGGCGTTGTAGTAAATGTAAGATAGTTATTTTCAACCGTGTTTGTAATCTGTGCGTCATCCAATTTAGATTTAACCAACTGAATTTCTGAAGGGTTATCACTTTCATAAACTGATACTCTCGTACTTCTTTCCATATTCTAAATGTTTGAGTATCTAAATGTACAACGTTTTTTTTAAAATTACAAATTCCGGGATTTAAATTTTATTAATATTGCTCTCGATTTTATCTAAAGCAAGCTGGATTTCTTCTTTCGTAACATTCAAATGGGGTCTGAAACGAAGAGACTGATCTCCACAAGGAAGAATAATTAATCCGTCATTGAAAAGTTCATTCATTAGGTGGTTTCTCTGTTCTGCAGTAGGAAGATCAATAGCACACATCAGGCCTCTTCCTCTTGCATTTGAAATTTTCTCAGGGTGTTTTTCAGCCAGAGCTTTTAAACTTTCCAGTAAGAAATCTCCCACTACTCTTGCATTTTCTACAAGATTTTCTTTTTCGATCACCTCCATTACCAGCTGGAAACGAAGCATATCAATAAAGTTTCCTCCGAATGTTGAGTTGATTCTTGAACTTTCCCTGAAAACATTGTTTGGAACCTGATCAAATTTTTCCTTATTAGCCAGCACACCACAAACCTGAGCTTTTTTCCCGAAAGAAATAATGTCCGGTTTTGCTGTAAAATGTTGGAATGCCCACATTTTCCCTGTAATAGCAATTCCTGTCTGAACTTCATCAAAAATAAGTAAGATTTCGTTATCATCACAGATTCTTCTTAATCCCAGCAGGAATTCGTCTCTGAAATGATTGTCACCGCCTTCAGCCTGAATAGGTTCGATGATGATACACGCCACTTTATCAGGGTTCATCAAAATAGCCTCTTCAATCTGAAGTAAAGCAAGGTTTTCGTTTTTGATAGTTTCTTCAAGGTTTTCTTCTGTAATCGGGAACTTTAATTTCGGATTTAAAATTCTCGGCCAGTTGAACATCGGGAAATATTGGTATTTTCTCGGATCAGCAGTGTTTGTTAAACTTAAAGTATAACCACTTCTTCCGTGGAAAGCCTGTTTGAAGTGAATACAGATTCCAGCTTCAGTGTCTAATCCCTTTTCAAAGTTTTTGCGGGTTTTCCAATCGAAGCATGCCTTCATTGCATTTTCAACTCCCATCGTTCCGCCTTCGATAAAGAAAGCATATTGTAATTCTTCAGGAATAACTACTCTTTCGAATACCTCAAGGAAATGAGCGTACTCTTCTGAGTAAACATCCGCAAGCGTAGGTTTATTAACAGCCATTCTACCTAACCATTCTGATCTTTCAACAAGATAAGGGTGGTTATATCCGATAGATGCAGATGCAAACATAGAGAACATATCCAGGTATTCTCTGTCTGTCAGTTTATCATAAAGCCATGATCCGTGTGACTTTTCAATATCCATCACAAAATCGAAACCGTCTGCCAACACATGTTTTCCTACTGTTTCTTTTACTTTATTTGCTTTTATATCTAATGTGTGTTCCATAATAAATTTGTAGTGTGATTTAATAAATGAATAATTAAATGATCCAAAAATGAAGCGTTTAATCATTCAGGTTATTAAGTTTTATGTTTTTTGAGTGCTTTAAGTAAAGCTTTTATAAATCAAATTTAATTCCCTGTGCTAGAGGAAGTTGCGCGGTATAATTTATAGTATTGGTTTGTCTTCTCATATAGTATTTCCAAGCGTCAGATCCTGACTCTCTTCCTCCTCCGGTTTCTTTTTCACCACCGAAAGCTCCACCGATTTCAGCACCGGATGTTCCGATATTGACGTTGGCAATACCACAGTCTGAACCAGCATGAGAAAGGAACAATTCAGCCTCTCTTAAATTCTGGGTCATGATCGCAGAAGATAATCCTTGTGGAACATCATTCTGAATGGCAATAGCTTCTTCCAGTGTTTTGTATTTGATCAGATATAGGATCGGAGCAAAAGTTTCGTGCTGAACAATCTCATAAGAGTTTTTCACTTCAGCCACACAAGGTTTCACATAGCATCCGGATTCGTAATCTTTCCCGGATAAAACTCCGCCTTCCACAACAAATTTTCCTCCTTCTTTCTTACATTTTTTGATAGCCTCTTCGTATTGGTTTACAGCATCAGTATCAATAAGTGGTCCTACATGGTTTTTCTCATCCAAAGGATTTCCGATTTTCAACTGGCCATAAGCTTTTGCCAATCTTGTTTTCACTTCATCATATACACTTTCGTGGATAATCAGTCTTCTTGTCGAAGTACATCTCTGGCCTGCAGTTCCTACAGCTCCGAAAACAGCTCCGATAATTGACATATCAATATCAGCTTCTTTTGTAATGATGATCGCATTGTTTCCACCTAATTCAAGGATAGACTTCCCGAATCTTTCAGCTACTTTAGAAGAAACCATTCTTCCTACTCTGGTAGATCCTGTGAAAGAAACAAGAGCAACTCTTTTATCGTCTACTAATTTCTGTCCGATTTCGTGGTCTGATACCAATACACTTGATATTCCTTCAGGAAGATTATTTTCTTTAAGAACTTCCATCATGATATTCTGGCATGCAATAGCACAAAGCGGCGTTTTCTCAGATGGCTTCCAGATGGTAACGTTACCGCAGATCCATGCTAATGCTGTATTCCAGGACCATACGGCTACCGGAAAGTTGAATGCAGTGATGATTCCCACTACTCCAAGCGGATGATACTGTTCATACATTCTGTGTCCCGGTCTTTCAGAGTGCATGGTGTATCCCTGAAGCTGTCTTGAAAGACCTACTGCGAAATCGCAGATATCAATCATTTCCTGAACTTCTCCAAGACCTTCCTGTAATGATTTACCCATTTCATAAGAAACAAGTTTACCCAGGTCGTCTTTATATTCTCTTAATTTTAAGCCCAGCTGTCTTACCATCTCTCCTCTTTTGGGAGCCGGAATCAGCCTGAATTCCTGAAATGCCTTTTGAGCAGTTTCAATTACTTTGTCATAATCACTTTCTCCGGAAGTTTTTACTTTAGCAATCAACTTTCCGTCCACAGGAGAAATGCTTTCTATCACCTTTCCTGATGCGAAATATTTTCCGCCCACTGAAGTCCCTTTGTTCTCTTCTTTAATCCCAAGATTTCTGAGTGTTTTTTCGATTCCGAAATCTTTTACTTTTTTTGACATAAAATCTTACTTTTCGTTCTCTCTAAAGATAAAAATATTATGTGAACCTCAAAACTTTAATTTTTAATAGGCTTTTTATTTGGACTAATTATAAACATGCTTATCTTTGTAAAGTAATCATTTTGATAATCACCAATGGAAAATTCACAGGAAAATAACTCAAAGCTTAAAAAGTGGTTCAAGCGCGTGGGATGGGCAGGATTAGCTTTCTTTACCATTAAAGGCTTGATTTGGCTCGTCATATTCTACGTTGGAGCAGATAGTCTTCAAAGTTGTATACAATAAAAAAGCAGAGAAAATTTCTCTGCTTTCTTTTTTGGTATAAGGTTAACTGAATTGTTATTTCTTTATTGAAAAGCTAAAAAAGAAGCTCTTTTTTATATTTTCTGTAATTTTAAAAAAGGAGGATATCATCATTTTTGTGGCTATACCTCCCCAAAATATTATCATTCCTTCTCTATTCTTACCTTTTATTTACTCTTTTTTCTTTCTCCCCGCGTTAACAAGACTCTGATGCAGCAGGTATTCTATCTGTCCGTTTACACTTCTGAATTCATCATTGGCCCACTTTTCAAGGAGTTTATAAGTAGACTCGTCTATTCTTATCACAAAGGATTTTTTGCCTTTGCTTTCTGAAGAGTTCTGAGCTTTTTCTGATTTCATTTTTTTAATTCTCTAACATTATTTACAGTTGCTGTCAGTATAGAAACTGTCTGTACCAAAAGCCCACTGTTAAATTTCTTAATTGTAAAGTGTTCCTGCATTTAGGATAGGTGTTGCCGCTTTTTCACCGCAAAGAACCACCATTAAATTGCTTACCATTGCCGCTTTTCTTTCATCATCCAGTTCAACGATATTATCTTCAGAAAGCTTTTTCAGGGCAAGATCTACCATTCCTACCGCTCCTTCCACAATCTTGGTTCTTGCAGCAACAATCGCAGTAGCCTGCTGTCTCTGAAGCATTGCTCCCGCAATTTCTGAAGCATAAGCCAGATGGGTAATTCTTGCTTCCTGGATAATGATCCCCGCCGGTGCCAGTCTCTCTAATAATTCCTGCTCGAGAATTTTGTTGACCTGATCCCCACCGTCCCTTAAGGTAATGTTAGCATGTTCATCTTCAAGGTTATCATAAGGAAAGCTTACCGCAAGGTGTCTTACTGCAGCCTCACTCTGCATTCTTACATAATCCGTATATCTTTCTACTTCATAAGCTGCTTTGTAAGTATCTCCTACTTTCCATACAATTACGGCTGCAATTTCAATAGGATTCCCCATCTTATCATTTACTTTTAAAGTCTGCCCCTGAAGGTTTTCAGAACGAAGACTTATTTTCTGTGATGAATAAAGCGGGTTGATAAAGAAAAGTCCGTTTTCTTTTACCGTTCCAACATACTTTCCAAAAAAGTTAAGCACTCTTGAGTGGTTAGGCTGAATAATCATTAATCCTTTTAAGAAAAAGCATGATATCAGAAAACACAGCATAGCGAGCGCAACAAAAGTTATATTCTGGTCTACTCCGGTAATAAAAAAGTAGACAGCTGCGATAAACAAAGCCAGGCAAATAACCAATGTAAGATAGCCGGACATAGGTTTTAAGATTTTTTCCATAATTGAATTTTATTTTGATATTATTTTGATATCATAAAGATAGTAATGAATTTTGAATTATGAATGATAAATTTTGATTTTTTTTGAGGTGAGAGGTTTGGGCTTCGGGTTCCGAGTTACGAGGTGCAGGTTTCGGGGTTGGGATATAGGATGCGGGTATCTAACTAACACAAAGTTCGCAAGGTTAATTTATCATGATGTATTTTATTTTAGTTCGCAAAGCCACTTCGTTTAGCAAAGACCACGACTTTCTTTGCTGAGTGAGACGCTTTTGCGAACGATATTTTTATCATCATCAAAAATCATTGCGAACCTAGCGTTAAAAAAAACAAGCTCTTGACTCACCCCAAAACCAGCAACAATCAGGAATAAAAAAATCCCGGAAATGAATTCCGGGATTTTAAAATTATAGGTTCAGTATTTTATTTCTTTGTTAAAGTTTTAAACTTCCAATAAGAAACAGCTGATAAGATGATCATTGTTGAGATTCCGATGTATACCCAGGCTGGTACCGGTACCGGATCTCCCGCTGCGTATGAGTGAAGTCCGCTTAGATAATAGTTTACTCCGAAGTATGTCATTACCATTGAGCAGAACGCAAACATTGTTGCTACGTGGAATGCCCATCTGCTTCTCAATCCAGGTACTAATCTCATGTGCAGTACAAATGCATACACCATAATGGAAATGAAAGCCCATGTTTCTTTCGGGTCCCAGCTCCAGTATCTTCCCCATGATTCGTTGGCCCAGATTCCTCCTAAGAAGTTTCCTACTGTTAAAGCAAACAATCCGATGGTTAATGACATTTCAGAAACGATTACCAATTCTTTCAATGTCGTATCGTGGTGAATTTTATACGTTTCTTTATTGGAAATAATATAGAATACCAATGAAATTACAGCAATAATCATGGAGAGCGCGAAGAATCCGTAACTTGATGTAATAATAGCTACGTGAACAATTAACCAGTAAGATTTCAATACCGGAACAAGCGGTGTAATCTGCGGATCAAGTGCTGAACCTCCGTGGGCAAATCCCATCATAATAACAGCCACCATGAAGCCGGCTGCAGGAATCAATGCATTGGCATTTCTGTACAGGATCAAACCTGCCGTAATCCCTACCCAGGAGATAAAGATAATTGCTTCATATCCGTTACTCCAAGGGGCATGACCTGAAATATACCATCTTGCAACAAGTCCTAAGAAATGACACAGATATCCAATTAAACCAATCGCAATAATTACTTTAATTACTTTATTTAATACTTTATTTGATTTGAATAATTCAACAAATCCTAAGATCAGAAGAAGACCGCCGATAAGCGTATAGAAGATCAATAATTTGAAGTTAATATCTACTTTATTCATAAATACTTCAAGATCTACTTTGGATTTAGCAGGAACAACTGCTTTACCCCATTTCTGCTGATAGTCTGAAAGCTTTTTCAATTCTGCATCTGCTTTGCTCCAGTCACCGGTTTTTTGTGCGGTAAGCGCTTCTGCAAAATAAGGTCCCATTACCTGCTGAGATTCCATATCCGGTTCGAATTTCTGATCCAGCCATGAATGCCATGTATGGTTGACATCATTTTTCACAGGAACAATTCTCATAAACTGACCGCTGAAGAACTCATTGAAGATCTGTACTCTTTCGTTTACAGCAATTACTTCTTTATCGTAGTTTGTTTGCTCAGCCGGTTTCTTACGGAATGCGGTGTTGTAATCATGCTCAAGAATATAAGTAAGATTACCGTTTGCATCTGCCGGGAAAAGGTTCATCAGAGAAGTATAACCATCTTCATCTGCTTTTGTTTTATTCTTCAGCTCATCCCCTCCTTTAGTTCCTACTTTAATAATCGGAACCATTGTCCAGCTTGGAGTATCTGTATTGATAGAAAGGAACCATTGGTTGGCTGTAAGAGATTTTCCGTCTGTTCCTTTAAATTCGTCTTTCTTGTATAATTTTCTTAAAATATCGATTGCCTCTGTATTGATAGGAACAATTCTTCCTTCAAAGTTCTGAACCAAAAGATATCCGAATTTATCAGCATGTTCTTTACTGATTTTGTTTCTTGCAATGATCTCGTCCGGAGAAATAGTTCTCATTTTTCCCATTGGAGTTGCCAGAGAGTTCTGCTTCGGAGCAGCGCCATCAAGCGGCTGGGCAGACGGTGCCGGAGCATGGGAATGGTTGTCTCCTTCCACATGAATATGTTCTCTGCTTCCGTCGGTAGTTCCGTGAGTTTCGATTTTTTGTGCATGTAAACCTAAACTTAAGAACAATAAAAGTATACCTGCTGCTTTCTTTTTATTCACTTCAGCCAGCATTTTATTTAATTTCCAGAAATGTGTTCCTTTCCAGAAGAAAATGACAAACATTCCAAGGAATAAAAGTCCGTATCCGATGTAAGAAATCAAAGTTCCCCAGTAGTCGTGGTTTACAGAAAGAACGGTTCCCATTCTGTCCGGATCAAAACTCGACTGGAAGAAACGGTATCCTTTATGGTTAAGAACGTGGTTCATATAGATTTTATAAGGAGTTTCTTTACCTTCGTCAATGATTTTTACGTGGCTTTCATAAGCACTTGGAGATGAACTTCCCGGATATGTTTCCATCACGAAATCATCCAGTTTCAATGCGAAAGGCGTGTTGTATACTTTAGGTCCGAAACCTACCATGATGTTTAAACCATCCATCGTCACCTGCTTGTAAGCATTCGGGTTTCCTTTTTCAACCGAAAGGTCTACAATTTGTTTTGTTTTTGGCCCCTGAAGCTCAATCTGAAGCATATCAGGAACGTTAGCATCTTTCTTTCTGTCGCCTTCAATAGCCATCAGTCTTCCTTTTTTAAGACCTTCAGGTACTACCAGTTTCAGCTCGTTGATGGTATATAAACTTCTTAATGCCAAAGGCTGAAACTCATCTTTCACTGTAGTTCCTGTTGCTTGCGTAGCCATGGTCATATAGCTTGCATCTACAGGAGTTTTGATGAATAATTTTCCGCCTTCATTTTTGAATTCAACAGCACCTTCAATCGCTCTGTTGAATGTCACCAAAGTTCCGTTGATAGATTTTGTTTCTCCCGGTTTGATGTAAATATTCTGTCTTCCGGTATTTCCGGTAGAAACCAGATGAAGATACTCAGCACCATTTGGTTCAGCAATAAGGCTGTCTTTTTTTCTTTGGATGTATTCCTTGGCAAACACTTTCACTTCTTTTCCGTGGAAGTCATAAGTTGCTTTGAAATCTTTGTGTAACGGAGACATCAGATAAGGAACATCCTGATAATTCAGCACATCACCTTTTTCCTCAATCTGGATTTTAAAGAAATTTTTATCAGTTACAATTTCGTTGGACGTTTCACCTTCTCTGATGTGCATTTGTCCTTCGAAACTGATATATCTGGTGATGGCACCACCAATAAAAATAAAAACAAAGGCAAGGTGGAAAACAAGAACCGGCCACTTATCTTTTTTCCACAGTCTGTATCTTCCGATATTTCCTATGAAATTGAGAATCAGTAAGACCATGATCAGTTCGAACCACTTGGCCTCATAAATTAATGCTTTTGCTGTAGGAGTTCCGTAGTCGTTTTCTAAGAACGTTGCATAAGCCATCGCGAATGCGTACACCAGCAACAATACAGCCATTGTCCTGGTTGAGATAAGAATATCTTGGAGCTTCTTCATGATTTATTGTACTTGACATGCAAAAATAAGCATGATAAACCACAAAGAGCCTAAAAAAAGCTGTTTTTTATCACTTTGGCCTTGGTTTTGCTTATTTTGAAACATTCTTAATAAGCCTAAAAATATTAGGAAAAATTCAATTTCTAATTCCGAAAAGATATAGATTTATAAAAACTATTCTGATGATTGAACCCTTCTATATGAAAATAAAATAAAACACTGTAAAACATTGGTTTATAGCTAAACTTTCATATAAAAATCAAATCCCTTCAGCCAATCAATAATTTCTTTCTGATCTTACTTAAAAATTCATGGGTAATTCCCAGATAGGAAGCAACCTGCTGCTGGGTAATTCGCTGTTCCAATCCCGGATACTTTTCAAGGAATTCAAGATACCGTTTATCCGCTGTTTTCCCTGTTAAAGAAAGAACTCTCCTTTGTAATGCTACTGAAGATTTCTGGTTCATAATTCTGAAAAGCTTTTCTATCTGTGGCATTGTTTCATACAAATCTTCCTTATCTTTTTTAGAAATCATCAATACTTCACTGTCTTCAAGGGCTTCAATATTCAGAATACTGGGAACGGTATTGATGAGGCTGTCAATATCCGTAATCCACCAGCCTTCAACCGCAAAATATAAGGTTTGCTCCAATCCGTTTTCATTGAGATAATAGATTTTAAAACACCCGTTCAGAACAAATCCTTCAAAGAAACAATAATCTCCTTCTTTGAGCACCACTTCTTTCTTTTTAAATGTTTTTGCGTTCAAAAGGCTTTGCAAACTTTTGAAAATCCTCTTCTGGAAGATTGATATATTGACTGATATTTTTAAAAAGTAAATCGGACATCGGATTATTTAAGCAAAATAAAGGTATCAAAATTATTGACACCTTTATCAAATTAAGTTATGTTAAGCTGTTTTTATATTAAGCAAATGATCTTTTTAAATAAGTTTATTAGAAATCTTCGGTATTTGCTAAATAAAAAATATTAGAAAACGCAATGGCGCCAAGAATTTTTTGAAATATCAGCAGTTTTTAAGGCGCAAGGATTTTATCTATGATAAAATTTATTAGATTCATTTTGCTGGAAATCTTCGATTTCCTTGCGTCTTAAACTAAAAAATACGTATGATAAAACTTTGCACCTTTGCGTTTACCCAACAAAAATTGAAGTTCATTGTACACGTTCCATATCTAAAAATAGCCTTATTTTAAAAGTTCATCAGTATTTATTACACGGGCATAAAGATTTCCAAGAGCAGAAATCCCGGCCAAAAAGGATCTTTGAACTTCTTCAGCCTTTATCACTTCCCCATTCAGTTCACGATTTCTGGTTGCTGTAGCATCTCCGATAATGGTATTGGTAAACCCGAAATCAAAAGCAGCTCTGGTTGTTGATTCCACACAGACATCTGTCATCATTCCTGTAATCACCAGATTTTTAATGTTCTTTGACTGAAGATAACCTAGAAGATCCGTCTCTCTGAAGCTGTTGGGAAAATGCTTAACGATAACTTTTTCATCTTCCCTCGGTAAAACCAGATGATTGATTTTAGTGCCCTCTGTACCCGGAAGGAAAAACGTTGCACCATCATTGGTAGAAATATGCTGAATGTGAATGACAGGAAGATGATTGTTCCTGAAATATTCTAAAATTCTTCTGGTGTTTTCAGCGGCCTGTACGCTTTTTTCCAGTGTCATTTTTCCGCCCGGGAAATAATCATTTTGTACGTCGATAATTAATAGTGCCGTGTGTTCTGTTTTTTGTTGTTGTGCGTTCATTGTAATCGTTGAAATTACTATCAGACAAGAGGTCAGAATAGTTTTAAATTTATTTTTCATAGGTGAAATTGTATAGGCCAAAATTACAGAGGCTTCACCTCCTGACCTTTGAACTAGTTCAAAAAACACTATTGCTATCTAAAAACTTTAATATTGTTAATTTTTTTCATCTCTGTCCGATTAAATCAAAAATTTTATTATCTTTTTAAAGAAAAACAACTCATAAACAGTTAATATAATTTAACGGTATCAGATTTGGATAAGCCAAAAAAATAACCTTATTTTATTCTGTCATAAAAGAAAATATTCTTAAAGTAAAAATTTTAAATACCCTTTGTAAAAGCGGGATTACCAAAATGTTTTTTGGATAAAAAAGATTTATTTAGTGTTGAATAAAACATTAAATTTGCGACATTGATATTATGGATAAAAAGACACAAAAAAAACCGACTGAATCGCCTGAGAAAGGCAGAATCTTATCTAAGCCACGTATTTTTTTCGGGCTTACTTTTATACTTTTATCGGCTGTTCTTGCACTCTCATTCGTCTCTTATCTGATGAACTGGAAAGCAGATCAAAGCCAGGCCGGAACTATGCTGGACAAAAGCATAAAATCTTCCAATGTCTTTGGCAAGGTAGGTGACTGGCTTGGAAATATTTTCATTTTTGAAAGTATTGGTATTGCTTCATTTATCATTGCATTTTTATTCCTTGTAGTGGGGACTCTGATCCTTAAGAAGAAAATCTTCAAACCATGGAAAACGATCGGCCACTCTTTATTTTTCATCTGCTGGCTTCCTATTTTTATGGGGGCACTTACGAAAGGTCAAGGTGTTTTAGGCGGTGTTTATGGATATCAGATCATGGACTATCTTAACTCCATCATCGGAGCAGTAGGCCTGTGGACAGTGTTAGCTGCAAGCATTCTTCTCTATTTTATCCTTGAGTTTAATCTTCGTCCAAGCTCGATCAAGGCGAAGCTGGATAAGATCAATGAAAATACGATCGGAAAAGTAAAATCCATGATGCCTGACTCTAATGATGATTTTGAGGCTGATGAGGAATTGAAAGAGGAAGCAGAGGAAGCTGAAGAAGAAACACTTTCCAGAGTTACGGTGAGTGATGTTGCCAACAAGCCCGTTACAACTCCTGTCAATACAATGAAAGACCCAGAACCGGTAAGTGCTCCGAAAGGATTTCCTGAGGTTCCGGTTTCCAACGAAATAGAAACCATTTCCACACCCAACCATACTTCTTTTGAAGCAGAGCCAAGAGATGTTCCTCAACAGGTAAGCTTAAACCTTTCTACCAAGCCCATTGTTCCGGTTTCAAGCCCCGAAGAAGCATTTGACATCAGACCTTCTGCACCGTCTCCGGCAGTAACAACAGCTCCGGCACAGGAAAACATTAAATTCAATGTAGAAGTGGCACAGGTGGTTGATGTTTTGGATGATTCCGATAAAAAGTCCCAGGAACTGGTAGAAAAGCATGGTTTGTATGACCACAAGCTAGATCTTGCCAACTTCCAGATGCCACCTGTAGATTTGCTGAAAGATTACGGTAATGAAGAAATTTCCATCAATAAGGAAGAATTAGAAGAAAATAAAAATAAAATTGTCGGACTTCTGAAGAATTTCAACGTTGGAATTGCAGAGATTAAAGCAACCATCGGTCCTACAGTTACGCTGTATGAAATTGTTCCTGAAGCAGGAATCAGAGTAGCAGCAATTAAAAAACTGCAGGATGATATTGCGCTGAACCTTTCTGCATTAGGAATCAGAATTATAGCGCCAATGCCAGGAAAAGGGACAATCGGTATTGAAGTACCAAGAAAAAATCCTACCATGGTTTCTATGCGTTCTGTTATCGCTTCCCAGAAATTCCAGAATACGGATATGGACCTTCCGGTAGTTTTTGGAAAGACCATTTCCAACGAAATCTTCATGGCCGACCTTTCAAAAATGCCTCACTTATTGATGGCAGGAGCAACAGGTCAGGGTAAATCTGTTGGTATTAACGCTATCCTTACTTCCCTTCTTTATAAAAAGCACCCGAGCGAACTGAAATTCGTCATGGTAGACCCTAAAAAAGTGGAACTTTCATTATATTCTAAAATTGAAAGACACTATCTGGCAAAACTACCGGATGCAGAAGAAGCCATCATCACAGACACCAATAAAGTAATCAATACGCTGAACTCTCTTTGTATTGAAATGGATACCCGATATGATCTTCTGAAAAATGCTTTTTGTAAAAACTTAAAAGAGTATAATAAAAAGTTTACGGAAAGAAAATTAAATCCTGAAAACGGACATCGTTATTTACCGTATATCGTATTGGTAGTAGACGAGTTTGCAGATTTGATCATGACCGCAGGAAAAGAGGTTGAATTACCAATTGCCAGACTTGCACAGCTTGCGAGAGCCGTAGGAATCCACCTTATTGTAGCTACACAGAGACCATCCGTAAACGTAATTACAGGGATGATCAAAGCCAACTTCCCTGCAAGAGCTGCCTTCAGGGTAATTTCCAGTGTTGACTCCAGGACCATCCTTGATTCTCCGGGAGCAGATCAGCTGATTGGTAAAGGAGATATGCTTTATTTCAACGGAAATGAGATCCTGAGACTTCAGTGTGCCTTTGTAGACACTCCGGAAGTGGAAAGACTGGCAGAGTTTATCGGAGAACAGAAAGGGTATTCTTCAGCATTATTACTTCCTGAATACGTTTCTGAAGATTCAGCAAGTACAGTAGGTGCTTTTGACCCGAACGAAAAAGATGCTTTATTTGAAGAAGCCGCAAGAATAATCGTTTCTACCCAGCAGGGATCTACTTCAATGCTTCAGAGACAATTGAAACTTGGCTATAACAGAGCCGGAAGAATTATGGATCAGTTGGAAGCAAGTGGTATTGTGGGAGGATTCAATGGTGCTAAAGCAAGAGAGGTTCTGATCAGTGATCTTCATTCTTTGGAACAGTTTTTGGAAGATCTGCGTAGTTAAAGGGAAAAACACATTGTTTTAACCTTAAGAATTAAAGAAAATCTAACGATTATTAAATTAAGAAAATGAAAAATATTATTTCAAAAGTTATATTGGGAAGTTTTGTTGTAGGTGCAGTAGGTATGGCCAACGCTCAGAAGATTGATGCTAAAGCTAAAAAGATATTGGATGATATTACAGCCAACTACAATTCTAAAAAGAATTCTTACTTCAAATTTTCTTTTGGAAGCGGCCTTAACGGACAGGTGACCAAAACAGAACCTGGTATTTATTATGTTGCCGGAGAGAAATACAAACTGAAGATCATGGATACGGAACAGATCTTCGATGGAAATAAAATTTACAACATCAACGCCGATGATATGGAAGTAACCATTGCCAAGCCCAACGGAACCAGCACCATGTTCTCCCCTATCAACTATCTTACAACGTATAGAAACGATTATAATGTAACATACAACGGTAAGAAAATGGTGAATGGTGTGAATGCCGATTTTATTAAACTGACTCCGGTAAAAGCCAACGGAATTAAGTTTGTGTACCTTTTTGTCGATTCAGCGAAAAAGCAGATGGTAAAACTGGAACAGCACGGAAACAATAAAGATGTTGCAGTAATTGCTATTAAAGAATATAAAGAAAACCAGGAACTGGATCCTAATATGTTTGTTTTTGACAAAAATAAGTTTAAAAACTACATCGTTACAGAACTTTAAAAAGCTGAAAGTGAATTCGCAACTATGTAAATTTACTTTTAACGTTAAAAAAATAACAAAATATAAAAAGCCACAAGTAAACTTTGTGGCTTTTTGATTAATTTTGGCGCATGTTAAAAATACTAGACCGATACATTATAAAAACCTTCTTTGGACCGTTTTTCTTTATATTCAGCGTATTGTTTTTCATTTTTATTGTAAACATTATCTGGGTACAGTTGGGACAGTTTATGGGAAAAGGATTAAGCTACTGGCAGATCCTTAAACTTCTTTTTTATCTTGGGGTAAACGTCATCAGTATGGTGCTCCCGCTTACGATCCTTCTGGCGAGTATTATGTCGTTCGGTGAATTTGGAGAACGCTACGAGCTTGCAGCCATGAAAGCAGCGGGAATTCCTCTGACCCGTGTAATGACGCCTCTTCTTGGAATTTCAACAGCACTTGCGATCATGCTGTTTTTCTTTTCCAACAATATTATCCCGGATTTTCAGAAAAAAGCCAAGAACATGCTTTTCAATATTGCTCAAACCAAACCAGCCATCAACTTTACTCCGGGACAGTTTATTGATCAGATTCCCGGTTATATGGTAAAATTTGATAAAATATACGGGGAAAACGGAGAAAATATAGAAGGCGTTTTTGTTCATAAAAAAGCCAATGCTTACGAAAACCAGCAGTCTGTTGTTGCAGAAAAAGGAAAATTTGTTCCAGCGGCCAACAAGAACTTTTTAAAACTGGTACTGTATAACGGTTATGTATTTGAAGATGCCTTTGCCGGAAAAGGCGATAACGTAAGGCTGAAACAGCCGGACCAGGCTATTAAATTCGATACACTGGTTTCTCACTTTGACATCAGTGAAATCATCAATAAAGCGATCGAAAAGGAACAGATTACGGATGACTACCGTTTCCAGACCTATAACCAGCTTGACGGAACGATTACCAAAACCAAAAAAGACAATAAGCAGTTCTTTGACAATATAGGTTCAGAAGTTCTTAACCAGACCAATTCTGTCATTACCTATATGGATAAAGGGAATAAACATAAAGCTGCTCCGAAGACCCAGATCAAACTGGACACAGTAAAAGGGGATAAAAAACTGGAAATCATCTATAATTCCTACACCAGGCTTGACAATCTGAAATCAACACTGGAATCTAAAAAGAATGAATACAGTTCTAATGTAAAATACTTCAGTAAGGTAGTGATTTACCAGCAGAGAATTGTTGCCTATTCTGTGACCTGTATCATCTTCTTTTTGATCGGATCCAGTTTAGGTTCTATCATCAGAAAAGGAGGAATGGGACTTCCGGTCATCATTGCAATCGTTATTTTCATCATCTTTTATGTCATGAATGTCGGGGTGGAAAATATGTCATGGAGCGGGAAAATGAATCCTTATCTTGCAGCTTGGCTGCCCAACCTGATCCTTCTTCCCTTTGGAGTCTGGATGACGTACAAAGCTCTTACGGACTCACAACTGTTTGATGCAGAAAAATACAAAGCATTGTTCAAACCTATCACCAAAAGGTTTACCAAAAGTAAGGAACATCAGAGATATCAATAATTCTGGTTGTAAAAATAAGATTAAAAGCTTCGGAGAAATTCCGGAGCTTTTCGCTGATTATTATTACAATATTTAATTGATAATGATTTTGAATTTAAAAATTTATATTTGTGGGAATTTAAAACAAAACCATGAAGAAATTACTACTTATAGGCCTGTTCGGTCTTGTATCACTCAATGCCCATGCTCAGGATCAGGATGAAACCGGAACATACAACGGTGAAAAATACGGCTACATCATTGACAAATCCGGAAAGAAAATTGAAGGTGTTGTACATCTGCACGGCAGCTATTCAAGTCCCTGGCAAAATCAGTTAAAAGTAAAATTTGCTGCCATTGCTGATATTGACAAAGCAAAGAATAAGATAAAATTCAAAACCTACGACACAGACGATATCAAAGAATACATGTTGTATGAAGGTGACACTCCGAGGGTTTTCAAGTCGGTAAAATATTCAAACATGAGAGAGGCTCTGAACAGCTCTGAAAGTTCAACAGGATTATCAGCCGGCTTTAAGGCAATCAACAACCTGTCAAGAACGGAACAGTTTGCGGAAGTAGTAGCAGAAGGTAAAATTACAGTGTATAAGCTTTATGGCTATCCTACGGCTCTTTCTGCAAACAGTACTCAGGCCATCACGCAGCGGGAAACAGACCGGTTAAGAGAGAATCCTAATTATATCTTTTCAAAGAAAGGAGGAAAAGCTGAAGAATTAACACCCGCAAAAGCCAAAATTATCCTGGCAGACTGCCCTTATGTAAAAGCAAAAATAACAAAGGGAGAATATGGTTCCCTGAAAAACGAAGAGAAGAAAAGAAGCGGTCTTGGAAAATTCATCCGGGATGAGATCAGCAATTCAACGGTGGATAAACTTTCAATTATCAATGAAGTGATCTATGATTACAATGAGAACTGTAAATAGAATATACAAAAAGAGGTTTCCGGTTGGAAACCTCTTTTTATTTTTAAAACTTATAGACAAAAGCATTGATATTCATCCCTGCTCCTACTGAAGCAAATAATACGATATCATTTTTTTTGATTTTATGATGTTCCAGTTCGTCCTGTAAAATCATCGTCAGCAAAGAAGGAATCGTAGCCACACTGCTGTTACCCAATTTATGAATAACCATAGGCATGATATTTTCCGGAACGGGTTTTCCATACAGCTGATAAAACCTGTTAACGATGGCTTCGTCCATTTTTTCGTTCGCCTGATGAATAATAATTTTATTGAGCTGGTCAATAGAATATCCACTGTTATCCAGACATTTTTTCATGGCATCCGGAACATTCACGAGAGCAAATTCATATATTTTCCTGCCATCCATCTTAATATACCGGGTATCCGGGCATCTTTCGTTGTTGTAAGATTTTCCAAAATACAGATAGTCTTTCTCTTCAAGCGTATACGAAGCTGATAAATGCGCTTTGATCCCGGAATCATCATCCTGGTTCACTTCCACAACCGCTGCTCCGGCACCGTCGGCATAGATCATACTGTCCCTGTCGTGGATATCTACCACACGGGAAAGGGTTTCTGCTCCAATAACCAGACATCGCTTCGCTATACCGGATTTGATAAACGCGTGAGCCTGTATGACTCCTTCAATCCATCCCGGACATCCGAAAAGCACATCATAGGCCACACAGAAATTATTTCTGATTCCCAATACATGTTTCACCCTTGCTGCAAGGCTGGGCACCGTATCAGACTGAACCGTTCCGAAGCGAACATCCCCAAAATTATGGGCAAATATAATATAGTCCAATGTTTCAGGATCGATCCCTGCATTTTCTATGGCTGCACGCGCCGCAATGACGCCCAGATCTGAAGTGACCTGTGTACTGTCCGCATACCTCCTTTCTTCAATACCCGTAATCCTTTTAAGCTTATCCGTAATGGAAGCGTTATTCTCCTTTAATAAAATCCCTTCTTCATTAAGAAAAATATGTTTATCAAAAAATAAATTGGTTATGGTTTCCGATGGGATATAATTTCCTACCCCGATTATTTTTGTCATCATTATAGTATCTGTTTCCTGTTTTTTAATTAAACGTCAGGAATAATTCATTAAATATAATGAATGAACGTAAATACTTCACAATATAGTATAGAATAAGAATGCATTGCATTATAAAAAATTTAAGAAATAGCTGAAAAGTAATAAAAAAAAGAGGTCTCCCATCGGAAACCTCTTTATTATTTTCAACAACTGAAAATTATACTTTCATAATTTCAGCTTCTTTTGTCTTAAGATGCTCATCGCAAAGCTTAACGTATTTATCAGTATAAGCCTGGATTTCTTCTTCCACGCCTTTTACGACATCTTCAGAAACTCCTTCCAGTTTTTTAAGTTCTTTCAAACCGTCCTGTCTTGCATTTCTTACCGTTACTTTAGTGTTCTCAGTTTCCACTTTAGCCTGTTTTGCAAGCTCCTTTCTTCTTTCCTCTGTTAAAGGCGGAACATTAAGGATAATGTTTTCCCCGTTGTTAGAAGGTGCAAAACCTAAGTTGGAATTGATGATTGCTTTTTCAATCGCATTGATTGCCGTTCTGTCCCAAGGTTGAATAGAGATTGTCATTGCATCCGGAACAGAAACATTCGCAACCTGGTTGATAGGAGTCATTGCTCCGTAGTATTCTACCATTACATCCTGAACCATTGCCGTAGAAGCACGTCCTGCTCTAATTCTTTGAAATGCGTGATCCAGGTGCTTTACCGCTGCATCCATGTCCTGTTTTACAGATTCTAATATAAGATCTAATTCTTCCATTATTATAGTATAGTTTGATAAATTACACATCTATTAATCCATCTGAATATCAATCAATTAAAACTAAAAACACTGTAAACATCAGTGTTTTCTTACTATTTTAAATTATTTTTTGCTATTCAGTGCTGCAAAAATAATGATTATTTCCATATTCTGGTAAGACTGCATTCTGTATTTTGTGAAAACGTTGATATTTTTTGAATATGGCACTGTGCAAAATTGTTTTACTACCAGTCTTTTCCAGAAAAGTGAAAAAAACATATTGTACCACAATGTGAAATTGTGTTAGAAAAAATTAACTTACAAATTATAATCTCAGTATCAGAGGCTTTTTAAATCTTTAAAAGAGCTAATTAGAGGGCTGTTATGTTTAAATTATTCCTACTACATTATCGATACTTTGAACAAATCTCTCAACAGTTTCAATTCCTAAATTTACAGTAGTTCTATCAATAATTACTTCGGAGCCATCTTTTCTCCTTCCATTTCTATGGACTAGATCATGTCTATTACTTACCATTCGTGACACTTCTGAAATATCTGGAATTTCATAACTAAAGGCGATTTTGTACAGAGCTTTGACTAATGGCATGTTATGATATTGTATACCTAATAATCTTTCCTTTACTATTTTTTCAATACGCTCATATTTTTCGTATATTTCAGAAAGCGTAAACGTTTGATCCTTCAGTACTTTATCTTTTTTAACAAATGATTTCAATGTATTCTTATTATTTATAACCGCTTGTATTAAAGTTGCTGAAAGATAATCTTCCAAGCATGTAATAGTTCCTGTATATACTTGTTTTAAAAGTGTCTTTTCTACATCTAAATCTTTAATATTAATGTTTAAAAGCTGTTTAAGTTTGGAAATCTCTGTTCTAAAAACCTTCATTTTTTCTGTATCATATAAATAAGTTTCAATTTGGTCATCAATAAACTCTTCTTCAGCTGATATCTCGGTGACAAAAACTTCTGCACTACTATCCAATTCCATTATCTCTACATACCCACCACCAAAACCAACTGTTATTAAAATGTTAAATTCTTTGTCACAATTATCACATGCTATGTCGAACTCTGCAATACTTTCCGATTCATCAGAATTATCAGCTGTGTTATTAGGCACTGGAATAGAAAAGCCATCTGTTTGTATATTGTGTGAACATTTAGGACAATCAAAATCAAGTTCAACATAATTCGTGCCCGAAGAATGAAAATAAGTTGTATTCATTACACTAGTTTTCCGCAAATATAACAAAAGCCCTCTCAAAGAGAAGGCTATTAAACTTAAATCTTATTGAAGAATATCGTCTGTTTCGTTATAAGCGACCTCAAATTGTACCCTCCAGCTTTCTTCGCTAATTGTTGATATTGCTGTGACTTTAAACCAAACAATTTAGCCATTTCCTCATAGGGAAAACTTTCTCTTCCCTCCACTTCGATCACTTTGATTATGTGACCATAAATAATCTGCTCCATATTCGAGATGTTTTTTGTTCTGGCAATAGCACCATTATCTCTAATATAATGAAATTAAATTTAATATAAAAATATTTATACTGAATTTTTACAATTTCTTTTACGTAAACTGACATTTCTTTAATTTATTCCTCTTATACTTTATCCACGTTCTGACCTCTACTTTCTCCATTATTTCTCGGATTAATATTTGTTTTCGAATAATAGTTATTCCAACATGGATTTTACATACCTGTCTCCTCTTTGAAAAAAGAAACTTGTTTTTACCTAAAAATCCAACTGCAAGCAAAAGCTTCGGGTACAAATACCTACCAAACATTTTGGTTATTTCTACTTAGTGTGATATCATATTTAATAACGTCCTTTACTCTATTCTTTTAAACGAAACGTCGGCAGGTATTTCAAACGGAAAACTTGCCGTAACAAACGGAAAGTCCTGGATAAGACATTTTGCAGAAATGAACAATTATAAACTAATTTAAACCCATCACATCATGACAAATCCATCTTTAGATGCCTATCAACAAGTTTTCGGTATGGCAGGTCTTGCCAACCGTGCCGGAGGCTACAACGGTTTTGGTATCCAACTGCAGCAACAGCTTCAGTATGATTTATCCTATTATTTTAACAATGTTCCTCCGGTTAAAATAATGGATCAGAAAACACCTTCCATAGCTAATCCTTCAGCAGTAGCGGAATTAGGAAACTGGGATCTGGTCTGGGGCCCTGCTCTGATCGAAGAAAAAAATGAAAAAGGAGTTCCTACCGGAGTTGCAGATAATGCATTGTATGTTGTTAAATCTGATGCTGTCGCATTTCCGGGAGGTCCTACATTGCCTACCTACGTTGTGGCTATTGCTGCCACTAATCCTTCGTCACTTTACGATTGGGAAACAGAAGATTTCTCAGTGGCAGAAGTAGTAAACTGGACCACTTATAATCCTTCCAACTTTGCTCCATCAGCCTTTAACGGCATTGACCCTTATATTTCAAAAGGAACGGCTACCGGAGTCGGTATACTTCTGGGACTTATAAGTCCGGGTGATGCAGCCGCACCCAATACCACGCTTCAACAGTTTCTTGCCAGCTTAAGTCCGGATCCGGATACAGCCATCATATTCTGTGGACATAGCCTTGCCGGAGCATTATCTCCTACCCTTGCTCTTTATCTGAAAGAAAATAAAGATCTGGATGCTTTCGGGGTAACGCTTGTATATCCTACTGCCGGGCCAACGCCAGGTGAGGCAGCATTCGCCAATCTGTTCAATAGTAAATTCCCACCATTACCTCCGGGATGGCAGCAACAGACAGGTACTTATCAAAGCTGGAATACCATGCACTGGAACGATCTGGACGTTGTTCCTCATGCATGGCCGGTATCGGAACTGGGGAAAATTGCAACGATTTATGGCCAGGCTCCTACCTATATGACGGCAGCCTTATTAAACGCTTTACAAAAGATGGCAATTGCTGATTCTTCAAATTCAGGAGCCAGTTATACAAGAATACAGAACCAATCGCTGCCAGGCCGGCTCCAACACTCAAGTGCCTCCTCGGTGAGCATTAAGACACCTCCTGAGTCTTTGCAGGACTATATGCTGCAGCTATCCGTACAGCATGTGGGAATGTATAATGGCATTCCTGCGGAAGGATCCAATCCACAGGTAGAAGGACTTATTTTATCACAGCCATTACCAAAACCAGAGGTGAAGCTGGTACCGGGAGTAACTGCTGTCACGGAATTGGAGATGATTCTTAAAATAATAAATCAGATCATCGGATGGATTTCTTCCCGTTATGTTTTGGTTGAAAAGGAAAATGCCACACAGAATGTTGAAGCAGACAAATAAATACTTAAAACAATCATTAATAAAAAACACCTGTCACAATTACTGTAACAGGTGTTTTTATATTTTAAACGGTTAAACTGATTATAAATCAACTAAAGTCCCTACATTTTCTCCGTCTACGATTTTTTCTAAATTTCCATCTTTGTTCATATCGAATACAATGATTGGCAATTTATTTTCGTGGCTCAGAGTAAACGCAGTCATATCCATTACTTTAAGGTTTTTTTCAAATACTTCATCAAAAGATAATGAATTGTATTTTACAGCATCTGCATTCTTTTCAGGATCGCTGTCGTAGATTCCGTCTACCCTTGTTCCTTTTAAGATCACATCAGCTCCGATTTCGATGGCTCTTAAGGTAGCCGCTGTATCCGTGGTAAAATAAGGGTTTCCTGTACCTGCTCCGAAGATCACTACTCTTCCTTTTTCAAGGTGTCTTACCGCTCTTCTTTTGATGAAAGGTTCAGCTACTTTATCCATTTCTATAGCAGACTGAAGTCTTGTTTTAATTCCTGCATCTTCCAATGCTCCCTGCAAAGCCATTCCGTTGATTACCGTAGCCAGCATTCCCATATAATCTCCCTGCACTCTGTCCATTCCTTTGGCAGCTCCTGCAACACCACGGAAAATGTTTCCTCCTCCGATTACGATCGCTACTTCACAGCCTTTTTCAACTACCTTTTTGATCTCAGCTGCATATTCCTGCAGTCTTTCGTTGTCAATACCGTATTGTCTGTTTCCCATTAAGGCCTCACCGCTCAGTTTCAGAAGGATTCTTTTATATTTCATCTTTTATTTTTAATAACTTTTTATTAGTACCGGTTTCCCCGGAATTTGATTTTGCAAATATAATCATTAAAGATATTGATGAAAGAAAAATATTTAAATAGAAATAATGTCAGAAATATTTTGAAAAGTACGAAAAAGGATTATTTTTGCATTAATTATAAATTGAGTTGAAGAAAATTATCATTTTTTCATTATTTCTATCAGGAATTGTTTCTTATGCGCAAACGGGAACAAATGTTTATCCGTTCTTAAATGTACCTGTATCTGCAAGACAGGCTGCTTTGGGCGGCGATGCAATTTCGGTAAGAGATTATGATGTTTCCTTTGCTATTGCAAACCCTGCCCTGTTAAATAAAGATTCTGACAAACAGCTTTCTGTAAACGCAACGGCTTACCTTGCCGACTCGAAATACGGAACGATTGCTTATGCCAAAGACTTTGAGAATGGCCATATGGCTACCATCAATGCAAGATATATGAGCTATGGAAGTATTCCGAGGACGGATGAAAGCGGTTTCGAAAACGGAGAATTCAAAGCTTCAGATGTAGCGATTGGTGCAGGCTATGCCTACCAGTTTGAAGAAGACTGGACGATTGGTGGAGGACTGAATTTTATTACCTCAAAAATTGATAACTATACTTCTTCCGCGATCTCAGGAACAGCGGGAATTACCTATCATAATAAAAAGAGCAAGGAAGTCGTTTCATTGGTCATGAGAAACTTTGGGTTTCAGCTGAAGTCTTTTAATGGAACAAGAGAAAATCTTCCTTTCAGAATTGATCTTGGATATACCAAAATCATCAAGAACTTCCCTCTTGCCATTACTATTACCGCACATGACCTTCAGAAGTTTGATATTTCTTCAGAAGAAAACCTGGACGGGCAAAAAGTAGGTGCCGGAAGAAAGATCGCAGACCACTTTTCTTTGGGAGCCGAATTGTTTCCGGAAAAGAATTTCAATATCAGGCTGGGATATAATGTAAAAAGAGGAAATGAGCTGGCGGTTGCGGATCAAAGAAATTTCTCAGGACTTTCTGCAGGATTTGGAGTTAAAGTTTCCAGATTCCGTATTGATTATGCCCACGTGAGATATCACAACTCTTCGAACGTCAATCAGATAGGAATTTCCATGGACCTTTCCAGCCACAGAGGAGAATAATTTCCTGGCCGGAAATTTCTTAATTATTCTGAAAATTTCTTACTTCCTCTTGATTTTCTAAAAAAAATCTTGAAATTTGCAGTATGAAAAAACCTGTAATTGCTATCGATGGGTACTCGTCTACCGGAAAAAGTTCTATCTCTAAAATCATTGCTGATCAACTGGGACTTATTCATATGGATACAGGAGCGCTTTACAGAGGAGTTACCTGGTATGCTTTACAGCATTGTCTGAATGAAAACGGCGAGATTGATCTGAATACGCTGTTCTCTTCTTTTGACCAGATTAAACTTGAATTTAAAAACAACGACGGCACACTTATTCTTTTCCTGAATGACACAGATATCTCTACGGAAATCCGTACCAATATCGTATCTGATAATGTAAGCCTTGTTGCCAAGCAGAAAGAGGTGAGAGATTTCCTCCTGCAGTCACAGCGCACTTTGGCAGAAAAAGGTGGCGTTATTATGGACGGACGTGACATCGGGACAGTAGTTCTGCCAAATGCAGACTATAAATTCTTTCTTACCGCCAGTATTGATGAAAGAACCAACAGAAGGTTTCTGGAACTGAAAGGACTGGGAATTGAGGCGGACAAGGAACAGGTAAAGCAAAACCTTGTAGAACGCGATAAAATCGATAGTGAGCGTGAAATAGCCCCTTTGAAGCAGGCTGACGACGCTATTGTCATTGATAATTCGGCACTCACCAAAGAGGAAACCATACAGCTTATTTTATCTCACATCCAAAAGATTTAACAATTTTTAATAGGCTTTAGGCCTCCTTTGGTATACAAATTGTAAGTTTTATTACTGTAAAAACTAATCTATTATTAATTATTAAAAAACTTAAAATGTCTAGAAAAGGAAATAATACAGCAGGTATATTGGCAGGACTTCTTGCAGGTGCTGCGGCAGGTGTAATCTTAGGAATGTTATACGCACCGGAAGAAGGTAAAGAAACCAGAAAAAAAATCAAAACGAAGGCAAATGATCTTAAAGATCAGGCAAAAAACAAATACGGTGAGGTTTCTGAAAAAGTGAAAGACCAGTACAGTAATATTTCTTCTACTTTCAAAGAAACGGCAAACAGCGTAGCACATACTGTGAAAGACGGATATGACAAATACAAAGATCAGATTGTTTCTAAAACTGCAGATTTGGCAAAAGATGTAGAAGCAGAACTGAATGATCTGAAAAAATAAGTAATTTATCTTTTTAAGTAAATTACAGAAAGGAACTTTTGTGCGAAAGTTCCTTTTTTTGTAACTTTAAAAAAAAACAATGATAGAAACTATTAAAGAATACGCCTCCAAGAGAATCGATCTTCTGAAAATTGAAGCGACTGAAAAGTCGTCACTTTCTGCCGGGCTCATTACTTACTTTGTAGTACTGCTTGTTGCTTTTGCTTTTTTTATTATCCTTTTCAACTTTGGAATCGCTTTCCTTATCGGAAAAGCACTGGATAATTATTCCTATGGATTCTTAATTGTTGCTGCATTTTATGCACTGGTAATGGCGTTTGTTGTTGCCTTCAAAACAAAAATTGTGAATACTGTTGCAGATCAGGTTATTAAATTTTTAAATCATTAAACTATGGGCAGAAAATACGAGAGCATAGAAGAATTAAGAAGAAAGAAAAAACTGCTTCAGGGTGAAATTAGTGATCTTGAAAATCTTCTGACCTTCAAAAATACAAAAGAAAGCCTGAGTGCATTTACCAATGGTTTAACTGATCAGTATCTTCAGGAAAAGATTGATGAAGACGGTGATGAAAAAGTGGTCCTAAGGAAAGATGTCATTGCCAAACAGCTTACTTCAGAGGTGAAAGACCTTTTAATCAGCAAAAATACAGCTGTAGGAATTGCCAGCTCTGCTTTCAAAGGAGGAAATCTTACAGACGGGCTTGTAAAACTAGGGGTTACTGCTATCGTAGGGAACTATGCCAAAAAGAATATGAAAAGCTCCAACTGGAAGAATAAACTGATTGGTGCTGCATTGATTTACCTTGCTCCTATTGCGCTGAAATATGTCAGAAAAAAAATAGAAGTATACCAGAAAAACAAAAGTGTTTCAAGTATGGAACAATTGATATAGGTTTTAAATATCAGAAACCAGAAGTTAGAGAATATTGATAAGTAGTTTATCCACCATTCCAACCTCTGGTTTCTGATTTTCTATTTTGAAAATAATTGTCCTAAAATAATCCCGGCAGCCATTGATACATTCAGGCTTTCTGTAGACTGGGATTTTCCAAATCTAGGAATACTGATACTTTTTTGTACAAGTTTTTCCGTCTCCGGTCTCATTCCGTTTCCTTCATTTCCTAAAATAAGGTTTAGCTTTTCGGGTTTCTGAAAAGTATAAATATTCTCCCCTTCCATATCCGTTCCGATATTTACATTCTCTGTTTTGGAAAGATATTCCACCAGATCAGTATACACAACATTCACCCGGGTAAAAGATCCCATGGTTGCCTGAATCACTTTCGGATTGTAAACATCTACAGTGTCTTCACTACAGATGATCTGTTCAATACCAAACCAGTCTGCAAGACGTATAATGGTTCCCAGGTTTCCGGGATCCTGTATTCCATCCAAAACCAATTGTATATTCTTATCTTCCCATTTTTCTTCCTCAGCAAGATAACATACCGCCACGGAATCTTTTGGAGTTTTAAGAAAACTTATTTTTTTTAATTCATTTTCAGAGATATGGGTAACAGGAATGTCAGTACAGTCCAATTTTTGTGGATCGGTTGACAATATTTCTTTAACTTTAAAGTTAGAATTAGAAAGTTCACAAATGATTTTATTACCTTCAACCAAAAACAAATTGTATTTTTGTCTGAACTTCTTTTTATCTAAAGATTGTAAAACTTTTATTGTATGAGCTGTAAGCATTATAAGAATTCTCCTCAAAAATATTATAAAATTATCTCATTTGCAACATTTGTTGGTCTCCTTTATGCTTGTAGTACGACAAAAAAAGTTCCTGACGGCGAATACCTGCTTACCAAGAACAGTTTAGAGTTCGAGGATAAGAAAGTATTTTTCGATGAGGAACTTAAAGATTATATTCAGCAGAAGCCCAACAAAAAGCAGTTTCTTTTCATGCCATTAAGTCTCCTCCTGTACAATATGGCGGATCCGAAATACGACACCATACTTAATGAATATATGACCTATCCCGGTGAGATGAGAAATCAGAAGCTGAGAGATTCTTTATTTATTAAATATAATATGAAAAGCAGTGTCGGGAAAAGCCTTCTTTTTGACCGTCTATTGCACAACTGGGGAACACCGCCGGTTATTCTTGATCAGACAAGAAGTGAAAAAAGTGCTGAATCTATCAAGAAAAGACTTACCTACAGGGGATATTGGGATGCTGATGTCAATTTTAAACATACGCTGGATTCCGCTTCCAAAAAAGCATCGGTTAATTATTCCATCAAACATAACGAACCTACGCGTATCAAGGATTATTTCTATAATATTCCGGATCAGGGGATCAAAGGGTATTACAACTATAATCTGAACAGAAGTCTTGTAAGATCAGGACAGATCCTTGACCAGACCGTTCTGGAAAGAGAGGTTACCAGAATTACTGATCTGATGAGAGAATTTGGTTTCTACAGGTTCAATGCTTCCAATGATGAAGTCTTTTTTGTTGCAGATTCACTTAAAAGCAGAAAACAAGTTCCTTTAACCCTGGAAATTCATAAAGATTCTCTGGATACTCCCTATAAAATAGCCACTTTTGGAAATATTGATGTGGCCATTGTGGATGAACCCGGTGACTATCCTAAAAATACCAAAAAAGACAGCTTAAGGAGAATAAGATTCCATACGATGAATGATAAATATAAACTTTCATCGGTATGGAGAGCTATTATTCCGGACAATAAAAAGGTTTTTGACCAGACAAAACTGGACGTTACCAAGAGAAATCTTTTATCGATGAATAACTTCAGCATCGTTAAAGCCAGAGACTCTCTGAGACAAGGTGGAATGACTTCTCCTAACGACAGTATTGTTGATGTTTTGTATGTATTGAAACCACTACCAAAGTACGAACTTAAAGTGGGAACGGATATCAATTATTCTCAGGTTTTAAATCTGGGGATCTCTCCTTCTGTTGACCTTACCACGCGAAATGTTTTCAGAGGAGCAGAAAACCTTTCTACCAGCCTTTCAGGGACATTTGGTTCTATCAGAAGTACAAAAGATATCAGTAAAAGAGTTGCTGCCTACGAAATATCAGCTCAGGCATCCCTGAACTTCCCACGACTGCTGCTTCCTTTCAATTATTATAAGTTTATTCCAAAACGATACACGCCTACATCATCTATTTTGCTGGGGGCATCCATACAGAACAACATAGGTTTGGGAAGGTTGATTTTCAATACCGGACTGAATTATCAGGCAAGTGTTAATGATCAGGTGTATCACAAGCTTACTTTATTCAATACTCAGGTCAGTCTGACAAAAAATAAAGATGCCTACTATGACTACTTTGTGAATGACGGAAGGGTAAAAGATGAAGTATTCGGAAATTATTTTATGTTTAGCCCGGAAACCGCGCAGACCGGACAAGATTACAAAGATGGAAAACTGAATGTAGATGAAGTTTCCAAAATGATTATTGAGAACGATGCTTACCGTGGAAGTCTTAATCAGCAGGGAAGAGATCTTTTAACAGCCTTTACCGGAACATTGGTCAACAAAGACAGACAGACCCAGGATGTCCTTATCTCTTCTATGATCTATAATTTTGTTTATAGTGAAATTGGAAAAAAGGAATATCCAAATGCCTTTTATTTTAACGGAAAAGTGGAGCTTGCGGGAAATATATTAAGTATATTCAATAAAAAAGATAACGGCGGAGGTATTGTTACCGGCCCGCAAGGAACTATTTTCGGGCTGCCCTATGCACAGTTTGTAAAATTTGATATTGATACAAGAAAATATTTCAAGTTTAACGGAAACCAGACATTGGTACTGCGCCAGTTTATCGGAGTTGGAATACCTTATGGAAACTCTAAGGATATGCCCATCATCAAGTCTTATTTCAATGGAGGTTCCAACGATATCAGAGCATGGGTAGCCTTTGGAGGATTAGGTCCTGCCGATTCTCAGGTAGACGAAAGAGTTCGTACTTATATGACGGATAACCTGAAGCTTACCACCAATATTGAATACCGAATTCCTTTCAATAAAACTTATGAAGGCGCACTATTTACCGATATCGGAAATACATGGAGTCTTCGTAATTATAATGACGGATACGGAGATGAATTTAAGTTCGGTAAGTTCTGGAAACAGGTAGGTATCGGAAGTGGATTCGGATTAAGATTAAATATTGCCTATGTAACGGCGAGAATTGACCTTGCGTATAAGATCTATGACCCGAATAAACCTGAAGGCGACCGATGGAGATTCAAATTCATCCAGCCTTTCAAACCTACAGTTAATATCGCGTTCGGATATCCTTTCTAATCCGGAGAAACGCCTAAAATAAAATACACTACAGCAATCACACGGGCGAGGATTTCCCTCGTCTGGTTTCTGTAGAAACTCTCTGGTTTTGTGACATCCTGCGCATCAAACCCCAGGGCATTCATATCATTATTTCTTGCAAAAAACAATGCTCTCAGGTTGTGATATCCCTGAGATACAATAATGACATTCTTCTTCTTATAAACATCCTTACAACGCAGAATGCTTTTATAGGTATTGAACCCTTTCGGATCTTCTACAATAATATCTTCCGGCACACCTTCCTGGTTAACCAGATAATTTCTCATAGCTCCTGGCTCGTTATAACCTTTGCTTTTTTCCCCGCTTACTATAATTTTCTTGATTTTCCCATGATGGTAAAGAAGGGCAGTCGCATCCATTCTTTTGGTGAAATAAGGGTTTGATTTTCCTGATCTCATTTTTGGAGATGTCCCCAGAACCAGTGCAATTTCCCTTGGCGGAATTTTTGAGATTTTGGTATAAGTTCTTCCATTGGTAAGCCCGAAAACCCACACATTACAGAAGCATATCATCAGAATTCCCAATTCCAGTGATATAAATCCAAGGTTAAATATGTTCCTAATAATTCTCAAATAAGATCAAAGTTAAGCTTTATTTTTTTACTTTTCACAATAGACATACAAGCTAAAATATGTCCCTGCTCCTCCTCTTTTTCGGTAAGATACTCATTCTCCAGCAGTTCTACTTCCCCTTCCTCCAGAGAACATTCACAGCTTCCACAGATTCCTGACTTGCAGGAATAAGGAACAGGAAATTTCTGCATCAAAAGCTGCTGTAGGACTTTATCCTTATTGTCAGGCAGATAAGTGGTATATTTCTTTCCAAGCATGGTAAATTCGACCTCTATATTTTCAATAAGAGGAAATTCTTTTTCCACAGGATAAATATCGTCATTAAATTCTTCAAAAAGTTCAAAATGGATATTCTTTTTCGGAATTCCGTGATGATAGCAGGCATTAGCTAAAGTTTTGATCATTTCACCTTTTCCACAGATCAGCACTTCGTCTACAGCATCCCAGATTGTAGATTCCTCGTCTGTATCATCCAAATGAAGGATCTGATTGATGATAAGATTCAGCTTTTTTTCATCAAGTCTTCCATAAAAAAACTGATCTGCCGTTTTCTCCTGAGAAAAAAAGTAAAATATCTGAAGTCTGTCACCACATGTTCTGGCAAGATTATCCAGCTGTTCGCGATAGACTAAATCTTCTGAACTTTTATTTCCAAAAAATAAGAACAGCCGTGTTCTGGGTTCGTTGTGGAGAATATTTTTAAAATGACTCAAAATGGGCGTAATCCCAATACCAGCAGCAAAAGCAACAATAGTTCTGAATTCGCTGGGCTTGGATACAATGGTAAATCTTCCGGCAGGTTCACTTACCCAAAGTTCATCACCAGCATTATAATTTTGAAATAACTGCGAAGTAGCTCCTTCAGAGGAATTCACCTTTATCCCCAGACATATTTTTCCTTCATAAGGAGCCGAAGTCATTGAATAATCATTAATAACCTCTTCCCCATGTGATTGAAATCGTATACTGACGAACTGCCCGGCTTCAAACCTGAAATTTTCTCTTAAATTCTCAGGAATATCAAACTCCAGAGAAAAAGTATTTTTGGTCAGCTCTTCCTTTTTCGCTATTTTTAACGGATGAAACTGTATCAGTTTCCCTTTATAGATTTGTTGTTCCATAACTTCAATTCAAAAATAGATAAAAAATAATTTATGAAGAAGATAATTTTTTCCACGTTACTTCTTACTGCTCTCTACAGCTGTAAAAAAGAAGGTCAGAAAACTGAAGACACAGCTGGCACAGACCCTGTTTCTGTATCTCAAACTACAGAATCTGAAGGAAGTACAGCTATCCCCCAAGAACTTTCTCCTGAAAACATAAGCCAGCATTTGGCAAAAAATAATGATACGTTATATGTAACCAACTTTTTTGCAACCTGGTGTGGCCCATGTATCAGAGAAATTCCAAGCTTTAAAAGTAAAATGGAGGAATTGAAAGGAAAACCTGTAAAATTCACTTTCGTCAACCTTGATGATAAGGCAGATTGGGCTGGTGCTGTTAAGAATTTTGCTGCAGAAAATAAATTGGGAAGCAGTATTATCCTACTGGATGGACAAAAATTAGATCAAAACTTCTTCCACAATAACTTCAAACAATGGGACGGAGGTTCTATTCC
Source organism: Chryseobacterium sp. X308 (assembly GCF_020733145.1). Taxonomy (NCBI): domain Bacteria; kingdom Pseudomonadati; phylum Bacteroidota; class Flavobacteriia; order Flavobacteriales; family Weeksellaceae; genus Chryseobacterium; species Chryseobacterium sp. X308. Next base: position 100,923 of record NZ_JAJFZH010000009.1, read on the forward strand.
TTTTACTTTCATGAGAAAAGGTGATAAAACCGACGAATATCTGGGAATGATGACGGAAGATGTATTGAATTCTAAAATCGATTCTTTCCTAAAATAAATAGACTGAACTCTTTCTGAATCATGTCAAAAAGATTTAAAATCCTGTGTTTATTATTCGTGATTGCCATTATTGCAAGCGCAATTATTAATCTGAACACAGGATTTTTAAGTTTAAGCTTCCAGGATTTCTTTCAGGATTCCGCTCAGAATCAAATTGCTGAAATCCGTATCAACCGTGTTCTGGTAATGATGCTGGCTGGAATTTCCATTCCTACTTCTGGTTTTCTGATGCAGGAATATTTTCAAAACCCGCTAGCTGGGCCTGATATATTGGGGATAACATCAGTCGCCAGTTTATCAGTCGCTTTTTATATTTTCTTTTCCCATACTATTTCCCTTCCTGAATTTTTACAGAATAGTTTTCTCAGTTTATCAGCTATTGGAGGAAGCTTATTGTTGATGTTAGTACTCCTCTCTATGTCCAATAGATTTCAGGACAAATCGTATCTTATTATCTTTGGATTCCTTGTCTCTGCTTTTGCCGGAGCTATTGTTTCTCTGCTTCAGTTTTATGCAGAAAATCAGAGTCTTAAAAACTATATTTTATGGTCTTTCGGAGCGAATAATATGGTAACGAGGAATCAGATCTATGTACTTTCCGTCCTGGTTTTAACCGGAATGTTGATCTGCTTCAGAGCGATAAAACCGCTCATTGGAAATTCTCTGGGCAATTCCTATGCACAAAGTTTAGGTGTAAATTTGAAACAGTTGAAACTTTTAATAATCGTGGCGTCTTCTCTCTTATCTGCTTCTGTTACTGCATTTTTAGGACCTATTCTGTTTATTGGAATCATTGTGCCACACTTTTGCAGACTTGTTTATAATCCATCCAGATTATGGCAGCAATGGATTCTTAATATGTTTCTGGGAATGCTGATTATGTTATTTTTCTCTGTCATTGCCGAAAAAACACAAATTCCTTTGAATGTGATAAGTTCTGTATTCGGAATTCCTGTCATTCTGTTGATGCTGTTGAAGCAGAATAAAGTGTGATTTTTTGTTGGATAAACGCAAAGGCGCAAAAAACTTTTAAAAAATTTTATATTTTTAAGACGCAAAGATTTTATCTCCGATAAAATTGAGCACCTCATATTCTAAACAAAAAATTTCTCCAATACCTTGCTGAAAATCTTCGATTTTCTCGCGCCTTAAAATATTACATAAAAATATTAGAAACCTTTGCGTCTTCGCGTTTACCCAACAGACTTCCTAATAAACTTAATAGTATAGTTTTGAATGTTGATAAGTATATACTTACATCTATTATACTTATCTAACAATTCATATATTTAAGCTCAACTATGCTAGGAATAGATTCTCGATATGTTTCTGGGAATGCTTATCATGTTATTTTTCTCTGTCATTGCCGAAAAAAGTCAGATTCCTCTGAATGTAATAAGTTCTGTATTCGGGATTCCTGTCATTCTGTTGATGCTGTAGAAGCAGAATAAGAGGTAACTTTTTTGTTGGATAAGCGCAAAGACGCAATAAAAATGAGTTTGACATTGTTTTAAGGCGCAAAGATTTTATCTCCGATAAAATTGAACACCTCATATTCTAAACAAAAAATTTCTCCAATACCTTGCTGAAAATCTTCGATTTTCTCGCGCCTTAAAATATTACACAAAATATTAAAAGCCTTTGCGTCTTCGCGTTTACCCAACATTTCGCATCAATAGGCATACTATGTTCCAAAATCATTAGTAACAGTCTTTGTAATTATTAAGCAACTATTCATATATTTAAGTCCAACAAAACACAAATGACAGAAAATGAATTATCAAAAGTAGTTTTTGAAACAGGTTTAAAGATTCACAGAAAACTTGGAGCAGGATTATTTGAGCATGTGTACGAAGAATGCATGTTCTATGAGTTAACAAAAGCAGGATTTTTAGTAGAAAAGCAAAAGCTACTTCCAATCATTTATGAAGATTTGAAAATAGAGAACGCTTTCAAACTCGATATGATTATTGAAAACAAAGTAATTCTGGAAATAAAAACAGTTGAGTATATATCACCTACTCATAAAGCGCAGCTTTTAACTTACTTAAAAATGACAAACTGTAAATTGGGACTATTACTTAACTTCCAATCTGATGTTTTCAAAAATGGAGTAACAAGGATTGTAAACAACTTATAAAGTAAAGAGGATAAAATTTGACAAAGTCAAATTCCTTGCGTCTTAAAACATTATTTTTGTAAAAAACTTTGCGTCTTCGCGAAAACGAACAAAAACATGCATCTACAGATCAAACAGGCAAATATCGGCTACAATACAACTTTAATCTCCAATGTCAATGCAGATTTAAAGCTTGGTGATGTATGCCTGCTGATTGGTAATAACGGTGTAGGAAAAACAACATTAATCAAATCTATCCTGCATCAGCTTCCTTTACTGAGCGGGGAAATTGCTATTAATGGAAAAAATGTAAAAAATCTTTCGGTAAAAGAGATTGCGGAGAACATTGCCATTGTTTTTTCAAAGTCGGTTATTCCGCAGCATTATACCGTTGAAGATCTTATTTCTCTGGGAAAGTATATCTACTACCCTTTTTATTTTGAATTAAAAAAAGAAGACCGCGATGAAGTTGCACATATTATTGAAGAACTGCAACTTAATCAGTACCGATATACTCTTTTGAAAAACCTATCAGATGGAAATCTTCAGAAAGCGTTTATCGGACGGGCTATCACCCAAAATTCGCCTATTATCATTCTGGATGAGCCTACTACCCATCTGGATGAAAAAAATAAAATCATCATTCTTAAAACCCTGAGAAAGCTGGCTAAGGAACAGAATAAAATCATCCTGTTTTCGTCTCACGACTGGCGCCTTGCCAAAGAGTTTGCGGACAAAATATGGTATGTAAAGGAGAATCATCTGTATTCCGGAATTGTTGAGGACATTTTGCTTCAGCATAATGAACTTACGAATGCTTCCTTATTTCAAATCAATGAGACCTTTATTCCGCCAGTTATCTCTGCCCCGCAGTTTCACAAGGAAATGCTGTATTCTCTGCTTCAAAAAAACTTCCAAAAAGACCTGTCTGACCTGAATTTCGAATTTCAGAACCCATTTTGGGTAATTGCTAAGGATTCCTCCACCTATCAATGTGAATCTTTTGAAGAAATCATTATTTTAGTCTCAAACATTCATTAATACTTGATTTTCTTTGATTTATCCACATACTATGCATGCATAGTATTATGCTAATCATACAATTTAATCCATTTATTTACAGCCTATTAACAAAATTTAACGTTAATAAATATTATGCATGCATAATATTTATTAAATTTGGGTAAAACCATTGGCGCAAAAATGATGGATCATAATAAGGAAAAAATAGAAAACGTAGATTTAATTTTAAAACAGACCTGGTTGGCTGTTTCTAAAATGTACACAGAATTAGCCCAGGAACATGATTCCACAGCGGTACAGGCACTCACACTTTTAAAAATAGATCCTAAAGAAGGAACCCGAAGTACCAATCTTGGACCGAAGATGGCTATTGAACCCACTTCTTTAACAAGAATCATCAAACTTCTTGAAGATAACGGATACATCTATAAGGAGAAGACCACCACTGATAAAAGAGAGGTGATCATCAAACTTACAGATAAAGGATTAAACTCCAGAAATATGTCTAAGGAAGTCGTTGTGAATTTCAACAAGAAGGTGATGGAAAAAATTTCTCCGGAAAAACTGGAGGCTTTCAAAGATGTGATGGGTGAAATCATGAAAATAGCCAACGAATTATTAAATAACAGGAAATAAATTATGATGAAGCCTTCGGGCTCATATCATCTTATACAAATAAAAATTTACATATGAAAAGAAGAATCAAACATGTAACGGTTCTTGGTTCAGGAATTATGGGAAGCGGAATCGCTGCTCACTTCGCCAACATCGGCGTTGAAGTATCACTTTTGGATATTGTTCCTTTTGAACTAACTGAAGCTGAACAGAAAAAAGGTTTGACCAAAGATGACAAAGCAGTAAGAAACAGAATTGCTTCCGAAAACTTTGAAAAACTTAAAAAAGCAAGTCCTGCACTTCTTTATTCACCAAAGTTTGCAGACAGAATTACAATCGGAAATTTCGATGATGATTTGCCGAAAATAAAAAATACCGACTGGATCATTGAAGTAGTCGTTGAAAGACTTGATATCAAGAAGTCTGTGTACGAAAAAATTGAACAGTTCAGAAAACCGGGAACATTAATTTCTTCCAATACATCCGGTATTCCTATTCATCTCCTTACAGAAGGGAGAAGCGAGGATTTCAAGAAGTACTTTGCCGGAACACACTTCTTCAACCCGGTAAGATACCTTCCCCTTTTAGAGATTATCCCAACCAACGATACAGCTCCTGAAATCATCGATTTCTATATGAATTACGGAGCGAAATTCCTGGGTAAGACGACTGTCTTAGCCAAAGATACACCAGCTTTCATTGCCAACAGAATTGGGGTGTTTTCTATGATGGATCTTCTTCACAATGTACAAAAATTAGGACTTACCGTTTCTGATGTTGATAAATTAACAGGTCCCGTAATCGGACGTCCAAAATCTGCAACATTCAGAACGGCTGACGTTGTAGGTCTTGATACTTTGGTAATGGTAGCCAACGGTGTCCGCCAGAGCGGTGCAGAAGCGAACGACTTTAATGATGTATTTGCCCTTCCTCCTTATATCCAGAAAATGATGGACAATAAATGGCTGGGTTCAAAAACGGAACAAGGATTCTATAAAAAAGTGAAAAATGCAGAAGGAAAATCTGAAATTCACGGATTAAACCTTGATACTTTGGAGTATGAACTTCAAGGAAAATCATCCTTCCCTACTCTGGAATTAACAAAATCTATTGATAAGCCAATCGACAGATTCAAAGTATTGATCGGTGGTAAAGATAAAGCGGGTGAATTGTACAGAAAGTCTTTAGGGGCATTATTCGCTTATGTTTCACACAAAGTTCCTGAAATCTCTGACGAAGTTTACAAAATTGACGACGCCATGAGAGCCGGTTTCGGATGGGAAAACGGACCTTTTGAGATCTGGGATGCCGTAGGTGTTCAGAAAGGTATTGAACTGGCGAAAGATGCCGGATATGAAGTTTCAGACTGGGTGAAAAATGTAGAGACTTTCTATAAAGTGAATGACGAGGGACAAATTATTTATGTTGATAAAAATTCAGGCGAATACAACAAAATCCCTGGCCAGGATGCATTCATTATCTTAGATAATATCAGAAAAAATAAAACACTCTGGAGCAATTCAGGGGCTGCTATTCAAGATTTGGGAGACGGAATTATCAACTTTGAGATCCGTTCAAAAATGAACTCTCTTGGAGGCGAAGTTCTTGACGGATTGAACAGAGCAATTGATTTGGCAGAAAAAGAATATGACGGATTAGTAGTTGGAAACCAGGGAGCTAATTTCTCTGTAGGTGCCAACCTTGCGATGATCCTTATGATGGCTATTGAGCAGGATTGGGATGATCTGAATATGGCGATCGCTTACTTCCAGAAATCAATGATGAGAGTACGCTACTCCTCTATTCCGGTTGTAGTTGCTCCTCACGGAATGACTTTAGGTGGAGGATGCGAAATGACGATGCATGCAGACCGGGTGGTTGCCGCTGCAGAAACCTATATCGGACTTGTTGAAACCGGAGTTGGAGTAATTCCTGGCGGTGGTGGTACTAAGGAACTGACTTTAAGAACTTCCAGAGAATTCCACAACGATGATGTTAAAAATAACAGACTTCGTGATGCTTTCATGAACATCGCCATGGGTAAAGTAGCGACTTCTGCTTATGAAGCTTACGATATGGGAATCCTTGAAAAAGGTAAAGACATTGTTTCAGTTAGCAAGAACAGACAGATTGCTGAAGCGAAAAAAGTAGCGAAACTATTAGCAGAACAAGGCTATACCCAGCCCATCGAACAGAAAGTAAAAGTTTTGGGTAAAGACGCATTAGGAATGTTCTATGTAGGAACAGACCAAATGTTAACCGGAAACTTTATTTCTGCACACGATAAGAAAATCGCTGATAAACTGGCCAACGTGATGGTAGGCGGAAATCTATCGGAGCCAACAGTTGTAACAGAACAATATCTATTGAACCTTGAAAGGGAAACTTTCCTTCAGCTTTGTGGGGAAAGAAAAACTTTAGAGAGAATTCAGTATATGTTGCAAAATGGGAAACCTTTGAGAAACTAATAGAGAGCTCCGTAGGAGCGAACTGTTAATAGCATGAATAATTAAAAAAATCGGAAAGCCTCGTAGAGGCGACCTGTTAATGTATGGCAAACACCTACACTCAGATTTATATTCAAATTGTTTTCGCGGTAAAAGGAAGACAAAATCTGATTTCAAAAGAAAACAGAGAAGAATTACATCAGTTTATAACAGGTATTGTTTCCAATAGAAATCAAAAATTATTCGCAGTTTTTGCAATGCCTGACCATGTGCATATTCTTGTAAGTATGAATCCTACACTTTCGGTTTCAGATTTAGTAAGAGATATTAAAGCAGGTTCTTCAAAATTCATCAATGAAAAAGGATGGGTAGATGAAAAATTCAATTGGCAGGAAGGGTACGGAGCTTTTTCTTATTCTAAAAGCAGTGTTGATTCTGTTGTAAAATATATTTTAAATCAGGAAGAACATCATAAAAAGAAAACTTTTAGAGAAGAATACCTGGATTTTATGTCAAAATTTGAGATAGAATATGATCCAAAATATTTATTTGAATGGATTAATGATTAACAGGTCGCTCCTACGGAGCTCCGCAAAAGCAAAAGCAAAATCTATGAACAGTTTACCTCTACGAGGCAAAAAATTCTTAAAACAATTTAATTAAACAAAAAAAATGAAAACAGCATACATAGTAAAAGGTTTCAGAACTGCCGTTGGAAAAGCTCCAAAAGGAAGTTTAAGATTTACAAGACCTGATGTCATGGCGGCTACTGTTATTGAAAAATTAATGGCTGAGCTACCACAATTAGATAAAAACAGAATTGACGACCTTATCGTAGGAAATGCAATGCCGGAAGCTGAACAGGGACTGAACGTTGCACGTCTGATCTCTTTGATGGGGTTAAATACCGATAAAGTTCCGGGAGTAACCGTGAACAGATACTGTGCATCAGGAAGTGAGGCAATTGCTATTGCTTCTGCGAAAATTCAGGCTGGTATGGCAGATTGTATCATCGCTGGTGGTACAGAATCTATGTCATATATTCCTATGGGAGGTTATAAGCCGGTTCCTGAAACGGATATCGCAAAAACAAACCCTGATTACTACTGGGGAATGGGTTATACAGCGGAAGAAGTTGCAAAACAATATAATATTACAAGAGAAGAACAGGATCAGTTTGCTTTTGAATCTCATATGAAGGCTTTAAAAGCTAATCAGGAAGGTAAATTTGCCAACCAGATTGTTCCGGTTCCTGTAGAATATAATTTCCTGGACGAAAATCAGAAACTGCAGACTAAAAAGTTTGATTTTTCAGTAGATGAAGGGCCTAGAGCAGATACTTCTTTAGCTGGTTTAGCAAAACTAAGACCTGTATTTGCCAACGGAGGAAGTGTTACTGCCGGAAACTCTTCTCAGATGAGTGACGGAGCCGCTTTCGTAATGGTAATGAGTGAGGAAATGGTAAAAGAATTAGGACTGGAGCCTGAGGCAAGATTAGTGGCTTATGCTGCAGCCGGATTAGAACCAAGAATCATGGGAATGGGGCCAATTTATGCTATTCCAAAAGCATTGAAACAGGCTGGTTTAGAATTAAAAGATATCGATTTGATCGAGCTTAACGAAGCATTCGCTTCTCAATCGGTTGCAATCAAAAAAGAATTAGGCTTAAATCCTGATATCTTAAACGTAAACGGAGGAGCAATCGCCCTTGGACACCCGCTTGGATGTACAGGAACAAAACTAACGGTACAACTTCTTGACGAAATGAGAAGAAGAGGCAACAAGTACGGAATGGTTTCTATGTGCGTGGGAACAGGTCAAGGAGCAGCTTCTATTTTTGAACTTCTTTAATAGACAAATAGAGAATAGACGGATAGATAATAGACTTAAAGACACCAAAAATGTATGAATGATTTAAGAGGCACAATTTTAAAAAGCTTAAAATCTGGCAAATGAGTATGAAATTATCAAGATTAACTTTAGATCTTACAGATACTTTTCCGACTTATGAAAAGTATGGTTTGAAAAAGCAAATGGACAGATGTGCAATTTCAATTCCATCAAATATAGCTGAAGGTTCAAGCAGGACAAATAAGTCTTTTAGTCATTTTTTGGATATTTCTTTAGGTTCTTCATTTGAATTGCAAACACAAATATTGTTAGCAAATCATAGAAAATATTTATCTGATGAAAAAACTGAATCTTTGAAATTAAGATTGAAGAATTTCAAAAAGCAACAATGGTATTTCAGAATACTTTAAATAAAGACTAATAAGACAAAAGACAAAGAGAGAATAGACAGATAGAAAATAGACGCCACTAATAATCTATCATCTATCCGTCTATTATCTGAATGTCTCAAAAAATTAAAAAAACAAAATAATATATGGCTACATTAAAAGGCGGGGAATTCCTGATCAAACAGATTCCTGCAAATGAAATTTTCAGTATTGAAGAACTGAATGAAGAACAAAAGATGCTTCGTGATTCTGCGAAGGAATTTATAGATAGAGAAGTAGTTCCTCAAAGAGAACGTTTTGAGAAGAAAGATTACGCATTTACTGAAGAGACCATGCGTAAACTGGGAGAAATGGGAATGTTGGGAATCGCTGTTCCTGAAGAATACGGAGGTCTTGGAATGGGCTTTGTGACTACAATGCTTGCTTGTGATTATCTATCAGGAACTACAGGTTCATTGGCTACAGCTTATGGAGCCCATACGGGAATCGGTACGCTTCCTATCGTTCTTTACGGAACTGAAGAGCAGAAGAAAAAATACCTTCCGGATTTAGCAACGGGAACAAAATTCGGAGCTTACTGTTTGACAGAGCCTGATGCCGGTTCTGATGCCAATTCAGGGAAAACAAGAGCAAAACTTTCCGAAGACGGAAAACATTATATCATCAACGGTCAGAAAATGTGGATCTCCAATGCAGGATTTGCAGATACATTTACATTATTCGCTAAAATTGATGATGATAAAAATATCACAGGATTTGTGATCAACAGATCTGAACTTGAAAACCCTGAAAGCTTAACTTTCGGTGAGGAAGAGCATAAACTGGGTATCCGTGCTTCTTCTACCCGTCAGGTTTTCTTCAATGATATGAAGATTCCTGTGGAAAATCTTTTAGGAGAAAGAAACAATGGTTTCAAGATCGCTTTAAATGCATTAAACGTAGGCCGTATCAAATTGGCTGCCGCATGTCTTGATGCACAGAGAAGAATCTTAAACCACTCTATCCAGTACTCTAACGAAAGAAAACAGTTTGGTGTTTCAATCGCTACTTTCGGAGCGATCAGAAAGAAACTGGCAGAAATGGCAACCGGAGTTTTCGTAAGTGAAGCAGGTTCTTACAGAGCCGCTAAAAATGTTCAGGATAAAATTGATGAGCTTGTTGCAGCAGGATTAAGCCATCAGGAAGCAGAATTAAAAGGTGTAGAAGAATTCGCTGTTGAATGTTCTATCCTTAAAGTATTTGTTTCTGATCTTGCACAACACACCGCAGACGAAGGAATCCAGGTATACGGAGGGATGGGATTCTCTGAAGATACTCCTATGGAAGCGGCTTGGAGAGATTCAAGAATTTCAAGAATTTATGAAGGTACTAACGAAATCAACAGACTGCTGGCTGTAGGAATGCTTATTAAGAGAGCCATGAAAGGTGAACTGGATCTTTTATCTCCTGCAATGGCGATCAGCAAAGAGTTGATGGGTATCCCTTCATTTGAAGTTCCTGATTATTCAGAATTCATGAGCGAAGAAAAAGCAATTATCGCAAACCTTAAGAAAGTATTCCTAATGGTTTCCGGAGCTGCTCTTCAGAAATACATGATGGATATTGAAAAACAACAGCATTTATTATTGAATGCATCTGAAATCCTTAACCAGATCTACATGGCAGAATCTGCAGTACTAAGAGCAGAGAAACACTTCTCTCCTGAATCTGTAGAAGCAGCTATGGCTCAGTTAAATCTTTACAAAGCTGTTGAGAAAATCATCACTGCAGCTAAAGAAGGAATTGTTTCTTTTGCTGAAGGAGATGAGCAGAGAATGATGCTTTCTGGATTAAGAAGATTCACTAAATATACCAACCATCCAAATGTGGTAGCCCTTACTGAAAAAGTAGCAGCTCACTATATTGAGAAAGGAGCTTATTAGTCTTTAATAACATAAATTTGATTCAGCGTCCCAATTTTTGGGGCGCTTTTGTTTTTCACCCTTATTTATGATGATGATCATTGGATTTATTGACAGCCAATAAGTATATTCAAAAAAAATTATTATTTTTATTCTAAATTAAATAACACATGAAGAAATTATTATTTCCCCTGGTCCTCATTTCGGCTATGGTTACGGCACAAAAAAAAGACAATTTAGTCCCTGCTCCAAAGATTGATACAACAAAGATCATTTCTAAAGGAAAATTCCCGGGATATTCTGCTGTGAAGCCCGAGCATCCTCAAAAAGAATTTTACAGGATATTGACGTATATGCCTAAAGATACTGCCCTTTATCTGGCCTTAAAAGAGCCTTCAAAGGATTATTCACAATATAAAATTCTAAATTCGGTTACTCCTGATAAGCTTCAGGTAAGCCGAAAAAAGATAATACCGTCAAAATAAACACAATACAACCTAAAAACTATCACCATGGGAAAATTTATTATCTCTAAAAGAACAAACGGAGACTTCCAGTTTAATCTTAAAGCAGGAAACGGACAGGTCATTTTAACCAGTCAGGGATACAGTACCAAACCTTCCTGTGAAAGCGGAATCGGATCCGTAAAACTCAATGCACAGGAAGATGCAAAATTTGAAAGAAATACGGCCAATGACGGCAGATGCTATTTTAATCTAAAAGCCGGAAACGGGCAGATCATTGGAACCAGCCAGATGTATGAATCTGACAATGGTATGGAAAACGGAATAGAATCTGTAAAAAACAATGCTCCGCATGCTCATATAGAGGATGAAACAAACCTGTAAAATCGTCTGAAAATATTCTTCATAAAAAATGCCTTAGTTCTTAAGGCATTTTTTATTTTTGTACTCTATTTTTCATTAGAAATGACAAAAGAAGAATTACTGAATAAAGCAATCAAAATCGCCGATAAGGCTCATAAAGGACAAACCGATAAATACCATGCTCCCTACATTGCCCACGTAATGCGTGTGATGAACTATGGTAAAACACTGGATGAAAAAATCGTTGGAGTACTTCACGATGTTGTAGAAGACCATCCACAGGAGTTTAGTCTGGATTATTTAAGATCTGAGGGATTTCCTGAATATCTTATTTTTGCCATCAGCTGCCTTACAAAGCTTGATCCGGAAGAAGATTATGATGAATTCATCAAAAGAACGGAACGATCTCTCCTTTCTGTAGCTGTAAAACTAAATGACCTTCGAGACAATATGGATCTCAGAAGAGTAAACAGAGAGCTTACTCCTAAAGATATCAAAAGATTCAATAAATATCTGAAAGCCTATCGTTATCTGATAGAGAAATATTAATCCGCACCCGGGAAATCGTAACTCTTCGTGTGATGATCTGTTCCATCGATGTTGATGTTTAAAGCAAGGTAAACGAAATGTAAATTTTTGTTCCCTTTTGCTTCAAATTCACGCTGCCACAGATATCCGCTCACGATTCCAAAATAATCATCGATCTGATAGCCGAAACCGCCATAGACTCTGTTTCTGGCGAAAGTAGGCTTCATCGGAGAGACAAAGAATACTTCGTCATAAGCATTGGCGAAAACAGTTCCTTTCTTGATGGTTTTGGCGTTTAAAGGAACACTTACATTCAGACGGTATCGGTAACGCATTCTCTGGGAAGTCTGATCTGTTTTCGGCTCATAGAACCAGCTCTTTTCAGCACGAAAACGGTTTTCAAACTTTACAACACCTTTTTTAACATCGATAACATCCTGAAGCCATACCCTGAACTCTTCTCTGCTCAGGCTATGTTCTTTATAGTTGACATATCTTCCCAGCCCAACAAAAGGTTTGTGGTTTTTGGTAAGATTATACCCTAATCCCCCTTTTATCTCATAATAATCGGGGTAGGTATAATCTTCGTTACCACGCAATTGCCCCTCTGCGTACAGGAAAAATTTCGGATGAAACTTATAGGTCAGAGTCACTGCATTGAAGCTGGAAATGTGTTCCTGTGCTTTAAAAAAAGATATTCCAAGTAATAAACCTAAGCCTATAAGACGTTTCATAAAAAATTTTTGCAAATGTATATTTTTTAACAATTTGTTAATATTAACTTTCATTAATATTAAATTAACACCTACTTAATATTAATTGTATAAGAAAACCCAATGTGGAACCACCTTTGCGGCATCCCGACACCAAAAGCTTCTGTATATTTTGTATTGGTCAAATTGTTAATCAACACATATACTGAGTAATCTTTTTTAGCAAAGCTCAGCTTCTCATCTACAAGATTATAGGTTCCCAGATTGACTCTTTCATTGTAACGGTAAACAAGCTCATTGGTAAAGTTTTTCAGGAATTTCACCTCTAACTTGGACACAAACTGATGCTTCAGATTGTCCAGAATATATCTTGAAACCACACCGTCTTTTTCTTCATACTTACTGTCAATATAAGTATAGCCAACCGTATATTTTAACCAATCTGTCGGTCTGTGGTTCCACTCTGCTTCAATTCCTTTGGTTTTGATATCACCTACATTCTGGGCATACCATATTTTATCGCTGAGATCTTTTTTCACCCAGTCAATGGAATTATTGGAATTTCTTAGAAATCCACTGATTTTTGCTAAAATTCTGTTATTTAGATATTGATATCCTACCTCTGAAGAAATCGCATTTTCAGGCTGTAAATCCGGATTTCCCTGCTCCGTTTTACTCACATAATACAATTCGGTAAAAGTGGGTACACGGTGTACTTTTGCAATATTTCCGTAGATTTTAGAATTAGCATTAAAGTTATAGCCTACATCAAGCCCCGGATAGAAGAAATTCCCTTCTTTAGAATAATTGGCCCATGAAATTCCCGGACTGATATTCAGTTTTTTATCCAGTAATGAAAAATGATGTTCAAAGAAAACCTGAGATACAAAACGGTTTCTGTCTCCTAAATTACTGCTGACCAGAAATTCTTTTCTAAGCTCAACACCAATTCCGGTTGTTCCCAACCCCCACTGATAGCTGGAATTCACCTCTCCACCTGCATTATTTCCGATGTGCATATTTCGGTAAAAATCAGGATTCCATCTGTCATAAAGGTACATATCCTGACCTCTTCTCCAATACACATTAGAGTTAAGCTTCAGCTTTCCAAAGGTCTGCTGATGAGCTACACTTACGATAGAAGCCTGCATTTCTTCATACTGCTTCGTTGCAGCACTGGAAGCATAAAAGCCATTGGCTCCGAATTTCTTTTCCGAAAAGCCGGCCTGAACTCTTACATCTCCGTTTTTGATATTCAGCTTTCCCTGATAAAATACATTTCTGATCTCATAATCCGTATTGAACATATACCCTTCTGAAGAAGCAGAATTCGCCTGCAGGGAGTTCGTGAATTTTTCATTTCCGATCTGCGCGTTAAATCCCAAACCATAGCTGCCGTAATCTCCTCCCTCTGCGCTTATCTTCACTTTTTTCCCCGGAACACTTCTGGTGATGATATTGATAACACCAGCATAAGCATTCTGTCCGAAACGTCTTGCAGCCGGGCCTTTTATGATTTCTATCTTTTCTACCTCATCCAGATCTACCGGAATATTCATATTATTATGTCCGGTCTGGGAGTCATTCATTCTGATTCCGTTCAATAATAAAAGAACCTGCTCAAAAGAACTACCACGGAAACCGATATCACTCTGCACTCCATTAGCTCCTCTCCTTCTGATATCCATTCCCGGCACCTGTTGAAGAATTTCGTCGATACTTTTAGCCGGAGAATTTACAATATCTTCTCTGGTGATAACGCTGATGTTCTGGTTAGCGCTTTTATAAGGTGTAGAGATAAATTTACCCTGAAATTCAATGCTTTCAATATCTGTTGTCTTTTCCTGTGCATTTACCCAAAGTAAAGATCCCAGAAAAAAAGCACTTCCTATCTTTTTGATCATAATCGTTTCCGTAGTTTTTTAAGAGAGTCCAAAAGTAAGGGAGTTCACGAAGAAAGGCAAATGATAGTTGTCATAAAAAAAGATGCAGCGTGAAGCTGCATCTTTCTGAGGGAGTAATTTCTATCTTTTTCTCATTAAATGTGTAACCAGATCTCTGAATAATTTTCTCATTTCTCTATTACATATTTATGAATGCAATTTTAAATAATTTTACAATATAAAACAATAGTTCAATAAAAAAACACAATATATTTTAAAAAATTATATAAAACACTGTAAAATAAACAGCAAAATAAAATTAAGTCCACAAAACATACACCTTTTCAGGTGGTTTTGAAAGCAAAATATGGGTTTAACCTGTTCAATGTAACGATCATTATAACAATTTTTAACAATAAGATAAGCGTAAATTTTTCGCTAAAATTTCGTAATTTTGTGGGTCTTAATTTTACGATGAAAGTATTCTATTTCAATAGTAATTTTGCCAGCATTTATAAAAATTGCAGCAACAGATTTCAGAGGAATCAGGATATATGTAAAAGTTCAATTGATACCGGCCACAGAATATTTGTAGCCAAACACCATTACTGACAGCCTTAATGCTGTGCAGTCTTTATATGAATAAACAAAATATGGCTAACACAACAGAAATAGATATAAAAAAGCAGATTTTCGTTAAGAATGCACATCTTAACAATCTGAAGCATATAGACGTCCTTATTCCAAAGAACAAACTGATTGTTATTACAGGAGTTTCGGGAAGCGGTAAGTCATCTTTGGCTTTTGATACGATCTACGCAGAAGGACAGAGAAGATATGTTGAAAGTTTAAGTTCTTATGCCCGTCAGTTTTTGGGAAAATTAGAAAAACCAAAAGTAGATGATATCAAAGGACTCGCCCCTTCTATTGCCATCCAGCAGAAAGTAATTTCTTCCAACCCTCGTTCTACGGTGGGAACTTCAACAGAGATCTACGATTATATGAAGCTCTTGTTTGCAAGGATCGGGAAAACCTTTTCACCGGTTTCGGGAGAAGAAGTGAAGAAAGATTCGGTTTCTGATGTAGTCGACTTCATCAAGGCTTCAAAAAAAGATACTTCCTTTCTATTAACTGCTCCATTGGAATATGATGCAGACAATTTTAAAGAAACCCTGAATGTTTTAAAGCTGGCAGGTTTCACAAGACTTGAAATTAATGGAAATGTAGCCGGGATTGAAGATCTGGAAAGTTTTGGTTTTGCTCCGGAAAAAGGAATGACGATTAATCTTGTCATCGACCGTTTCTCCTATGAGGAAGACGAAAGCTTTTTACAAAGACTTGCAGATTCTATTCAAATGGCATTCTATGAAGGACGCGGATATTGTTCATTAAAGAATACAAATACTGAGAAGATAAAAGAATTCTCCAATAAATTTGAGCTGGACGGAATGGAGTTCCTTGAGCCCAACGTTCATTTTTTTAGCTTTAATAATCCATATGGAGCCTGTCCGGCATGTGAAGGATACGGAAAAGTGATCGGAATTGACGAAGATCTTGTAGTTCCAAATAAAACATTATCCATCTACGAAGATGCCGTTGTCTGCTGGCGGGGAGAAACCATGAGCGAATGGAAAAAGGATTTCATCAAAAAAGCAGGTGATTTCCCTATCCACAAACCTTATCATCAATTAACAAAAGAACAGAAAAACTTCCTTTGGAAAGGTGACGGAAGGAGTAATTTCCCGTGCATCAACAATTTCTTCAAGATGCTTGAAGAAAACCTTTATAAAATCCAGTACAGAGTAATGCTTTCCCGTTACAGAGGAAAAACCCTTTGCCCGACATGTGAAGGATTGAGACTTCGTGAAGAAACAAGCTGGGTAAAAGTAGACGGACACAATATCCAGTCGATGATTGAACTTCCTTTGGATGAATTGGCTCCGGTGATCAACGGATTAAAACTTTCAGATCATGACAAAGAAGTCGCCAAGAGACTGATTTACGAAATCACTACCCGTCTGGAATTTTTATTAAAAGTAGGATTAGGTTATTTAACATTAAACAGAACATCGAATACCCTTTCAGGAGGAGAAAGTCAGAGAATCAACCTGGCAACAAGCTTAGGAAGTTCTTTGGTAGGTTCTATTTACATTCTGGATGAGCCTTCTATCGGGCTGCATTCTAAAGATACGGAAAACCTGATTGAAGTATTGAAAAATCTTCGTGACCTTGGAAATACCGTGATTGTGGTAGAACATGACGAAGATGTAATGAGAGCAGCGGACTATATTATTGATATTGGTCCGGAAGCAGGTTATCTTGGTGGGGAACTGGTATTTGCCGGAGATTATAAGGATCTGAAAAAAGCCAGTACACTTACTTCAGAATACCTTACCGGAAGACTTGAAATAGAAGTTCCGAAGAAAAGAAGAAAAGCAAAAGAATGGATTCACATTAAAGGAGCCCGTCAAAATAATCTTAAAAATATAGATGTAGATGTTCCTTTGGAAAGTCTGGTAGTCATTTCCGGAGTTTCAGGAAGTGGAAAATCTACTTTGATGAAAGAAATTCTTACCAATGACATCCAGATCCAGTTGGGAATGGGCGGTAAAAAAGGAGATTATGATGCTGTAGAATTTCCAAAAAAACTGATCAAAAACATTGAACTGATTGACCAGAACCCTATTGGAAAATCATCCCGTTCAAATCCTGTAACTTATCTAAAGGCTTACGACGATATCCGTGATCTTTTTGCCAAGCAGAAAGTAGCCAAAATGATGGGTTATAAGCCTAAACACTTCTCTTTCAACGTAGATGGCGGAAGATGTGATGAATGTAAAGGCGAAGGAGTGATCAATGTTTCCATGCAGTTTATGGCGGATATCGAGCTTGAATGTGAGGTATGTAAAGGAACACGATTCAAAAATGAGATCCTTGAAGTAAAATTTGATGAGAAAAACATCTCTGATATTCTTCATATGACCGTAGATGAAGCATTGGAGTTCTTTAAAGATAATAACGAGGAGAAAATAGTTACGAAGCTGAGACCTTTGCAGGAAGTAGGTTTAGGTTATTTACAGCTGGGACAAAGCTCCTCTACCCTTTCCGGCGGTGAGGCACAGCGTGTGAAGCTGGCTTCATTCCTTGTAAAAGGAGTAACAACTGATAAAACGTTATTCATTTTTGATGAGCCTTCCACAGGGCTTCACTTCCACGATATTCAGAAATTACTGAAGTCATTACAGGCTTTGATTGATCTTGGACATTCAGTGATTGTTATTGAGCATCAGCCTGATATCATCAAATGTGCCGATTATATTATCGATATCGGTCCGGAAGCCGGAAAACATGGTGGCGAAGTTGTATTTGCAGGAACACCTGAAGATCTGACAAAAAATAAAAAGTCCTATACGGCAAAATACATCAAAGAAAAACTGGAACAATAAATACAACCGGCTGTTTTTAAACAGCCGGTTTTTTATTGAGATTACTTATCTTTATTCAACTTATCAACCCATTACAAAATTATTATTTATGCCCTGGAACCCCGAATTATATGATCAGTACAAAGATGTACGTTATAAGCCATTTTATGATTTAGCAGCGTTAATCAAGCCTGAAAACAATATTAAAGCTATTGACTTAGGCTGTGGAACCGGAGAACAGACTTCTATTCTTACGGAAAAACTCACAGGCTCTACATTCTTAGGAATTGATTCATCAGCAGAAATGCTTGAAAAATCGAAGAAATTTGAAAACGATCATTTACATTTTAAGCTTCAGAGCATTGAAGAAGCTGCAAAGTCTGATCAGAAATGGGATCTTGTCTTCAGTAATGCCGCTTTACAGTGGGCTGATGATCACGAAACTTTATTTCCTAAAATCATTGGATTACTTTCAGAGAATGGACAGTTAGCAATTCAAATGCCTGTTCAGAAGGAGAATATCCTCAATCAGATTCTGACAGAAATGGCAGGTGAAGAACCCTACGCATCCCAGTTAAATCATTTCAACCGTGATTCTCCGGTGCTTTCAATGGATGAGTATGCTCAGATATTATTTGATAACGGAATTCAGGATATTGAAATATTTCAGAAGGTATACCCTATTATTGCGGATGATCACGGGGCTTTATACACCTTTATTTCAGGAACTGCATTGTTACCTTATTTAGAACGTCTGGAAGGAGATCAGAAAGAACAATTCATCTCCGAATTTAAATCGCGTATTGCAAAAAGGTTTACAAAATATCCGGCTATCTATGCATTTAAGCGCATCCTGATGTATGGCCGCAAAAAATAGAAAACCTTAACGCCCAATAAAAAACTGCCACAATTGTCATTCTGACGAAGGAAAAATCTCATTAATAACCAATGATATAAGATTCTTCATTACACTTCGTTTCATTCAGAATGACAAGATTGTGGCAGTTTCTTCTTTATAGATTCTTTACTCTTTCAGATTATACAAAAACGGACTTTCCCTGATATAGTCAGAATTTTCAATCTGAGAAACCATAAAATCAGCCAGATCTGTAGCACTGATGCTTTCTCCTTTACAATCTATAAGATTTGTCTCCGTTGGAAAGCTTTCCTCTGTAAGATGAATTAGTGGTAATCTTACTAACGTCCAGTCCAGATGGCTTTCCAGAAGAAGTTCATATTCTTTCTGCTTATCGGCGGTTGTCTCAGGATAGTTCTGATACATCCAGTCTGTAGCCATTTTTACCCGCTCACTTTTATGATCAGATGCTGTATTTACACTGAGACCAGTCGTTACAATATAACGCTTACTCCCATAATGATTCATTGCTTTGATGATATTTTTGGCAGCATCACTGAAGATAGACTTCTCTCCTTTTGGCTGTCCCAAAGTACTCATGACAAGATCAGTTCCCTCAATTAAATTACAAATGGCTGTTTCATCCCTTGCATCTCCTTTTATCATTTCTATCAATGGGTTTTGAAGAGCAAAATTTTCAGGTTGTCTTAATAAAAGCTTTAGGGAATAGCCTTTCTCCAGTAATTTTCGGACCAGATATTGTCCCGATTTTCCTGTACCGCCGATTACGGCAATTTTATAGGTTTTCATAATGATTTTTTAATATTAAAATATCAGTAATCAAAAGCAGAATAACCGCTAATGACCGTTGACACAGCAAATAACACATGTCTTTGCTTCTAAATATGATATAATAAATGTATAGGGTTCAGAAAATTGAACCTAAGATGTTCAGGTTGAAAAAATAACCCGACTCACAGTAATATGTATTACGAGATTTTAATGAATTAAAGTTACATTTTTTCCCTCAAAAAAAATCAAAAATTTATGATTTTGACAACATGTATTAAAAGAGAAAGTTTTTAACTTTGATAACTATCTTACTATCAATATTTTCCATAAAACAAACTTACACCAAATAAAATATCATAATATGGAACCATTTACAGTAAACATCCCCGAATCAGTGATAACCGATCTTAAAAACCGTCTGCAAAATGTCCGCTGGCCTGGAGAAATGGAAGGATCCGGCTGGAACTACGGCACCAGTGAAACATACCTGAAAGAACTTACCCGCTATTGGATCAATGATTACGACTGGAAGATGCACGAACAGCAATTGAATCAGCATCCACAGTATGTCACCCGGATTGACGGAATTTTGATTCATTTTCAATACATCAGAGGAAAAGGCTCAAATCCTAAGCCGCTGATCCTTACGCATGGCTGGCCGGACAGCTATTACCGCTTTCATAAAATTATTCCACTGCTTACGGAAGGTGAACAGAGTTTTGATCTTGTTATTCCTTCTATTCCGGGATTTGGCTTTTCTGATAAAACAGCGGTCAGCAGTGAGAAGGTGGCAGATCTGTGGAAAAAACTGATGACTGAAGTCCTTGGTTATGAAAAATTCTGTGCTGCCGGAGGAGATATCGGAATGGGAGTCGTAAAAGCATTGACTTCAAAATATCCTGAAGCCCTGGAAGCTGTTCACCTTACAGATGTTGGCTACCCCACCGGCCAGGAAGACCCTGCTACAATGAGTGAAGAGGAACAGAAATTCGCACAGTTTGTTCAGCAATGGTGGTACAGTGAAGGAGCTTACGCCATGGTACAGTCTACCAAACCTCAATCTCTGGCCTATGGTCTTAATGACTCTCCTGTCGGACTGGCAGGCTGGATCATAAGTTTTATCAATACGGGTGCATCACCTGAAATGATTGAAACAGCATTTGGCGGAAAAGATGAGTTGCTTACCAATATTATGATTTATTGGGTAACCCAAACCATTGGTTCTTCTGCCAGAATGTATAAGGAAGATGCAGCCACTTTATGGAGCGGAACACATGTGCATCAAAAGAGCAATGTTCCGGCCGGAGTGCTTGTATTTCCCCGTGAAGCTCAGTTTCCGAAAGAATGGGCAGAACGTTTCGTGAATGTCACCAGCTTTAAAAAGATGAATGAAGGTGGCCATTTTGCCGCTCTGGAATTACCTCATCTATTTGCAGATGAACTGAGATCATTTTTTTATTCTGTCACATAAACAATTCATGAACTACAATCGATCCTGCCTTTTTGCAGCTCCTTTTTGATGGTAAAATGTTAATCCTTCTAAACCATTACTAAAATTTTGTTAATAGAGTATAAAGTTGTTGGCAAGTTTTTTATTTTAGTCAAAATTAATAACTATGGAAAAATTGTCCTTCACGATTATAGCAGCATTTCTGTTCTGCTCAGTGCAAGCTCAGATACAAAATGCCGGTTTTGAGAACATGACCGATGGATTACCCAATCACTGGAATATAAAAAAATCAGATTCGTACGAAGGAAAAGTAGATTATACCCAATATTTTGGAGGAAAAGCCTCTATGCAGCTTATAGGAAAGGCTGATCATTCCAAAGACTTTCAATCTTTTTCTCAAAAAGTACCTCTTGATATTCAACAATTGCAAAAAATAGAAATCAGTGCTTATGTAAAATCTCAGAACACCAATGGGAAAATCAATCTATGGACACAGGTGAAGGATGAAAAGGGGCAGATGATTGACTTTGGAAACTCAGAGTCACAACAAAAGTCCATTGCATTGAATAAAGACTGGACAAAATATTCTTTAATTTTCACTGTTGATAAAAATGTAAAAAGCCTTCTTCTTGGAGGCGTATTCTCAGGAAACGGAACGGTTTGGTTTGATCACTTTGAACTGAACAGAATTGCATTTTCAAATGAAGAACCTTCGAAAAAATCTGCAAAATATATTCAGGAGTTTAAAGATATTGTGAAAAAGAATTCAATCTTTTCAGACCAACTGGACTGGAAAAATATTGAAACCAACCTTCAATATCTTTCAAAAGGCATGAAAACCATAGATGATACAGACCCTGCATTGAGCTATATTATACAAAATCTAAGACAGGTCGGTGATAACCATTCATTTATTTCCGGCAAAGAACGTTCAGAAAAACAAAAGAAAAGCAACACCAATGAGGCAAAGCCTGATTCCAGACTGATTGATCAGAATATTGGCTATATTTCTGTTCCCGGCTTTGGTTCCGTCAACACAGAAGTTGGAAATGATTTTGCCCTGCAGATTCACAATATGATTAAAAAGCTGGACTCTGAAAATACGATTAAAGGCTGGATTGTAGATCTGAGAGGCAATACAGGAGGAAATATGTATCCTATGATCGGAGGTCTCGGAAGTCTGATTGGAGAAGGAACTTTGGGATATTTTGTATATAAGGATAAAAAAACTCCATGGATTTATAAAGACAGGAAGTTTGGTTCCAATAAAATTACAGAACCTTATAATCTTAAAAGCGGACAATCTAAAATTGCAGTTCTGATAGGTCCAAGCACCGCCAGTTCAGGAGAAGCTACAACAATTGCATTTATTGGAAAAAGCAATGTAAAACTCTTTGGAAAACCATCTGCGGGCTATACTTCGGCCAATAGTATTTATCCGTTAAGCGATGGTAAAAGCTTTGCTCTGGCTTCTTCTTATGAAATGGACCGAAACGGGAAAGTCTACTACGGGAAAATTGATCCGGACGTTCCGGTAGAATCCAAAGAAGGCCACGATATGGATCTGGAGGCTGCTAAAGCCTGGATTTTAAATTAGTTTCAGACTTATCCACAAAAAAATGTGGATAACATGTGAATTTTAACATTTAATTCATATTTCGTATTAAAATAATTACTACATTTACTATGTAATAAACATCGAAGTGGAAACTTTATTTGCTTTTCTTACTACTCTTGAAATTGCAATTAAATTTGAAATAAAAATTTAAGCACAGCATTGTCGGCTGTGCTTTTTATTGTTGTCTAATTAAAAAAATGAGATGTATTTATCTACTGGATCTGCCTCTAAAGGGCAGATTCTTTTATCCTACATCCTTTTATAGAAGTATTTTCGCATATTTGCTATAAAATGTACAAAACGGTACAAACATCTTTGCCCCAGTCTCCATTCTCTGCATTCATTATTGATTATTAAATAATTTGTATTTTTATGAGTCAAACCCCGGCCTCATAGTTCAATGGACAGAATAGAAGTTTCCTAAACTTTAGATCCAGGTTCGATTCCTGGTGGGGCTACAAATTTGCCAAACAGCGCGATACATTATTTTATTTCCTTTCTATTTTAATAAGAAATCAAGCCCTGTTTTTTCATAATTTCTAAACAATAATATATTTTTTGAGTACTTCAAGAAGGTCCGCCTGCTTTACAGGTTTGGGAAGGAAATCATTCATTCCGGCTTCAAGGCACTTTTCTTTTTCACCCAGCACATTTCCAGCTGTAACACCTATGATTGGTATATGTTCATACCCCGGAAGCATTCTAATATTTCGTGTTGCCTCAATACCGCTCATTACCGGCATCTGTACATCCATCATAATAATGGAAAACTGTTTTTTCCTGCATTCTTCCAAAGCCTGCAGCCCATTGACTGCTTCCGTTAGATGTATACCGGGTGCAAGAGATCTCATTATTCTATTATTCAAGACCATATTCACCACGTTATCATCAACCAAAAGCACTTCTAATTCCGAGTCAAATACATGCGAAGTTTTCTCAGACTGATCCTTATTAATTTTTACCGTATAACTTTGGTCTACCTTTTTTAAAGTTTTGTATAGATCATGAGATTTGATGGGTTTCAATAATAAATGTGCATTTTCTATTTTTCTAACTGAACTAAGTATGCCCAGTTCTTCAGAAGAAGAAGAAAGTACTATAAATGGAGAAGTCTCATTTCGCTGATTGAACAGTCCTGTTATTTTATCTATTGTTTCCAATCCGGACATAACAGGCATATGATAATCCATCAGGATCACATCGAAGCGCTCACCTTTCAACAGGATCTCTAAGGCTTCCATCCCATTAGAAGCCAAGGTAGACTTGATATTTTTATAGGTAAGCATGTGCTCAAGAATGATTCTGTTGGTTTCATTATCATCAACCACTAAGGCTGTTTTAATAGTTATGTCCTCCTCATCTCTCAATTGAGGGATCTCGTAAGGAATCTCAATGTCAAAGAAAAATACAGAACCTTTTTCCTTTACGCTGTTCAGCGACAAATGGCTTCCCATATATCCCAGGATATTGTTTGAAATCGTAAGTCCCAGACCCGTGCCACCATATTGTTTACTGATGGAACTGTTTTCCTGTGTAAAGGCGTTAAAAATGTATTTTTGTTTCTCAACAGGGATGCCAATCCCAGTATCTCTTACCGAGAAGCGCAAAGCAATAGTACGATCATCCATGCGCAATTTCTCAACTTTCAGCTCAATCTCTCCCTTTTCTGTGAACTTCACAGCATTCCCAAGAAGGTTGATCAGGATCTGTTTTAATCTTGCTTCATCCATAAAAAGTATTTTCGGTAGACCCGGCTCAATATTGAGCAGAAGTTCAATATCTTTTTTCTGGGATTGATAAATAATCACATTGATCACCTGGCTCAGCATATCATAAACATCACATTTTTCAATCAAGAGCTCCATTTTTCCGGATTCTATTTTAGAAAAATCCAATATATCATTGATGATGCTAAGAAGATTTTCCCCAGACTCATTGATGTAATTCAGATATTGCATCTGTGTTTCATTCAGCGGTGTCGTGAGGAGAAGGTCTGAAAAACCTATAACTCCGTTTAAAGGAGTCCTGATCTCATGACTCATATTGGCAAGAAATTCGGATTTTGCTTGGCTGGCTGTATCTGCTGTTTCTTTGGCATTTTTCAGTTCTTCATTGATCTTTACAGCATTGGTAATATTCTGTATGGAAATAATGACACCACCTACTTCATCTTTTGTAAGATACCAAGGTCCCACTTTAAGGTCGTAATGCTGAATTTCTTCTTTTCCTTCCACCTTTAACGTAAAATCACCGTTGATGTACGTTTTTCCCAACAGCGCATTCTTATAGATCTCTTTTCCTTCTTCGGGAATATTAGGTGATATTGTGAAAAGATTATTACCGATAAGATCTATATCATTCATGTTAAATTCCTCTCTCCATCTGCTGCTTACAGCAATATAGTTAAGGTCTTTATCAAACATAGCCAAAGGAACAGGAACATCAGTGGCAAAAGACTGCATTATAGCCTCCTTTCGGGTAACTTCAAGAAACATTTTTTTGAAGGCATCAATGTCCTGAATGATTCCGAAAACCCTTTTGCAACTATCACCTTCAAATTCGGGAATGCCTTTTACTCTTACCCAGATCGTAGCGCCATCATTACGCAACAGCTGAAGCTCCTCATCAAAAGGAATTCCCTGTTGTATTGCCCTGTTAAAAAGATATTTTATTCTATCCCTGCTTTTTCCTTTGTAAAATCCAAGGGCATTTTCAAAAGTAGGCTGGAAATTATTTTCTACTTTATGAATTTCTCTAGTACTTTGAGACCAGAAAAGCTTTCCGGTCTTCATATTGGCTTCCCAGCCTCCCACCTGGGCTACTGAGCCTGTTTCCTCAAGCATTTCCTTAGTGTAAGACAGATCTTTTTCTAACTTACCACGACGAATAAGATCAGATTTTAGTTGTAAATAGACAAAAACGGTGACACCAATCGCTGCAATGGAAGAAAAAATGATGAACAAAACAGTCCAGTTGGAAGATTTATTCAAATCTTCATTTTTGATGTTAAGTTGAACTTCCTCATTTTTTACAAATTTCTGAACGAGCCTGCGGCATCTGTCCATAGCCTCCTTGTCTTGTAAAAGTTCTTCCGGACTCATTAATATTCCCTTTCTACGATTCTCAATCAGCATGAAATATTCCTTCATCATCATTTCCGAAGCATGTAGAAGTTCATTTAGGACATTAATCTGATCTTTATTCTTAAGATTAAGCCTATCTATATTCGAAACAAGAAGCGGATATTCATCCTTACTTTTATTGAAAGGTTCAAGAAAATTTTCCCGGCCGGTAAGCTGATATCCCCTATTTCCCGTTTCAGCATTTAAAAGAGTATTTAAGATATCTTTTGCCAAGCTTATAGATTCCTTATTTTTTAACAACTCTTTCCTATTCTCCATCTGCTTATGTATGCTGATATAAGATGCTATGGAACTAGCAATCAGAAGCATCAAAGAAATTACCACTCCAATTTGAAGATTTCTAATAATTTTTTTTGGCATTTAATCGTATTTTGGTAATAAAATACTAAAAATAGATCATTTTATAATATTAACAAATTAATTTAAAAATTTGTCAGCAGATGTTGGAAAATGAGTATAATTAAATTGTTAAAGATGGGTTTATCAATTTTTATAAAAGTTTACTTTGTATATCATCTTTCTCCATTGGTGTTTATTTTAAAAAAACATGATTACGTGAGATATTCGATTAAAAAATAAAATTTTTATACTTGTAATACTTTTGCGATCAGCTCAAAAGTTTAACGTAAATTTTGGAGAGTAAATGAAAATGATTTCCCGGACATCGTAGTTTTATTAAAAATCAGTTCCCAACATCTTACCATTTTCGGTCATTAATTTGCTAAAAAGCTATTTCTTTTACTTCTATAGTTGATTTTTACCCTAAGTTATGAAAAGAAAAATCCCCGGATCTCTCCGGGGAAAAATCAAATCAATATAACATAAAATATGTTATCTTTTTATTAATATATGGACGTTTATTAATGTTAAATTATTTAAATGCTTTCAACGTAAGCTGCAAGGTTTCATTAGTACTTATGATGGAACAAATCTACAATGATCATTAAGGTAATAACAAAGTAATTCTGTAGATATAAAATTTCAGTAGTGTAGATATTGTTGGTAATAATTCTCAATTTTGTTTGATGTTGAGGTGTTGAAAATGTACAATATTTTTGTACTGTTTGTTAAAACTCTGTACATATACGGATAGGCCATTCTTCTTCCATCCTGCTGAAATGATTTTGTAAATTCCAAAGTTGAAAGATTGATCTTAATTTTAAACAAATTACTAAATGATTATGGATGTTTATTATATCCAAACAAAAACTGTTTGAATCATTTTTTGTAAAAAGGAACTCAAACAGTTTATATTTATTACTATATCCATCAGTTACCTGAATCTGAGATTCAGAGAAATAATATCTGAACTCATTCCTACAGACTTTGTATAATGTCCATATCTGATTTCCTGCATACGATCTAAATTCTATTTTCTTATTATAGATTATTTCCTAAAATAAAGTCTTTTTATGAATTTATAAACCTCAAACCACAGTACGGAAACTGAAGCAGTGAGCAGTGCCAGTCCAAGTTCTTCTATGCTGAGAGCGGTTACGCTGAAAAACCCGGAAACAGGAGCTGCATAGAGAATAATCAGAAGGAAAATTACAACCAATACTGAAATTCCGGCAAGCAGGACGTTTCGGTTCTTAAAACACTCCACCATGCTGTAATAGAAAGAACGGTTCACCAGACTCAGCAGTATATTGGAAAATATAAGCGTAGTGAAAACGAGTGCTCTGGTTTTAGCTTCACCATTTCCGTGGCTGGCAGAGTACTGATACAGCCATAATATTCCTGCGGTAATGATGATCCCCTGAATTATGCTTATTGTGAGCTCTCTCCAGTTCAGAAAAGTATCTGTCAATGGTCTCGGAGGCCTTTGCATCGCATTTTTTTCCATTGGTTCATTCTCATAAACAATGGAACACGTCGGCCCCATAACCAGTTCCAGAAAAATCACATGCACCGGAGTAAAAATATGGGGAAATACCCAGCCCAGAAATAAAGGTAAAGAAACGGTGAGTATAATAGGAATATGAATAGAAATAATATACTGGACCGCTTTTTTTATATTGGCATAAATTCTTCTTCCTGCAGCAACCCCAATTACGAGCTTATCCAGATCGTCATTGGTGATGACCAGTGCTGCGGCTGATTTGGCAATTTCAGTTCCTTTATTTCCCATTGCCACTCCAATATGAGCCGCTTTTAAAGCAGGGCCGTCATTCACTCCGTCCCCCAGCATGGCCACTACATGGCCCTGCGCTTTCAAGGCAGAAACCACTTCGAGCTTTGCTTCCGGAAACATTCTTGTAAACAAAGTAGTCTCTTCAGAAAGTTTTATAAGGTCCGATTCTGAACATGCTGCTATTTCACTTCCATTAACTGGCGGAGTATTGTTTTCTATTCCTGCCTGCAATGCAATGGCTTTGGTAGTATCCGCATTATCTCCTGTAATGACTTTTACTTTAATACCGGCATCGTAGATATGTTTAAATACTTCTTTTATTCCTTTTTTGGGAGGATCATAAAATACGGTCAATCCTAAAAAATCAAATTTAAAATCCTGCTGTTTATCCGGAAAATCATTTCCTTCAAAATGAGATCTGGCAACACCAAGAACCCTGAATCCCTGTTCTCCAAAATTCTTTATTAACTTTCTTATTTTGTTTTTTTCTTCTTCTGAAAGATCGGAAACACTGATGATGGCTTCCGGAGCTCCTTTAGCTGCAATTATGCGGTTTTCCTGTTCATTTTCGAAAAGATGGGTCATCATCGGCGGCTTGCCTTCCAGCGGATATTCATGAAACAGCTGATAATTTTTTCTTTGGTCAGGCTTCCGGGCCTGCTCATAGACCTTATGCAGTGTTATTTCCATGGGATCAAAAGGTACGGGCTCACTACTCCACATCGCATAATCAATAAGCTCATGCAGCGCTGTTATTCCAAACTCCGGCTCTTCATAAATTCTATCGGAACGGTAGTCATAAAGATGTTTCAACTTCATGGAGTTTTCAGTAATCGTACCTGTCTTATCAGTACAGATTACGGAAACGCTTCCCAGGGTTTCTACAATACTGCTTCGTTTAATGATAATTCCTTCCCGCATCAGTTTCCATGCCCCCAAAGCCATAAAGGTTGTAAAGGCTACGGGAATTTCTTCAGGAAGAACAGACATTGCCAATGTGAGTCCGCTGAGTAAGCTGGTCACAAAATCTCCTGTTTTAACAAAACTGAAGATGCATACTGCAAGAAAGATAATGACTCCGATAACAGCCATTCCCTTTACAAAGTTCCGGATCTGAAGCTGTAAAGGAGATATTTCTGCTTTTATATTGAGTATAGACTGTCCTATTTTTCCTACTTTAGTTTCTTTTCCAATATTCTCTACCTCAAAAACGGCAAGTCCGGACACAGTGATTGTTCCGCTGTAGACTCTGTTATCTTCGGATCTGCTGTCCTTGAAAACAGAAAAGCTCTCGCCCGTAAGGGAAGATTCATTGACAGAAAAATCGTTACTGTGAACAATTCTTCCGTCTGCATTGATGAGTTTTCCTTCTTCGGTAATGCACAGATCTCCGACTGCTATTTCAAAAGTAGGAATATCTATAATCTTTGAATCCCTGATTACCTTACTTAAAGGTTCATTCAATTTTTCAAGTTCTTCCAGTGCCTTTTTGCTCCGGTTATCCTGATAAAAAGAAATTGCAGTAACTCCAACAATAGCAGCAAACATAAATAAAGCCTCGCCATAATCTCCTGTAAGTACATAAATGAAGGAAACGCATATAAGAAGAATCAGCATCGGCTCTTTCAGGATGTTGAGAAGAAGATCTGTCCATGATTCTTTCTTAACCGCTTCGAGACGGTTATATCCGTATTTTTTTCTGGAAGCGGTTACTTCAGATTCTGTAAGTCCCTTCAAATTTTCCGGTATATTGTAATTCATACGATATGGATATGATATTAAATTTACTGATTGTTTTTGTTATATCAGAATACTATTTCTTTTTTTAACAACCTGCTACTCAATCTGTTTTTTGGTTTCTTTTACCCACTGTTCTATTTCTGACTTTTGGGTATCAGACAACTTTGCATTCTGATGAAGAACGGTATAGGATGTAAGGGGCATTTCACCCTCCCTGATGGTTTCTGCAACCTCATCAAGTTTCTTTAATTTTTTCTCTTTTGGATAGCTGTTAAATTCATCAAAATTGAGATGCCGTTTTCCTGAGTTCACATGATCTGCCAGCCACCATTTTACAGGCTGTATGTTATTGTACCACGGATAAGCCGTGGTGTTGGAATGGCAGTCATAACAGCTTGCTTTTAATAATCCCTGTATATGATCCGGAACCTGGTAATGCTTTTCAATAGCATTTTCTGAAGGAGCTGCCGCTATATTTTTATCAGTATCAAAAAACTGAATTGTAATCAGAAACAGGACAATAAATCCTGCTCCTGATTTTATTAAAGATGATGTTTTCATAATTTGTATTTATTTATAAGTCTTTTTATTTTACTATAATTTTTATTCATCTGCAGTGTTCTTAAGTTTCATAAGAAGTGTATATGCATTTTTGATGACTATTTTTTTATTCTTAAAATCGTCAGTATTCATAATCTGTACGAATCCGTTTTCTGTTTCACCTGATGTTACAGGAGTCAATCGGTAGGTCTGTTTCTTTTCTTCAACGAAGACAAAGTCTTTTCCTTCGAAATTGACAATACTCTCTTCAGGAACAGCATTGGAAAAAGAAGTACTGGTTTCGATCTCTGCATTCATATACATTCCCGGTACAAGGCTCTGGTCATATTTTTCAAAATGACAGTGTACTTCAGCCCATCCGCCCGGGCTCACATCTTTGCTGATCAGCAGAATTTCACCGTAGTATTTTTTATCGGGTTCAGTATTGGTATACGCAGCAAATCTTTGCCCCTTCTTCAGATTAGCCAGATCTTTTTCATATACTTTAAGATTAAGATGAATATCTTCCGGATTAATGAGTTCAAAAAGAACATCGGAAGGATTGACATATTTACCGATGTTCACGTTGACTTTGCTTACAAAGCCATTGATACTGCTGTAAACCGGTACGCTTTTCTGAATACTTCCCGAATTGAGAGATTCAGGATTAATATTGATAAGACGTAGCTGCTGAGCCAGGGAGTTCATCAGAATTTTCTGGCTGTTCATTTCAGACTGAGCCTGCTGCATTACCTTATCGCTGGTGGCCTGGCTTTGGTTAAGGGTTTTCTGACGGTTGTAATCCAATTGGGCAAAATGATTTTTAGACTTTGCCATTAAATAATCCTGCTGAAGCTGAATAAACTGTGGATTTTCTATCACAGCAATGACTTGTCCTTTTGACACCGGCTTTCCCGGAAGCAGGCTGCTCGATTTCAGGTATCCGCCTAAAGGAATACTGACAGAAACCAGATTTTGGGGCGGTACATCTATCATTCCGTTCAGCTTTAAAACGGAGGAAATCTTCTGCATAGAGAGTACTGTCGTTACTACGGGTGCATTCTTCAGCTGAGCATCGGTAAGCGTTACTACGTTTTCGTTTTTGGAATGTATCGCTGCAGATTCCGGCTCTGCTTTGCTATTATCTTTACACTCATAAAACATGAGTAATCCAATTATTGACAGGGAATATGATATAATTTTAAATGTATGTTTCATTGTTATGGATTTAAAGTAAGATATTCCAGCTCTATAGCACTCTGATTCAGTTTCCAGACTGCATCGGTATAGCTGCTTTTTAAAGTAACCGCCTGATTGATCAGGATGACAAATTCCAGATAATTGATTTCTCCTGCAAGAAACTGTTTTTTGGCTGTTTCAGTGATGATATCGGCATTTTTCAATTCTGAGTTTTCATATTGTGAAACAATGTCAAGATTAGCCTGATAAATTCCGGATGCCTTTCTGTATTGATTCTGCAGGTTGAATTCCATATTGGCAATATCACTGTCCACAACAGATTCAGCAATTTTTGCGGCCTGAATTCTGGCTTTCTGCCCTCCGGAAAAAAC
Source organism: Chryseobacterium sp. X308 (assembly GCF_020733145.1). Lineage (NCBI taxonomy): Bacteria > Pseudomonadati > Bacteroidota > Flavobacteriia > Flavobacteriales > Weeksellaceae > Chryseobacterium > Chryseobacterium sp. X308. Next base: position 132,587 of record NZ_JAJFZH010000009.1, read on the forward strand.
AGGAACTGAAACTCCAAGCTGTACAGAATGAAACTGTGGTGTACCGTTGTACACTTTATCATCTGCGCCCATCCCTTTGAAGCTGTTGAGGTTGTAGGCCAGCTGAAGTCCGGGAAGCATTTTTGCTTTTTCAAGGGCAATCTGCTGTTTAGAAATATTTTTCTCTTGCTGTAATACTTTAATAGCCGGATGCAAGCTAAGCTCCTCTTTAAAACCTCCATGGTAAATTTTCTGATCTTCAGGAAGAAAATCTGTTTCTGTATTTAAAAGCCACTGAAGCTGATATCCCAGCACAGTAAGCTCCTGGCGCAATTGCTTCAGCTGAATTTCAATAGAAGATTTCTGATTGGAAGCCGTAGTTTTTTCCAGAATATTGCTTTCTCCTGCTTTCAGACGGTTATTTGCCTTATTGAGAAAATCAGTGTACAGCTTTAATGTTTCCTGAAGCAGCTTTTCTTTTTGTTTCGCATACAGGATATTATAAAAAGTAAGACTCACCGCTTTCTTCAGTTCATATTCCTTAAGAGAAACGTTCAGCAGAGACTTTTTCCATTCTTCCGTGTATACATTCTTCTGCTTTTTATATACAGTCGGAAATGCTATATTCTGTGAAATTCCGAATTTCATATCCGTCAGTGCACTGTTGATCTGTCCGTAATCTACCGTTACTCCAGTCTGAGGAATGTCAGATGATGATCGGATAAGGGCTTTCGTATATTCTGATTTTAGTTTTTCATTTTTAATATTTCTGTTATTTTTCAAAGCAATATCAACAGCATCCTGCAATGTAACGGAAGTCTGGGAGTTTACCTTCCCCACAAAACCGAAACATATAAAAAAGACCAGAACGGAAATCTGTTTTTTATTTTTTATTTTTTTCATTTTTGAATCCTTTTTCAATAGTTACATACAATAATGGTAAGACAAACAGGGTAAGAAAAGTTGCGACCATCAGCCCCCCGATAACCACTGTGGCCAAAGGTCTTTGTACTTCTGCTCCAGCTCCGTTGCTGACCGCCATCGGAATAAATCCTAATGAAGCAACAAAAGCCGTCATCAAAACCGGACGAAGCCTCGATTCTCCACCATCTATAATGATTCTTACAATATTTTTAATTCCTCTCTTTTGAAGACGGTTGAACTCTGAAATCAGCACAATTCCATTGAGCACTGCCACTCCGAAGAGCGCAATAAATCCCACACCCGCACTGATGCTGAAAGGCATTCCTCTAAGTGCCATCAGAAATACACCACCAATAATAGAAAGTGGAATCGCAGTGTAAATTAACAAGCTTTCTTTAACGGAATTAAAGGCCAGGAAAAGCATGACGAAAATAAGGGCCAGAGCAATGGGAACTGCTATCATGAGACGCTGCTTGGCATTATTGAGGTTTTCAAACGAACCTCCATACGTCATGTAATATCCTGTAGGAAGTTTCATCTTCTGATCTACCTTCTGCTGAAGTTCTTCTACAATACTCTGAACATCCCTGCCTTTGATATTAAAACCTACTACAATTCTTCGTTGGGCATTTTCCCTCTGAATCTGGTTGGGACCATTCTTCACTTCCACTTTAGCAAGCTGAGACAGCGGAATCTGATTTCCAAACGGTGTAGGAACCAAAAGATTTTTAATATCGGTCACATTTTTCCTGTCTTTGTTATCCAGACGTACGACCATATCAAAGCGTTTTTCACCTTCAAAAACCAATCCGGTACTTTGCCCCGCAAATGCGGTATTTACGACACGGTTGATGTCCGAAACAGACAAATGGTACTGAGCGATCAGAGGACGGTTGTATTCAATGATTACCTGCGGCATTCCCGAAACAGGTTCTATATAGAGATTCTGGGTTCCTTCCACTGTTTCTATAATCTTCCCGAGCTTCTGGGCATTTTGGGAAAGTATATCAAGGTCTTCCCCAAAAATTTTGATCACGACGTCCTGTCTTGCCCCGGTCATCAGTTCATTAAAACGCATCTGAACAGGGTATTGAAAACTGGCCGTAATTCCTGGTACATCCTGCAGCTGTTTACCCATCTTATCAGCTAATTCCGGAAAGGTAGATGCTGAAGTCCATTCTTTTTTATCCTTTAAAATAACCATCATATCAGAAGCTTCCATAGGCATCGGGTCGGTAGGGACTTCTCCGCTTCCAATTTTTGTTACCACCTTTTCCACTTCGGGAAATCTGGATTTGAGAATGTGTGCTGCTTTCTGGGTACTTTCGATAGTTGTCGTCAAATTACTTCCGGGCAAAACTCTTGTATCTACTGCAAAATCACCTTCTTCAAGAGAAGGAATAAATTCGCCTCCCATTCTGGATAAAATGAAAACAGCGGTTATAAATAAGACTGCTACTGCACCAAAAACTATTTTGGGTATTCTGAGAAGTTTTAGCAAAACTGTCAGGTAAATCTTCTCTACCTTTTTCATCATTCTGTCTGATAACGTTAGTTTGTCGCTTCTTTTTCTCAGCAGTACCGCACTCATCATCGGAACATAGGTCAGGGAAAGCAAAAATGCACCAAGGAGTGCAAAAGCTACAGTCTGGGCCATCGGTTTAAACATTTTGCCTTCGATTCCCTGCAGGGTAAGGATCGGGAGATAGACAATCAGAATGATAATCTGTCCGAAAACGGCGCTGTTCATCATTTTTCCTGCAGATTCTATAACGACAGTGTCCATTTCTGATTTTCCGACAGAGAATATTTTTTTAAATTTTGAATTATGACTAAACTGATGTAAAACAGATTCCACAATAATCACTGCTCCATCAATAATCAGCCCGAAATCCAGAGCTCCAAGACTCATCAGATTTCCGCTGACTCCAAAGAGGTTCATCATACATATTGCAAAAAGCATCGCCAAAGGAATAACAGAGGCAACCAGCAACCCTGCTCTTATATTCCCAAGAAATAAAACCAGTACAAAAACCACAATCAATGCCCCTTCTGTAAGGTTTTTTTCTACTGTTCCTATGGCATTGTTCACCATTTTGGTCCTGTCCAGAAAAGGCTCTATTACCACTCCTTCCGGAAGCGATTTCTGAATCTGGGCAATTTTTTCCTTTACATTTTTTATAACCTGATTACTGTTCTCACCTTTGAGCATCATTACTACAGCACCTGACACTTCTCCCTCATCATTAAAAGTCATGGCTCCATAACGCGTAGCAAACCCCGGCTTTACCTCAGCAATATCCCGTATAAACAGCGGAACATCATTTGTTTTTGTCGCAATAGAAATATTTTTGATTTCTTCAATACTTCCTACTAACCCTTCACTCCTTATGTACAGAACAGTAGGTCCTTTCTCAATATAGGCACCTCCTGTATTCTGATTGTTGGCCTGCAATGCATCAAATACGTCATTGATTGTTATTCCATAGGCATTAAGCCTGTCTGGATTTACAGCAATTTCATATTGTTTCAGCTTGCCTCCGAAGCTGCTCACCTCTGCCACTCCTTTTACTCCCAAAAGTTGCCTCCTTACAATCCAGTCCTGAATGGTGCGGAGTTCTGTGATATTGTATTTTTTTTCGTATCCCTTTTCAGGTCTTACTACATACTGGAAAATTTCACCAAGCCCTGTAGAAATAGGCCCAAGCTGTGGATTTCCTATTCCCTGCGGAATAACGGCCTGTATCTGCTGAAGTCTTTCGGCAACCTGCTGCCTCGCCCAGTAAATGTCAACATCATCTTCAAAGACAATGGTCACTAAAGAGAGTCCAAACCTCGAGAAACTTCTGATCTCCTTTAATCCTGAAATATTGTTATTGGCCTGCTCTATAGGAAAAGTAACAAGCCGTTCTATATCTGTTGCACCAAAAGATGGCGCCGTGGTAATAACCTGTACCTGATTGTTGGTAATATCCGGTACCGCATCTATCGGCAGTCTGGTAACCTGATAGGCACCTACACCAATAAGTCCCAATACCAACAATGCAATAATGAGTTTATTCTTTACAGAAAACTCAATGATTTTTGTAAGCATATAATGATTAATTAATCTTAATTATCGTAATAAAATTCCGGTATTCTGACGCATAGATTAATGCATCCGTATTACATACAGATATTAAAAAAAACAGAATACCTTCCCAATCAAAAAATGACTGAGAAAAACAGATTAAGATTGAAGAAATCTTGGCGGCTGCCAGATAGAATTAAGAATTTCCTTATTGTAAAGCGCACTTTTGTAAAAAGTCTTCTTGATATCAATAGGAGTAAATACTTTCTCTATACAATGAAAATCTAAGGAAGAATTAATAGTGAAAACCACAGACAGCAGGCTTGCATGTGATACAAAAGGTAATCTCTGGTCCTGATCATGGTCACTGTCTTTCACAGGATGATCGTAATGGGTTTTCAGAAATGCAGTAAATGACATTTCAGAGTTCAGGCTTTTATGCTGAATATAATGCTCAATGAGGAGCGGCATTTTCAAAAGCTGATACAGTTCGGTTGTAGAAACCAAATACAATGTTAATAACAATATAGAAATCAGCTTTTTCACTCTATCAAAATTAAAACTTTTTTCATTAAGAATGATTTTAAATAACAGGTTCTATAGCTCATAATAAAGATTTCTGAAGCAAAGCAGTCAGTTCATCCTTTAATTTTCCAGCTTTAGCATTTTATTTCATCATATTAAACTTAATATTTATTTTCTTTGCATAAATGATTAAAAACGAAGGAAAAATATATTTTTACAGTTCACTATTGATTACTTTAGTAGTCAATTCAGCTAAACTCATGGCACTTAACACGAATGGAATTATTGCCCGCTACTGGCACTTCAATATTTGGGAATATAGTTTTCAGTTTCTTTACAATTTCGTATTTTGTCTTCTGCTGTTTTATTTTAATCTTTCCCGCGACAGATTTTTTGGCATATTCAGAGAAAACAGACAATGGATCAGGTTCTATCTGGCAAATACTTTTCTTATTGCTGTTTTTTTTATTGCCGGAAGTACTATCCATTATATATTTTTCGGTGCAGTGCATCTTCCGGGGACTATGATCAGAGGATATTTTGCCAGGTTTTTATTCAGTACCATTATGATTGCTGTAGTCATCCGGCTAATTCTGCTGATGCGGGAGAGCAGAAATAAGGACCAGATTAATGAGCAACTGCAAACAGCCTATCTTCGGGCCCAGCTCAGACAGCTTCAGGAGCAACTTAATCCTCATTTTCTTTTCAATACCCTCAGCAGTCTGTCTGCCATTGTCCGGGAAAATCCCCAACAGGCACAATCCTATATTGTACATCTGTCTAAAGTTTTCCGATACACATTGGTACACACGGGTAATGATTTGGTAACTATCAATCAGGAACTTCTGCATCTTTCTTCCTATACCCAGCTGCTTAGCATGCGTCTTGAAAATAGTTTCCAAATCAACATCGCCATAAGCCAGGAGACTTTACAGCGGGAGATTCCGCATTTATCCTTACAGCCATTGGTTGAAAATGCGGTTAAGCATAATATTGCTACAATTTCACAACCTTTGTGTATTGATATTTATAATGAAAACAACAGTCTGGTTGTCCGAAACAATCTTCAGCCTTTACCTCATGAGACGGAAGGTACTGGACTTGGGTTAATTAATCTGGGTGAAAGATACAAGCTGCAAATACAACATGAGATAGAAATTCATACAACAAAAGAATATTTTATTGTAAAACTACCCTTATTATGAGCCAACAACTTCGCATCGTAATTATTGAAGATGAGGCTGCCACAGCAAGAGATCTTGAGTTTATTTTAAAAGAAATCAATTCTGGTTTTGAGATTACAGTCATTTTACAAACTGTCCGGGAGTCAGTACTGTGGCTTTCTTCAAACGAGGATCACTATGATCTTATATTTTCGGACATCCATCTCTCGGATGGTCTCTCATTTGAAATTTTCCGGCAGATTCTTATCCTGAAACCCGTTATTTTTGTGACAGCTTATGATGGTTATGCATTGGAAGCTTTCAGGAATAATGGTATTGGTTATATTTTAAAACCTTTTGATAAAGAAGAAATCAACCGTTCTTTACTGAAATACATAACGCTGACTGCTACTGATAATGGTCTGGAACAATCAAAACTACTTGCCTTATTACAACAGCTAAAATCTTCTGTGAGTCGTTATAAAAAAACATTTCTTATCCATTACTGCGGAAAGCTGATTCCTGTTGAAGCTTCTAAAATTTATTGGTTTCAAACTTCCAATGAAATGGTATATGCCCAGCTGGAGAACGGACAAAAATATATTGTAGAATATACTTTAGAACAACTTGAGCAGCAACTGAACCCGGAGCTTTTTTTCCGTGCCAATCGTCAATTTATAATTAATAAGAAGGCTATTGATTCTATTGAGTATTTTTTCAATGGAAGGTTATCCGTTATAATACATCCTGCTCCGGAGGAACAAGTACTTATAAGTAAAGCAAAAGCACCAGCTTTTCGAAAATGGATGGATCAGTAACAATTTCACCCCCGGATTTAGTCGGTTGACCCTTTTTTTTCTTTATAAAATTTACCTGCATTATTACATTTGTTTCATTAAAAACTAAAACTTATCAAATATGCATGTAAAAACAATAAAGAAAATGCTTCTGTTTACTGCAGTTATATTATGTATACCCTTTACAGTATCTGCACAAAGTAAAAGCCTCAAACAAGCTACCCCCGAACAGAGGGCAAAAATGCAGACTGAATGGATACGAACGAAGCTTGCATTAAACACGATACAAGTTGAACAGGTATATGTTAACCTTCAGTATGCCCAAAAGAATGATCCCATTATTCAAAGTAAGGAGGGCAATTTTTCTAAATTCAAAAAGATGAAAGCTTTACAGAATGAAAAATCTAATGCCCTAAGCCACATTCTGGATGCAGGACAATATAGAAAATATCTGGAAGTTAAAGATCAGATGATTCATAATATTAAAGACAAAAAACAATGAAAAAACTATTTTATCCATGGGTAATGATAATGTTTATTACCACTTCGGCATGCTCTCAGAGTAATAACGATACTGAGGAAGGCTCTTCTCAAAAATCCAAGCTCACCAACAGTCTTCAGGGACCTATACAAAAACCTGCATCAGGGTATGGCTCAGATGGAAATTATGAAGTTGCTGAAATTGATTTTAATAATCCGCAATACGCAGGAACACAAGTTTCAATTTTCTATCCAAAAGGAATTACTTCACCCAGACCCACTATATTCTTTTCGCATCCGTTTGGTGGTGAAGAAAAGGATTACAATATAGAGCTGTATCATTTTATCGCCAAGAAAGGCTATGTTGTGGTATTCGTACCATACCGTACCGTAGATATAAGTGTTGATCACCGTTATCAGACACTTTGGGAAGGATTTATAAAAGCTGCAACAGATTATCCCAACATCATAGATACGCAGAAAGTAGGTTTTATGGGACATTCTTTTGGTGGTGGGGCCAGCATAGATCTTGCCTATAAAGCATTTACAGAAAAAGGATGGGGACAAAATGCACGCTTTCTTTTTACCATGGCACCCTGGTATTCTTTTAACTGGAACAGCCCGTTAACCACACAACAGCAACTGCAGAATTTTCCGGCCAATACCAAAATGATTACCCAGGTTTATGATGAAGATACTGTAAATGATCACAGAATGGCAATTGATATATTTAAAAACATTAATATTTCTACAACTGAAAAAGATTTTATTTATTTTAAATCGTCTGCTATTAATGGATACAATTACATCACTGATCATGCTATGCCAAGTTCAAGGAAAGCTTTTGATGCCTTGGATTATTATGGGGTATACCGTCTTCTGGATGCCATGATGGATTATAGCTTTAATGGAAATATCAATGCCAAAAATGTTGCTTTAGGTAATGGTTCAACGGCACAGGTTACCATGCCGTCCTACAATGGACAGATAATGGCCCCACTCGAAGTCACAGATAATCCTACCCCAAAGTATTTGCAAAGTAAATATCAGTTTTCCTGCGGAAGCAATACCAATCCACGAAACAATTATTGTAATTGAAATTGAAAGAAGGATATCCGATATATCTCATTAAATAATCCTAAAAAATATCAGCAATAAAGAGAGGTTTTGCTCCTGAAGGAAAAAGGCCTCTCTTATTTTATGCTTTCTGTTATATTATTATATAGACCTGAACTTTATCAGCAAGAAACGTACTGTGGAGAATTGGAAAAATTCATTGTGGTTCACTTTTATCTTTATGGACACCATTTCAGTGGCAATGCGGTTTATCATTTAAAATAATAATTTCCTATTCCACTTGTGCTAAAATACTTTCTTCATCTTTTTTAAGAATCTTAACCGGAACCTGAAGCTCCGTCTGGATTTTTACCCTGAGGGCCTCCAATGCAGACAGCTCACCATGGACAAGCATGACCTGCTTTGGAGGAATTTTATATTTTCTGATCCATTCCAGTAATTCAGACTGATCTGCATGAGCGGATAACCCTGTAATTTCTGCAATATGGGCTCTGACCTCATAGTATTTTCCGTGCATTTTAAGTTCATGAGATTGATTTAACAATGCCCGGCCCCTCGTACCTTCAGCCTGAAAACCAACGATCAGCACTGTATTTCTGCTGTCGCCGATATAGTGTTTCAGATATTCCAGCACTCTTCCGCCTGTAATCATACCACTTCCTGCAATAACAATTTTTGATTGTTTTTCTGCAATTATTTCCTGGGTGTCAGTATAATCTTTTGTTATGCAAATCTTTTCCATAATATCATTCCATTGCTGCCTCTCGACTAATGTATAATCTGAGTACCTTACCATAATTTCGGTAGCGGCAGCTGCCATAGGACTATCAAGAACCACCGGAATGCTGACCGGGATTTTATTCCTGTCTTTAAGTTCCTGAAGGATATAAATGATTTCCTGTGCCCGCCCGACTGCAAAACAGGGAATTATTATATTTCCCCGGTCTTTTACAGTCTTATTAATCCAATATTCCAACTGATCCGATAAATCTTTATTTTCATGGAGCCTGTCTCCGTAAGTTGATTCCATAACCAAAAAATCAGCCTGTGTAAAAAAATCGGGAGGAGCTAAAACTGCGCTGTGATTTCTTCCTATATCTCCTGAGAAAACTATTATTTTCCCAAAGCAGGTAATTCTCACAGAACAGGCTCCTATAATATGCCCGCACGGCTTAAACAGACAGCTTATATGTTCGCTTAGCTTTATTTCCTCATTTTCATCAATCACAAAGAACTGCTTAAAAGATCTTTCAGCGTCATTTACCGTATACAGAGGTTTTGCCGGATGATGTCTTGTATAATGATGGCGGTTGGCTTTTTCGGCATCTTCTTCCTGAAGTTTGGCGCTGTCAAGTAATATCAGTTTTGTAAGTTCCTTAGTAGGACCGCTCATGTAAATTTTACCTTTAAACCCATTTTTTACGATAAGCGGAATATATCCGCAATGATCAAGGTGGGCATGGGTAAGAATAATGGCGTCTATTTCCGAAACATCGGTATCCAGCTGCATCCAGTTTTGCTCTCTAAGGTATTTTACGCCCTGAAACAAGCCGCAATCAATTAGAATAGTTAATTCAGGCGTTTTTAATAAATGTTTCGATCCGGTAACTGTTTCCGCGCCGCCAAGTGATTTTAAAGTAATCGTTTTCATTTTGATATCATTTACTGGACTTTTACTTTTTTATTCATCTGTTTTACGGTATTGGCTTTACCCATTTTAATGTACAGCCGGCCATTTTTATAACGGGCTTTGATATTACTGACATCAATACCTTCCGGAAGCCTGAAACTTCTTGCAAGAGAAGAGGTTAAAAATTCTTTTCTTACATAATTTTTTTTAATTTCTTCTTTTTTATCTGATGTATAAGCCTGAATATTCAAAACGCCGTTTTCTATCTTGATCTTAAATTCATCTTTCTTAAAGCCGGGAGCATTAACCTGTATCTTATAATTCCCGTTTTTATCAATGATATTCACTGAATGTTCTATTTTAGCAGGCTGGTTAACAATTTCGTTTTTACTCCAGAACTCTTCTGTTAATAGTTTTACTGCAGATTGTTTTTGGGCTAAAGTTTTCATAATAACCGTTTTTGATTAGATATCAAAGGTACCATAAGGCGTATTCAGAAACCGTGACAATGATTGTACTTAATTGTGATCGTCATCATCCTTCTGCCACCTATTGATAATATTGATAACTTCCCAGGCACCGGACGGATCTGCATTTCTGACAGATGTCCATCGTAAACTGTCATTTTGTATTCCGGGCACATCATCTTTTAAAGGGTCGTTAAGCCATGCTATAATATATCTGACTCCTAATGAAATAAGAATTTTAAAAATAGAGGGCGAAACAGAACAGTCATCACCGGTAATGATAACAACATCCTTTGCCTGGGCAAAATATACTGTTGCCTCATCCAACGGAGCGCTGATGATGGTCATTTTATGTCTTTTATGATTGGCTAAAGCAAGAAATTCTTTGTCAATCTGACTTATATTATATGCGATCACTTTCATAGCTTCTGTTCATTCATCAAATGTATTGAAGAATAAAAAAGCCAGCCGTGTGCAAAATCATTATTAAAGATGATCTGTATTTTAATTTTTCATTTTCTGTAATCGGGTAATGTCCAAAATTGTAATTCTCCCTGCATTTCTATCAATAAGACCTTCTTCTTTAAAGTCTCCGAGTATCCTGCTTACTGTCTCGATAGCCATACCGGCCATAGAAGCGAGATTCTCCCTGGAAATTTCAAAATTTCCCGTCTCCGAATGCACCTGATATAATCTGCTGAGAATTTCTGCCATCCTTTTTCTTACTGAAAAATAAGCGAGATGTAAAAGCTGCTGTTCATGATTGACCACATTTTGTGCAAGAATTTTAATAAACTTTTCTGCCACATCAGGATATTTACAGATCAGCTGATCCAGCTCTTCTCTGGGAATAGAACATAAGGCAGCATCTTCAAGTACTTCGGCCGTTTCTTTATACTCTCTTCCTGTAAACAATGAGGTAATTCCAAAATATTCGTCAGGATAATATACACATGTCATCAGCTCCTTTCCCTCCTCTGTCATTTTTGTAGTTTTTACCGACCCGGAAAGTATGAGGTACACAGCATTTGCCGTATCACCTTCAGTGTATATAATCTGTTTCTTTTTCAGAGTTTTGATTTTGCGGACATCAAAAGATCTTTTCAGTTCTTCAAGGCCGCTTACAGATCGGAACAAATGATTCATCTGGTCATCATTGGTGCTATAAGACTTTTTCTGATGCTCTCTTTTCTTAAGCCTGCTCTCAATAGCATTTAAAAGTTCAATATCATCAAAGGGCTTTGTCAGATAATCATCCGCACCCATTTCTATTCCCCTGCGTATTTCTGCCCTGTCCGCTTTAGCTGTAATAAAGACAAAGGGGATCAGTGAAGTTTCTTCTCTTTTGCTTAAAAGATATAATACTCCATACCCATCGAGCTCCGGCATCATAATATCACACAATATGATGTCAGGTATATATCTGATGGCCAGCTCCACTCCCTTTCTGCCATTTTTTGCCTGCAAAACCTCATAGCCGGCCAGCATCAGAATTTCAGAAGTGCTTTCCCGGATGTCATCATGATCCTCAATGATCAATATTTTTGTTTTTTCCATACATAATGAACTTATTTTCTTGTAAAAGACAACGTAAACTGAGTTCCTTTACCAGGTTCGCTATTAAAATCTATATTGCCGTTCATCAGATTAACATACCGGAGAACAATATTTAGTCCCAGGCCGGTTCCCGGAATATTACCAATGTTATGAGCCCTGAAAAAAGGCTGGAAGAGCCCTGCATGATCATCTTCAGGAATCCCTATTCCATTGTCTTTTACCGTCATCAGGTAATATTCTTTATTTATTTCCGTACAAAACTCAATAAGTGTATTTTCCCCGGAATACTTTATGGCATTACTGATCAGATTCATGAGGCAGTTTCTTAATAAATTCTGATCCAGATTGACAATATTTTCTACTCCGGTATGCTGATAAATTATAATTTGATTGTCTTTGGTAATCAGCTGCATTTCTTCCACAAGTTCTTCTGAGAATTTTATAATATCAAACTCATTGTATGCCGGGGTTACAATACCCGCTTCCAGTTTTTCCAGGGAAAGAAAATCATTAAGAATCCCGTTGAGACCAGCAATTGCATTTTTTATTTTATGAAGATGTTTCAGGATTTGAGAATGATCAGCAAGCTGAAGGTATTTTTCAATAAGAACGACAGAAAGCTGCATAGAGCTTAAAGGGGTACGGAATTCATGCGAAGCCATAGATACAAAACGGCTTTTCATCCGGTTAAGCTCCTTTTCTTTTTCAAGGGAAAGATTCGCTTCTTCTTTTGCTTTTTCCAAAGCACTTAGCATCTCCTGAAGAGATTTTGTTCTCTTTTCAACCAGGTCTTCAAGTTCTCCGGTGTATTTTTTAAGAAATTCCTCAGCTTCTTTCTCTTTAGACAGGTCGTGAATAAACCCGGTATAAATAACCCTGTCCTGGAGCTGGACTTCGCTTACAGCAAGCCTGAATGGAAACTGGGTGCCATCTTTTCTAAGTCCTTTTACTTCTCTGCCTTTACCAATTATTTTTTTCTCTCCTGTCTGCTGATAGCGCAGAAGATAACCATCGTGTCTGCTGTGATCGGGTTCCGGCATTAATACAGAAATATTTTTACCAATTAACTCTTCTTCTCTGTACCCAAATATCTTTAACGCAGAGGGATTTAAATTTTCAATCTTACCCTTGCTGTCAATAGTAATAATCCCGTCTATTGCTGTTTCTATAATTGCTTGTAAGAGTCTGGCGCTTTCCATAAAAAATAAATACTTACCCTTATTAAAGATAAGTATTTTAAATCAATTTTCTATGAAACACTGTAATATGTTAACAAATAAATATTTTTTAATTATTATTTTTATCAATATTTTGGAATCTAAAAATAGATGTGCCCTCCTTCAGGAATAATCAATAAAGGAATCTGCAAATCGTGAGCTTGTCTGGCTGCATGACTACCGGCAATAAGCCTGCCTATAAAACCTTTTTGCTGATGACCCATCACCAGCATATCAATGCTTTTCTCTTTTAAAATGTTCAGTCCTGTATCAATACTCTCGCTTTCAATATAATTATAACAAATTTTTCCTTCAAGATCTCTAAAAAAAGTATCTTTCTTCTGCTGATAGGATGTGTTATCTATAAGATCAACAGCGGTGTCTGTGATATGGGTAATAAGCAGCTCAGCATTGAAATACTTCGCAAATTTGATCAGCGCATGTGATATTTTTATATCCTGTATATTCAAATCTGTAGCAAATGCAATCTTTTTCAGGTCCTGATATTGATATCCTGCCGGTATGAGCAGTAATGGATATTCAGTATGCTCAATCATTTTGATACTGTTGCTCCCCAGAAGAAACCGTGCAAGATTGCTTGCTCCTTTCATTCCCATTACCACCAGTAATGTTCTGTTTCTAGCCGCTGTATCGTTGATCAGCCGTATGGGATCTCCTGTTTCGCAAGTATAATAGATGGAAGGATGAAAAGGAAAAGAATCCTCTCCCCACAAATGCTTTTCTTTATATTCAATACTTTTTACCTCTTTCTTCAACTCATCCTCATATTCTTTCTTTAGAACAGGATATTCATATAAAGTCCATGCGGTTTGTCCGAGCATGGGTTCTTCAATAGGAGTTTTGAAGGCATGACACAGTTCTATATTACTTTTTAATGTATGTGCCAGGTGAAGAGCATATTCTGCGGCAGCTCTGGCGGGCTCTGAAAAATCGGTGGGTACTACAATTGTTCTCATTATTTTAGTTATTAAAATTGAAGTTTACGTTCCAGGATAGGATCAAGATTATAAATATCATTATAGAATACCAGCTTTCCGTTTTTGATAAGGCAGGTAAGGTAAGCAATCATGATAGGAACCGGTTGTTTTAAAACAAAATCTTTTCTTTCATAACGATCCATAAAAGATTTCATAAGCGGGATCTCTTTTTCAGCTCCATCATATTTCAGCAGCTGGGCAGCCAGGTCTCCTGCATTTTCTACACGGATGCATCCATGACTTAAGGCTCTCTGTGCCCTTTCAAATAATTGTTTCTGAGAGGTATCATGAAGGTATACCCCATAGGAGTTTGAAAACCTGAAAACGACAGCTCCAAGCGCATTATCACAGCCGGAAGACTGCCTTATACTGTATTGATACGGGTTTTTATATATTTGTTTCAAATTTGAAGAAGTTGCAGGTATTGCTTTTCCTGATCTGTCATACAGTGAATAATGATGATCTTCGAGATACCGGCTGTTTTTTACTATTTTAGGAAGCATTTCTTTTATGAATATATTTTGAGGAACTTTCCAGTCAGGAGCAGTTGTAAAATAATCAACGGTACTCTTTACAACAGGACTTGGCGTAGAGGGTTTTCCTACAATCACCTTATAATGGAGTATCCTGTCTTTCTGAACGAAATCCAGAGAATAAGAAGGAATATTCACCAACAGATAAGTATCCTTATTTACATCCATCCAGCGCAAACGCTCCATATTGATAGCTACCTTTTTAAATTCTTCCTCCCGGTTTTTAAAACCATCGCTATAATTCGCATTCAGATAATTTTGAAAATCAACGTATTCCTGAATTTCAGGCTGAACATCCAGAACTGTTTTTTGTAAATCATCTTTCTGTAATGCCTGATACAATATCTCTACAGCCTTAAAACCTTCTATATTATTACCATCAATAAAAGACGAACTGTAAAAAGGATTGTACTTTCCAAAGTGCAGGTAATTGATATAAGTAATAAGAGCATCTGTCATTAAAATATCAGTTACAGCATTTTCTTTGGTGTCTATATATTGAGTTTGCTCTGCAACAGTATTTAAAATTTCCGGGGTAAGACTCTGCTCATGGTAATCTTTGGAAGATAGTCCCCTTTTACCGGTATCTTTCAATAAAAGAATGGCATCCTGAAGCAGGTTCTTCTTTACAGAGGGATTGATCCAGACATATTCAAACCCGTGTTGATGATAAAACTGGTTGACAGATTTTGGAAAGTGCAGTTCCGTAAGTTCAGCTTTATCACGGAGTACAATTGCTATTTGATTGGCAGCACTTATATCTTGTCCGTGGAAAAATGTAATACTGAAAATAACAGTTATCCAGTTCAATAAAGTCTTCATAATGCTTAATTTATGAATGTAAAGTTCCAAATTCATTGCCTGATGAATAATGACCCTTATCACATAAAAAAATGACATAATCCTGTCCCATATTTTTCTTATATGAATACAGTAATCATCTGTTTTTGATAAATCAACTTAAAAACTATATACACAACCGTCATATGATCAACATCATTTTTCAGAATGACTGCCATCATTCCTTTACCTGTAAGTCTTCCTGAACTTTGAAGTATAAAATTGACTACAGATGAAAACAAATGAACAATTACAGCAAGATGTACAGGATGCCATCAAGTGGGAACCTCTTCTCCATCCTGCAGAAATAGGAGTTATGGCAGCAGATGGGGTTGTATCTTTAACCGGAACTGTTGATAGCTTTTCGAAAAAGAAACAGGCAGAAAATGCAGCCAGAAATGTAGCCGGAGTAAAGGTACTGGTAGAAAACATCCAGGTAAAACTTCCGGATTCAAAGGTAAAAACGGATGCTGAAATTGGTGCCGAAATCATCAGTGCTTTTGCTTCCAATGTTATTATTCCTCAGGATAAGATAAAGGTTAAGGTAGAAAACGGATGGGTAGATCTGGATGGTGAGCTTCCCTGGGATTATCAGAGAGAGATTACTGAAAATGCAATACAATTCCTCCCCGGAATAAAAGGTATCTTTAATAATATCACCATCAATCCCGATACTGATGATACAGTAAGCAAAAAAAAAGTAGAGGAAGCATTGAAAAGAAGTGCTGTTGATGAAAGAGAAATAACGGTTTCTGTATCTGATACAACAGTAACCCTGACAGGAACTGTCCATTCATGGCAGCAAAAGGAAGAAGCAGGCCGGATTGCCTGGAAAACTCCTGGTATTAAACATTTAAAAAACAAACTGGAAGTTGATTATGAATACAATATATAAGTAAATGATTCCGGTTATCAGAAATTAAACAGAATATTGTGAAATCTTTTCTTACAAAAAGCTTTGCTCTTGCAGGCAATATTGCCTCCTTTTCTGCCCGGTTTTTCAGAGAGATGATGAAACCCGGTTTTGAATATAAAGAGTTTACCAGACAGTGTTTTGTTGTGGGATATCAGTCATTGCCTCTGGTCACCGTAACTGCTTTTATTATGGGGCTGGTACTTACCATTCAGTCACGTCCGGCAATGTCCAGATTTGGGGCTGAATCCTGGATACCGGGTATGGTTTCCCTTTCATTAATAAGAGAAATTGCACCGGTTATTACCGCTCTGATCTGTGCAGGAAGAGTTTCATCCGGAATAGGTGCCGAGCTTGGATCCATGAAGGTTACCGAACAGATTGATGCTATGGAGGTTTCTGCCATTAATCCTTACCGTTATCTTGTAGTGACAAGAACCCTTGCCACAACATTAATGATCCCTGTCCTGGTAATTTTTGCCGATCTGGTGGGAATTCTGGGAGGTTTTATAGGAATCAATATTCACGGAGATAATAGTATCAGTCACTATTTTTCCCATGTTTTTGAGTCACTGGAATTTGCCGATCTTCTTCCGGCAACCCTGAAAACATTTTTTTTCGGTTTTTTTATCGGAATTATCGGCTGTTATCATGGTTTTAGTGCTGAAGGAGGAACAAAGAGTGTAGGAAAAGCTGCCAACACAGCCGTAGTTTCAGCTTCCCTGATGATTTTTATTATTGACTTGCTCGCAGTACAGATTGCGGATTTATTTTTTGAACTGTAATGAAAACATATGAAAACCTTAACGCTGAATTTACCTTACCTCTGATTAACGGACCGCTTATCGAGTTTAAGAATGTGTGCAAATCTTATGGCAATAATAAGGTATTGGACGGGATCAGTTTTCAGGTTAAAAAAGGAGAAAATCTGGTGATATTAGGAAGATCAGGTTCAGGAAAGTCCGTTACGGTAAAATGCCTTGTAGGTCTTACCAAAATTGATGAAGGAGACATCTATATTGGCGGACAAGCGATCACCAGCCTTAATGAAGAAGAGCTTAACAAGGTGAGGAAAAAAATTGGTTTTCTGTTTCAAAGCGGAGCTTTATATGATTCTATGACGGTGAGACAAAATTTAGCATTCACCTTACAGCATCATAATAAAAATCTGAGTGAAGAAACAATAGATCAAGCCATTACAGAAGCGCTAAGCAATGTCGGCCTTGAAGAAGCCATCGACAAAATGCCATCGGAACTTTCAGGAGGAATGCGCAAAAGAATAGGCCTCGCAAGAGCTCTGATCATCAAGCCTGAAATAATGATCTATGACGAACCAACCGGAGGGCTGGATACGATTACTGCCAAAGAAATTATAGAACTGATACGCAGCATTAAGCAGAAGTTCAATACAACTTCTATCATTATCACCCATGATTTATTATGTGCAAAATACACCAGTGACCGGATTATTGTACTGAAAGATGGAAAGGTCAATATGGAAGGAACCTATCAATCTGTTGAAAACAGTACGGACAGCTGGATAAAATCATTTTTTGAAAAATAAACGGAGGAAGTCATGAAAAACGAATCATCAAATAATCTGAAATTAGGAATCTTTGTTATCGCAGGGATCATCCTCTTTATATTGACCGTCTATTTTATTGGCCTTAAAAGAAATATATTTGGTTCTAACTTTATTCTGCGTTCAGAATTCGAAAATGTAAGCGGATTAAAACAAGGCAGCAATGTGCGCCTTTCCGGGATCAATATCGGAACTGTCAGTAAAATAGATTTTATTTCTGATTCACTGGTTATGGTAAAAATGAGCATCAAAAAAGATGTTCAGCAGTATATTAAGACAGATGCGGTTGCAAGCATCGCTTCAGACGGATTGGTTGGTGATAAAGTACTTGTTATTTCTCCGGGAACAGGTTCTGCCAATGTAGTTGGTAATAATACTGTAATTGCTTCATACAAAACCACAGAAATTGAAGATGTCCTTTTCAGCATTAAGAAAAGCGCAGACAATATCCGGACCGTTACCACCGGACTGGTTGATTTCACAGCCAAGATGAACAATAAAGACGGTTTACTGGTAAAAATAATGACCAGTAAAGATTTTGCGAACCGTATAGACAAAACGGTACAGAATCTTCAGACAAGCATGAATGATTTCGCTTCATTCACTCCTGTTCTCCACAATAAGGATGGAATTATTTACAGGGTATTTACCGATAAAAGTCTGAGCGATAATATGGGAAGCAGTATTCTTGATTTAAAAAACAGTGCAGGGCAGATCAGCCTTTTCGCTGCGAAGCTCAATGATAAGAACAATATACTTTCTCAAATAACGACAAACGATACTTTAGCAGCCTCATTGGGAAAAACATTGACCAATCTGGAGAAATCTTCTGAGGATCTGAAAAAATTTACTGCAAAAATCAACAATAACGAAAATGTAGTTTCCAAATTGGTTGATAATCCAAGACTGGGAAGGTCGGTAGATTCTACCATCAATAATATCGGTAAAGGAGTTGATGAACTCAGGGAATTAGAGGCTGCGGCCCGAAACAACTTTTTATTGAGGGGTTATTTCAAAAAAAAGGCTGCGAATAAGTGAGACCTGATTTAATAAATTCAAATGCTCACCTGCTACTTCCAAACACAATATTTAATAATAATCGATTATAATTTAAATTTATCAAGCTTTGTGATAAAATAATTCATTAATTGATGAAAATTACTTATTTTAGTAGTAAACTTAAAACTAAAACCAACGCAAATGTGTAAAATATTTATAGCCGACGATGATAATTTCTTTGGAGAAATGTTAAAATATCATCTCCCGCTAAATCCCGATTACGAAGTCCTGCTATTCAGCAATGCAAAAAACTGCATTTCAAACCCTTACAAATATCCCGGTATAATTTGTACTGACTTTCGATTACCTGACATTCAAGATGGTGAACTCTTTAAACAGATTAAAGCCATCTAAAAGAAATAGGAAAATCAATTATTTATAAGCGATTAATAACCTTGAAACAGCAAATAATTAAATGAAAGTTGCCAAATTACTTTTTATAAACGGAGACTTCAAATCAGAAAGAAATGAAGAAAAGCTTGACTATCACGAAGTGCAGCTCGTCATAGGATTCGGAACCAGAAATATTATTGAAAAAGAGGACTTTTTTGTTCTTTTAAAGGAAAAGTTTCCGAATGCAGAGATCGCTCTCTCCTCTTCCTCAGGAGAAATTTTTTGTAATGAAGTGTATGACGGAACCGTTGTTTTAACCGCAATCAGTTTTTCAACATCTTCCATAAAAACGTCACAAATTGATATTGAAGATTTTTCAGACAGCTATAATGCGGGAAAAAAATTAATTGAAAATCTGCCTTCAGAAGGACTTAGATGGGTATTCATCCTTTCAGATGGCAACAAGGTAAATGGCAGCCAGCTGGTACATGGGCTTAACGCCAGCCGTCCGGAAAAAGTTTTGATCTCAGGAGGCCTGGCCGGAGATGGTGATAAATTTGAAAAAACAGTGGTTGGGCTCAATCAGGTTCCCCAGCCCAATAAAATTCTTGCTGTTGGATTTTATGGAGAACATCTTGAATTATCACACTCTTCAATTGGAGGCTGGGAAAGCTTTGGACTTGAAAGGATAGTTACAAAATCACAAAATAATGTTCTTTACGAGATTGATAACAAAAATGCTCTGGATCTCTATAAAAAATACCTAGGAAAATATGCTGAAGAACTTCCCGGTTCTGCCCTGCTTTTTCCGTTATCGCTTAAGCTTTCCAGGGATCCGTCATCAGTAGTGAGAACGATTCTGTCCATTAAAGATGACACAATGATTTTTGCGGGAGATTTACCGGAAGGAAGCAAAGTAAGATTTATGAAAGCCAATATGGACAGGCTTATTGATGCAGCAAATGACGCAGCCAATGAATGCCTCAGGATGACCCGACATAACATTAAACTGGGAATCATTATCAGCTGCGTGGGAAGAAAGATCGTACTGGGTGACAGAGTGTATGAAGAAGCAGATATTGTTCGGGATGTTTTCAAATCTGATACGGTACTGACCGGATTTTATTCATATGGAGAATTATCTCCTTTAAGCCCATTTGGCAACTGTGCTCTGCACAATCAAACAATTACCATTACCACAGTGAATGAAATTGAATAGCTATGGAAACCAACTTACACAATTTGCTTGAAAGGCAGATTAATAAATACCTTACGGACGACTGTAAAAATCATTCGCAGTTTACTAATTTCATCAATGCAGTTAACGAATCTTACAAATCATTTGACAGGGATAAGGAACTCATGGACTACGCTTTCAAACAAAGTGAAGAAGAATATCAGGAGCTTTATCAAAATCTTAAAGATGAAAATACCCTTAAACAGGAATCTATCAGCAATTTATACGAGTCATTAAAGATTATTGACTCCGATATTGAAATAAAAAAATCAGAAGATCTTAAAGAATTATCCCTGTATCTTTCTGAACAGCTGAGAAAAAGAAAAAGGGCCGAAGATTACATAAAGCAACAGGAAGAAAAATACCGGAATATTATTGCTAATATGAATTTAGGGCTCATTGAAGTAGATAATCATGAAATTATCCGCTACGCTAATCAGAGTTTTTGTGATGTTTCAGGATTTTCACTGGATGAAGTCATTGGCAAAAATCCCAGTGAACTTTTCCTGTATGGAGAAAATAATATCCGTTTCATACAAAATCAGATAGAATTAAGAAAAAAAGGAGTTTCCAGTGTGTATCAGCTTCCTGTCAGGAATAAGAAGGGGGAAACAAGATGGTGGGCCATAAGTGGAGCTCCCAGTTATGATGATCAGGGAAATTTATTAGGGTCCATAGGAATT
The DNA here is from genome assembly GCF_020733145.1 of Chryseobacterium sp. X308. Lineage (NCBI taxonomy): Bacteria > Pseudomonadati > Bacteroidota > Flavobacteriia > Flavobacteriales > Weeksellaceae > Chryseobacterium > Chryseobacterium sp. X308. The sequence goes on from NZ_JAJFZH010000009.1 coordinate 153,651, forward strand.
CATCTTGACATAACCGACCAAAAAAAACTGGAAGACGAATTAAAACTTGAAAAAGCAAAAGCCCTGGAGGCCTCAAAAGCAAAAGAGGTTTTTCTGGCCAATATGAGCCACGAAATCCGAACTCCTCTTAATGGCATCATTGGTTTTTTGCGTGAACTTAAAAGAAGCCACCTGTCTTCAGATCAGCAAGAATTTGTAGAAAACAGCTATAATGCTTCACAACATTTATTATCAATTATCAATAACATACTGGATATCTCTAAAATTGAATCGGGAGAAATGTCTCTGGAAAACAAAAGTTTTTCTTTAAAAGACAGCATTCAAAAGGTGATTTCTGTTCTCAAACCAAAAGCGGATGAGAAAAAACTCAAACTGATTACCTATTTTTCGCCTGATATTTTTTCTGTTTTAAAAGGTGATTCGTTAAGGCTTGAACAGGTTCTGTACAACATCATCGGGAATTCACTAAAATTCACCAATGAGGGCCAGATCAGAGTTGAATCCAAGGTCCTGAAAAATTTCCCCGACCAACAGACCATTTCAATCAGCATTACGGACACGGGAATTGGAATGAGCGAAGAATATGTACGTGATATATTCAAAAAATTCAATCAGGAAGACAGTTCAATTTCGAGAAAATATGGAGGTACTGGTCTTGGAATGTCTATTACACGGGAACTTATTTACCTTATGAAGGGTGAAATTAATGTAGAAAGTGAAAAAAATACGGGTACATCTATAACAATAACTTTACTTCTGGACAGAGGCAGTGATGAGGATCTGAAAAAAAATGACTGGAAAAATCAACATATTTCCATCGCTGGCACAAGAGTTCTTCTGGTGGAAGATAATGCTCTTAATCAGCTGGTTGCCGAAAAATCACTGCATCATTTTAAATGCAGCGTTGCCAAAGCCGAAAATGGTAAAATAGCCATAGAAATTTTAAAAAGAGAAGAATTTGACATTATTTTGATGGACCTGCAAATGCCGGAAATGGATGGTATCGAAGCAACTAAAATAGTAAGAAAGGAACTTGGAATTAAGACTCCCGTAATAGCACTTACGGCCAATGCTTTTAAAACAGAAATAGATCATTGCATTAACGCCGGAATGAATGATTATATCACTAAGCCTTTTAATGAAGAAAATTTGCTGAATATCATTTATAAGTATGTCAAAATTCATGAAAAAACTGCAGAGACAGTATCTGATACAGATGAAAAAAGCCTCTACAACCTGAAAAAGATACAAGCACTCAGCAGGGGTGATAAAGATTTTATACGGAAAATGATCTCATTATTTATTGTGCAGGCTGAGACAATAATTCCATTGGTGGAAAAAGCGTTTGAAGAGAAAAACTACACCGAAATTGCAAAACTGATGGATAAAATCAGACCGGGCATACAGTCTATTGGAATTGTTTCTATTGAGGACGTTGTAAAACAGCTTGAATTGCTTGCAAAGGAGCAAAATAAAGAATTTTCTGAATTATATTCCTTATTTGAAAAAATAAAAAAGACCCTTGAAATAGTTGTAATTCAGCTGAAAGATGAGATTAAATAGCCTCATCTGTCTGATCCAAAATTACGGCAGATTTTCAGATTAATAATATACCCTGTGGAGAGAATAATTTTTCCCCAAGGTTTCTCTCAGAAAGTATTATGGTAAATCCAGCTACAAAATCCCGGCTGAAAAAATCAATTTGATCTATTTAAAATCTGAGCAAATCAAAAATTATGATAACGGATCGCTGTTATTTACCATACCGTTAAATAAAATTTCTACATTCTCCTTTGTAAAAAGCCCGGTTCCCTCAGTCATTGTAGTGGCAGATCCGCACGCTACTCCCATGGACAGGACTTCTTTATAACCGCCTCCTTTTACCAGGACAGAAAGCATACCGGCAACCATACTATCTCCCGCACCAACAGTACTTTTGATAGTCACCACAGGTGCATTCATTTGATATTTTTCGGTTGCTGAGAATAAAACGGCTCCCTTCTCACCCATTGATACCACTACAATTTCAGCATTGCCCTGTGAGATTATAAGCCCGGCGGCCTGGTCTATATCTTCGTCCTCCAACCTTTCTTTTCCTATCAGAGAAGCCAATTCCCCCAGATTAGGTTTTACTAAGAAAACACCTTCTTCTACAGCAGTTTTTAATGCTTCTCCTGAAGTATCAATAATTATCTTACTTCCCTTTTTCTTAAACATACGAACAAGCTTTTTCATAAAGTCCCTGTCAGTATCCGGCGGAAGACTTCCACTGATCACTACAAAATCCGGAGAAAAGGTCATTGTATTGATGCTATTCAAAACGCTTACCTGCTCTTCTGTTGTTAACTTCTCTCCGGGAAATCCAAAGCGGTACTGTTTATTATCAGATGTATCCAGGACAACAAAATTTTCTCTGGTTTCCCCGGTGACATATAAAGGGAGTATATTCAACTCCTCTTGTGTAAGCAAATCTTCCAGTAATCTTCCGGTTCTCCCTCCGGAAGTAAAAAAAGCATCCGATACGATTCCCAATCTTTTTAATGCTCTGGAAACATTGATACCACCGCCTCCCGCTTCATATTTAGGAGAATGGCAGCGTAATTTCTTTTCAGGAATTATATTTTTTACACTACTGCTTTTATCAACTGACGGGTTTAGTGTGATGGTCAAAACAGACTTTCTCATTGGATATTTTTTTTACAAAACATATTTCATTAAATTTAAAAATTATCAGCTTTACATTATAATAATATTATTTCCACAACATTCCTTTAAAAATAATCTTGTGAAACGACAATGCGCCACCTTCCCGATTGCGCCGCCTGAAAAAAATGGTTAATACATTTTTCACGGCATCATAATATTAAAGGGATTAGGCATTTTTCCGAGGTTTAAATAATAAGATAACTGTTATAATTCCCAGAAGCATCACAGTACTATAGGCAATATAGGCAACAATTTCGCCTGCATTTTCGCTGCCTTTAGGCACTATTTCAATGAATAATCCTGTATTATCCTTAAAACCAAACATCCAATGTATTGAATTCCATGCAAAATGCAGACCTGTAGACAGAGCTATATTTCCTGTTCTTAAAGTAGCAATTCCAAAAAGCAAAGCACCCAATCCTGTACCAATCAAAGAGTCCTTCAGGGATAATCCGGCAATCATATGCTCAGAAATAAATATCACAGTAACACAAAGTAAGCTCAATACCGGGCCTATTTTACGATTAAGCCTCCACAATATATAGGTTCTAAAGACAAGCTCCTCCCTGATTGCTACAAAAAGAAAAAGTGGAATATATAAAATAAACTGGCTCCACCTAAATGTGGATGATCTTTCAAAAACGATATGGGTCAAACTTGCAATAATCACAATCATGATTCCTACCAGTATCACTCCAATACAAAACCCGGCACAAAATATTGAAAACCATTCCCTTTTATAACCGAGACCAATTTGTATCGGTGAAATTTTATCCCACCGTATAAATACATAAATCAATCCACTTGTTAATAATACTGCAAACACCAGTGAAAATAGCTGCGGAAGCTTACCGGCATTACAAATGGCATTTGAAAATGCAAATAATATTACACTACAAAGATAAAACAGGATAACTTTAAAATAGACCCACGTATTTTGCATTCTGTAAAAATTTATACTGTCTTAAAGTTACAAAATCCCATCAACAAACCTGACATCCAAATAATTACATTGTTATTACACGATTCGAATCTGCAGATTTAATAACTGCCCACAGAAGAGATTTTTGCACCCGCTGATCTTAACCAAGGACAGAACTTAGATATACTAAATTTTGCCTGATTGGATATGATTAATTCAAATGATTGATTTTTAAAAGTATTGATTTGATTTTTAAAAACAGTACGATCTCCGGCAGGCCTAACTTTGCAATAAGAAATTTAACTACTGATCAGGGTTAAGCATTAATAAGTAATAACATAAAAAAAAAAATCAAGATTATGAATACTAAAGAACAAATCAGAAACACAGCACAGCAAACTTTTAAAAACCATTTGGAATTTTTGTCTTCCGGAAGGATAAAAGAATGGGTTGACCTGTTTAAAGAAGATGGAATACTTGAGTTTCCGTATGGACCTAAAGATTTTCCTACGTCTGTAAGTGGTAAAGAGGAATTATATGAATATATGAAGAATTTTCCTAACCACTTTGAAGTTAAATTCGATAATTTACTCTTCCACGCAACAGAAGAACCTACACTCATTATTGCTGAATTCACAAGTGACGGTCATGCTCTTTCCACCGGAAAACCTTATATTCAGAAATACATCTCCGTTGTCACTACAGACGATGAAGGCAAAATTATACGATATGTAGACTTCTGGAATCCTATGGTTGCACTGGAAGCTATTGACGCCCCTTTAAGCAGTTTTGTTAAGGAATAATCTCACTATTACTACATTAATTCTAACAGCCGGAATCTAACCTTACGATTTCAGCTGTTGGAATTCACCTTCAAATACATTGGAATGAATATATTATGTAAATTTGCGCGCATACATTTTCTATTAAAACGATATTTAAGACCTCATAAAGTAATGAAACCCGAAACAGTAGAGGAATATTATGCGCAGCGTCCCTTTATTAAAACTTCTGATTTAAACGGAGAAGAAGGGCATTTTAATGTATTTAAAATTGAAACAATCAATGAGGACAATCCCGAAACAATTGCATACGGCCACAAAGACTATTTTAAGATATGTGTAGTATCGGGCAGAAGCAATATCCACTATGCTGATAAAAGTTTCGAAATTAAAGAGTACGGACTTCTTTTTGCTCATCCGCTAATTCCTTATAATTGGGAACCTCTGGATAAAAAACAAAATGGCTATACCAGCATTTTCACGGAATCTTTTTTTGAAGATCAGGGTAATTTGAAAAAATACCCCTTTTTTCAACCTGGCGGATATCCGGTTTATGAACTCAACGAAACCGAATTCCTTACCCTTACCGATATATTCAAACAGATCGAAAAGGAAAAGAATTCTGATTTTGAATATAAAAATGACGTCATCTGCAATTTAATTTTTCAATTGATACACAGTGCTCTGAAAATGAGACCGGCTACAAATGTGGTTATAGAAAAAAATAATGCTCCCGGAAGAATTACTGCTTTATTTATGAATCTTCTGGAAAGCCAATTTCCGATAAAAAATACAATTGACGGGGTAACACTTCGAAGTGCTTCCGAATTTGCCTCACAAATGGCAGTCCATGTTAATCACCTTAACAAATCGGTGAAGGAGGTTACCCGGAAAACAACTTCTGAGCTCATCGCCGAGCGGCTATTAAAAGAGGCCAAAATAATGCTTAAACACAGTTCCTGGGCGATTTCTGAAATTGCCTATACACTGGGTTTCGAGGATCCTGCACATTTCAGCACTTTTTTTAGAAAACAGCTTAATTTATCTCCTTCACAATATAGAAACAGTATGGGCGGATAAATAAATTCCTGTTTAATTTTAATAGGATTATACTTAATATCAATTAAAAATACGAGATGTACAGCTACTTACAATAAGATAACCTGTAGCATAAAGAAGTATAGATGGACTTTTTTATGCAAAGGACTTTAAACGTTGTAGCACCCATGTCCAAAGTATTTATTATTGTTATGCGGAATCTATGGTATAAATTAATATATTAGCCTGATAATAAACTATTTAGTCATGAAGAGAATTACAGGGTTTTATTTTATTCTTTTTATAAGCTTTGTACTAGATCTGGCTTCCTACAATAGACTCTACGGACAAATTGAGAATATTCCAGTGAGCGATAATCAAGCTTTTATAATAGACTCAAAAATACTAAAAGAACAGAGGAATATCTGGATACACCTTCCTGCAAACTACAATACCTCAATACAGCGCTATCCTGTCCTTTATTTGCTTGATGGTGAAGGCCATTTTAAATATGTATCTGAATTAACGGATTACCTTTCAGGGTACGATAGAAATCGTACACCGGAAATGATTGTTGTAGCTATTGTAAATGTTAACAGATCACGAGATTTCACTCCTGAAAAAAAACTTAGCAATACTTCTGATGAAACACATGGAAATTATAAATTCTTTCAGTTTGTACAAAATGAACTGGTGCCTCACATCGACAAGCATTACAAAACACAACCTTACCGTGTTCTTTGCGGACATTCACTGGCTGGCCTTTTTAGTCTGTACGCGCAATCACTGAATCCGGATCTGTTTCAGGCATCTATTCTCATGTCTCCAGTTGTCCTGTATGGAGAAAACAGAGATCTGCTAAATCAATATCATTCTACATTAAATAAGCACACATATCTTTCAGAGAAAATGTTCATTACACTTGGAGATGAAGATCCAAAAAATACAGATGCTCTTAAAAATCTACTAAATGCCTATGCTCCTCCTCATCTTACATGGAAATTTCAAAAATATAACGACGAGAATCACTTTTCTGTTACCTACAAAAGTTTTTATGACGGTTTAAAATTTATATACCAGAATTGGTTTATTGATAACTATAATCCTGTGATACAATCATATGCGGAATTGCAGATGCATTTTGACAAGTTATCTGATGAATTTGGATATAAAACTATTCCACCAGAGGATCTTGTAAATAATCTTGGCTATAAACAGCTCCGCTCCGGAAATATAGAAGAAGCAATACAATTTTTCAGAGAGAATATCCATAATTATCCAGGTTCATGGAATGCGTATGATAGTATGGGAGAAGCTTATTTGAAAAAAGGTGATAAAAAATCGGCTATTGAAAATTATAAAAAATCAGTTAGCATCAATCCGGATAATACAGAAGGAAAAAAAATTCTACAACAACTGGAGAAATAAACTTTCCACAAAAAATATCATAGCGGCCACTTCCTTTTTATTGTTGATGATTTCGGCAACCAATCTGATTCGAGAAATCATATAATAAAAAGAAAATCCCCGGATCTCTCCGAGGATAAAACTTATAAAAAAAATTTGATTAACATTTCAAAATTAATAAATCTCCATTAATTGAGTTATGATCATGGTCATAAAAAAACCTCCCTGAGGAGGCTAAAAAAACTTTCTGTACTTATTGTTATTTAAAACTTTGTAAATATACGGATAAGCTGTAATCATTCTCTACGGGAAACCGTAATGTTAGCGTTTAATTATTTGTATTTTAGGAAAATAAATAATAATCATGAAACAAATTGTACATTGTTATACTTAAATTTTTTCAACAAAAAAACCTCCCGAATCACTGAGAGGTTATACTGTAATTTGTCAGAAATATGAAATTTTCAATGGCCAAATATAATAAAGTGCCAATACCGTCGAATATGATCTCAATCATATACCGGATAAAACAGTACAAAGAATTCTGATAATCCTTTAAACTTTAGCTGTAACTTTAATTTCCACTTTCTGTCCGGGAAGTGCCAGCTCAGTCACTCCGACAATGGTACTGGCAACCATACAGAATTCACCATAAAATTCTTTTCCTAAAACCTTTCTGCTTTCAAAGCCTTCCTGCATATCGGTAACATAGATGACTTCTTCTGTAATATGGCCGGCATTTAATCCAAATTCACTCAGCAACTTGCCTATATTCTGATAGGTCTGTCTGAACTGGTTCTCCATTCCTTCTGCAAGATTTCCCTGCATATCGTGGCCCAGTTGTCCGGAGATCCACACCGTGTCACCGCTTTTTACAGATTGCACATAGCCATATGCCTCTTCCCAGGGCATACCAAAAGTTCTGAATTCTTTAGTATTCATAATGTATTTATTTTTACAATATTCTATAATCAATAAACAGGCGCAAAACCATAATATATTGATTATAAGCTTATTTAAAGAAGATTCGCCTAAAAATAATATACGAAATACCGTAGTTTTATAAGTGCTTTATTTTATATCATTGTTTATCAATATTGTTGCATACTCAAATAGACAATCATTTCGATCCGGTAAATGGTAATTGAAACTGAATTATTTTAATTTTTAAAGAAAACATCACCTACTTTTTCTTCATCATTCAATTTTTATCAAATTAAATTGTACATTTGTTTTCTATTATGCAAAAATTTCTCAGGGTCTTTTTTGTTTTTTCTTTACTTCTGGTATTTGTTTCAAATGTCAGCGGGGTAACCACGTGTCTCGATCATGCCAGACACGCCAAAAGTAAAGTGATCTATAAAAAAGGGTCAAAAGAAGAGAAAATTCCTTCCTTTTCTCAGGACGATGAATGTCAGTGTGCCCTTCATATGCATATGACACAAATTCTTCTCCCTGACTCTTTGAATATGGATTTTGCCATTGACACAACCGGTGATAATGAAATGCCGCAGCCAAAAGCCATTTCATATCGTTGTCTTCTCGACTTTTTCAGCTCCAGAGCTCCTCCAGCCCTATTTTCCAAGGTAGCTTAATCGATGCTGCCCTGATTTTTCGTTTACAGATTTTTTGGTCTGTACTGTAATTCCGTGGATACCTGTGTCTTTACACAATTAAGGATATCCTTTTATTAATGGGCCATTCACTGCCCGTACATCCTTATTCATGACTACCAGTAATTTTAATTATTCGGGAATAATTTATTGTATTTCCCCAAATCCTGTAAAACTTTTCAGTACAGGTTTCATCACAGCCTCATCACTTCTTTGTGCTCAGTCCCGTCCGGAAGATTCGTTATCTACGGTGGTACAAACTGTTGAAGTTATCGGAAGAAAGTCTAAAGATTATACTTCCGAATATTCTTTTGCCGCCACCAAGATGGCAATGAAAAACAAAGATCTGCCTTTAACACTCAATACCGTTACCAAAGAACTGATCACCGACCGCCAGGCTTTTCAGCTTGGAGATGTCATGAAAAATGTGAACGGTGTTTCTCCTTCAAGCTATTATAATCAATACAACATCCGCGGGATCAGCCAGAATGAAGAAGGCCAGGTCATCAATGGAATGCGGACAAGGCAATATTATTTTTTGCAGCCCATGACTTCCAATATAGAACGTGTGGAGGTCTTCAAAGGTCCGGCAAGTATTACTATGTCCAGTGTAGATCCAGGAGGAACCATCAATATGGTTACTAAAAAACCATTATCCAATCCTCGTCATGAAATCAGTTTATCCGGTGGAAGCTTTGAAACTTATCGTGTTACTACAGATCTTACAGGTCCTTTAAATAAGAGCAAAACTTTATTATACCGTTTTAACGGAGCGTATCAGAATGCCCGTTCATTCAGGGATCATGTTAAAAACAGTGGTATCCTGATCTCCCCTTCTATCACTTTTGTTCCGAATGATAAAACATCCGTGAATGTGGAAATGATTTTCAATGATCTCTATGGAAATCTGGATCGTGGACAGCCTATTTTCGGGGCAGTGGCTGGAAAAACAGATTTATACAGCACTCCACGATCTTTGAATCTGGGAGCTCCTGATGACTTTTTTAAAACAAGAGAGCTGATCCTGATGGGAACCGTTGCCCATCATTTTAACCAATATATCAGCTTTAATGCATCTTATATGAAGCAATACTGGAGAGAAAATCTTCAGGAGCACAGAACTACCAATTCATTTGTTCCTGATATGAACAATATCCCGGTTTCCAGTCTTGCCATGATGCAGTTTGTTCAAAGAAAACAAAACTGGGCAACAGATAACATCAATGCCTATTTCAATTTTAAATTTAAAACAGGTTCTGTTCAGCATCAGGCTCTGATAGGTTACGACAGCCAGATCTGGGAAAAACGCAAAGGCGGACAGCAGAATGCAGCAAGAGGTTTTCTTTTAAAGAATGGCTCTGTGGTTTCCGCTTACACCCCTGCAAAAGCGTCAGATTATCAGACCATCAATTATAATGGAACAATCATTCCCAGACCTAATGTAACACCATTTGACCTGAATCCGGGAGCGGCCAATTATCAGGGTACTGATTTTAATACGCTTAATGTGATCACACCCTTGCCTTCTGCTCTTACCACAACGCATGCGGCTTATATTCAGCATCTTCTTACCTGGAAAAAGTTGACAATACTATCGGGAATACGTCAGGAATGGTTTCAGGATGTCACCAATTTTAAAGAAGCCAATGAGTCATCATTCAAAAATAATAAACTTCTGTACAGATTCGGGATTACCTATAGTGTAACGGATCATATCAATGTATATGGAACTTATTTAACCGGCTATCAACCTCAGTCCAATACGGTAACGCTGATGCCCAATACCTCAGTCCTTACCGGATCTGCAGCCCGATTTAAGCCTTTAACTTCTGATCTTAAAGAACTGGGAATCAAAGCACAGCTTTTTGGCAGAATTTCACTGAATCTTGCAGTGTATGAAATCAAACAAAGAAATATAATCATCAATGCCAATAATCCTTCAGAACCTGATGAACTTGTACAGCGTGGTGCTGACCGAAGCCGAGGATTTGAAGCTGAATTTTCCGGACATATCCTTCCTCAATGGCATATTTACGGAGGCTACAGCTATATTGATGCTACAATATTGGATGATACCAACCGTGATCTTGTAGGAAAAAGAAAGGAAAACACTTCTAAAAATTCGGTGAATATCTGGACCCGCTACAACTTCTCAAACATTGAATTTCTGAAAGACTTCGGAATCGGTGCCGGAATACTGTATCAAAGCTCTAAAATCCCCTGGTTTACAAGAAGCTTTGAACTTCCCGCCTATACGACATTGGATGCAGCATTGTATTACACTCCGGCAAAAACAGTCCAGCTCTCTTTCAATCTGAATAATATAACCAACAAAGTCTATTGGATCGGGGCTCAGAACTACTTAAGACTGTTTCCGGGAACTCCGAGAAATTATCTGCTAACTGCTACTTATAAATTTTAAACTATGGCTATTTCTAATTTACAACTGATGGTGAGAAAAACCTGGCAGGATTTGTTTAAAGGAAAACAAAATCTGTTCACCACGATTGCCGTACTCCTGTTCTGTATGCTGAGTATTGGCATAGGATATACAAAATACACCGATTCTTTTTCGAAAATAAAAGAATACCGGAAGGAAGTCCGGGAAAACTGGGAACACAGGCCTGATAAGCATCCGCACCGTATGGCTCACTATGGCTATCTGGTTTTCAGAATCGGACATCCGCTGAATATTTTTGACAACGGACTGGATGACTTTCTGGGAAATGTCATATTTCTGGAGGCGCATAAACAAAATACTGCCAACCTTTCGGAAGCGGGGAGCTCGGGTACTTTGGTAAGATTCGGAGCGTTCAGCAGTGCGTTTATTCTGCAGAGCATTGTCCCATTGATTATTCTCTTTTCAGGATTTGGGCTAATTGTACAGGAACGTGAGAATGCCACTTTAAAAATCATCAGTGTGCAGGGAACTTCCGGAAGAGATATTATCTGGGGTAAAATCCTGGGACTCTGGCTGTTTTCTTTATGTTTCCTGATTCCGGTCATTCCCATTGTTTTCATGGCTGCATTCATGTCGGAGGCTACCAATACAGCGGATATTGTATTACGTCTGTCATTACTGCTGCCTGCTTACATGATTTACTATTTTTTTATCTGTACATTAACCGTTGTCGTGTCGGCAAACAGTAAACGTACCTCATCAGCATTGATCAGCCTTATCGGGTTCTGGCTTCTTTTTATTATCGTTCTGCCTAAAGGAATTCAGTTTGCAGCACAGAATTTATATCCTGCCCCTTCCCGGATTGCTTTTGAAACGAGCCTGGAAAAGGATATTTTAAAGTCTGGAGACAGCCATAATCCTGATGATCCGCATTTCAAAAAAATCAAGGATTCTTTACTGGCAAAGTATCAGGTAAAAACAACCAATGAACTTCCTTTCAACTATGGCGGATTCGTTATGAAGGAAGGGGAAAAAATAAGTTCACATATCTATATCAGACATCAGAAAGAACTGCAGAACATTTACAGTAAACAGCAAAATCTGACTGATATTTCAGGATTCATTAATCCCGCCATTGCGATCAAAAATTTTTCAATGATTGCAACGGGCACAGATTTCTTCTCTTATAACCAGTTTCAAAAACAGGCAGAAGAATATCGTTATCAGATGGCTCAACATTTAAATGATTTGCAGATTGAGAAGATCAGTAATATTAAACCGGAAAACGGCGGACCGGCCGCTGTGATCGACAGGCACAACTGGGAAAAGTTTCCGGATTTTCAGTATCAGTATACTTCTGTTCTCAAAAGTTTAAAGCAACAGCCAATACCTGCTGCGGCATTAGTACTATGGATGGTTATCTGCATCATTGCTATCGAAATAAGTGGAAGAAAACTAAAACTCATCTAAATGAACCGTTATTTATATATCCAATTTTACCGTAATAAATCGTACATCATTGCACTTCTATTTCTATTGATGGCAGGGCTTATGGCTATCTATACAGGGAAAAAATTCCTGGACAGAAACGAAGACATCATCTCCCGAAGCGGAGCATTTCAGAAAGAAAGTATTGAAAGAAATACAAAATTTCACAAAGATGATCTGGGACTGGTTCTTTATTATATTAAATTCAATCTGGTGAATGAACCCCCCACGCTGGCTGCTTTAAATATCGGAATGCGTGATTTAAACCCTTCTATTCAGGGAGTAACCATCCGGAATCTGGAAGAACAGCGCTATAATGCAGATTTTTATAATCCCGCCAATGCAGCAGTTGGAAATTTTGACTTTAGTTTCGTTGTTGTTTTCCTGTTTCCACTGGTGATTGTCGCATTCTGCTATAATCTGATTTCTGAAGAAGAAGAAAGAGGAACCTGGAAGTTGCTGTCGGTTCAGAGTGGTAATTTACAAAAGTTTCTGGATCAAAAGATGTTCGTGCGTCTTTTGGCTGTTACAGCTGTTTATTTCGCATTAATTATCATCGCATCAGTCTGGATAAAAATACCTTTAGATTCTTATTATATTGCTTTTATCATCAGTGGCTGGCTGTATATTATTCTTTGGTTCGCCTTGTGCAGATGGATGGTATCGTTCCGTAAAACATCGGCCCAGAATGCATTAATTCTGCTGATTGTTTGGGTAGGCATCAATTTTATTATCCCGATGAGCAGTAATATTCTGATACAGAAGCTTTATCCGGTTCATGGGTCCCTTAAAGCTGTGATGGAACAGAGAGAAGGCTATCACAACAAATGGGATGAAGCTAAGCAGCCTACGATGGAAAAGTTCTACAGAGCATACCCTCAATACAGAAATTTTGCCGTGGAAGAGAATGATGCATTCACCTGGACCTGGTATTATGCCATGCAGCATATGGGAGACCTGGAATCTGCAAAATCATCCGAACTGTATACGGAAAAAATGCAGAAACGAAATCAGGCAGCAGACTATTTAGGCTATTCCCTCCCGAATCTTCATACTCAGCTGGCACAAAGCCATTTAGCAAAATCTGACATGGATAATCATTTACAGTATGCTTCATCGCTCAAAAAATTCCATGAGAAAAAAAGGCTGTTCTTCTATCCTTTAATTTTCTCAGGCAAGAGTGCGGAATCTGTCAACTGGGCACAGCAAACGATAGAGGTTTTCAAATTCTCTTCCTCTATCAAATGGATACAGATACTTCTTCCCTATCTCATCTTCATTGCTTTATTCATCATTCTTTCACAATATAAATACAGAAAACTATGTTAAAAACAGTCAATCTACATAAAAAATACAACGATTTTACCGCACTTCATTCTCTTAATCTGGAAGTAAAAAAAGGAGAAATCTTTGCGCTGCTCGGACAAAACGGAGCGGGTAAAAGCACAACTATTAATATTCTTCTCGGGCTCATCAAAGCGACTTCCGGAGATGCTTTCATTAATGATATTTCGGTAAAGGAGGAACCTCAGAAAATTAAAAGACATCTTGCGTATATTCCCGAAACCGTTCTTTTATATCCTCATCTTACAGGAATAGAAAACCTTGATTTTTTCTCCAAAATCGCAGGTTTTGATTACCAGAAAGATGAACTGTCTGCGCTCCTTAAACGTACCGGTTTGCAGGAAACCGCCCATCATAAAGCATTGGGCGGTTATTCCAAGGGGATGCGCCAGAAAGTTGGAATTGCCATTGCCCTGGCCAAAGATGCCAAAGTGCTTCTTCTGGATGAGCCTACCAGCGGCCTGGATCCGATTGCTACTGCAGAATTTACAGAAATTGTAAGGCAGTTGGGTAAAGAAGGCAGAACTGTTTTAATGGCAACTCATGATATTTTCAATGCGGTAAGTGTTGCTACCAATATCGGTATTATGAAACAGGGAGAACTTGTCCAGAATTTACCTTCCAAAGCGTTTACAGCACAGGAATTACAGGAGCTGTATCTGAAAACAATCTGATGATTCCGTTACTTCTGTAAGTAACTTTTCATATTAATATCAATTGGTTGATGCCCGGTGACAATTTGTTACCGGGCATTTTGTTGATACCTGATATTTATGCCAAAGCTTTTTTGTATTCGGATAAAGCTCTTTCGCGGGCAAAGGTGTGTTCTACAATAGGTGATGGATATGCTGGTGTATTCCATTCAGGGAGCCATTTTTTGATATACAGTAAGTCTTTATCAAATTTTTCTGTCTGAGCCGTTGGATTAAAAACCCTGAAATAAGGTGCTGCATCACATCCCGAGCCTGCAGCCCACTGCCAGTTTCCATTGTTGGCAGAAAGGTCATAATCATTCAGTTTTAATGCAAAATACGCTTCCCCCCAACGCCAGTCGATCAACAGATGTTTGCATAAAAAGCTCGCTACAATCATTCTTACCCGGTTATGCATATAGCCTGTCTCATTCAATTCCCTCATTCCGGCATCTACAATCGGATATCCTGTGGTTCCTTCACACCAGTGCTTAAACTCTTTTTCATTATTCCGCCAGTGGATATTATCATACTGCTTTTTGAAAGACTGATGAACCACCTGTGGGAAATGATATAAAATCTGCATAAAAAATTCACGCCAGATCAGCTCGGACAGCCATACCGCATTATGTTTTAATGCAAAAGCCACACACTTTCTGATGCTGATGGTTCCAAAGCGTAAAGCAATTCCGAGCTGTGTGGTGTGCTCTAATGCCGGAAAATCACGGTACTTATCGTAATCATCAATAATGGTTGCATCCAGAACCGGTTTTTTAAAATCAAAATCTGTTTTTTTGAAACCTATCTCCTTTAATGCCACAATCTCAGAATATTCCTGTGGAAAGAGGTTCTTACAATCCAATTCAACAGATTGATAATGTTCAGGAGTTAAAGCTTCCCGCCACTTTTTGGCAAAAGGAGTATAAACCGTATAAGGCGAACCGTCTTTTTTAACAATCTGATCCTTATCAAAAATCACCTGATCTTTACAGGCTTTAAAAGGAATATTCTTTTCTTTGAAAAAATAATAGATTTCCTTATCTCTTTCAATCGCCTGAGGTTCATAATCTCTGTTGCAGAAAACACTTTTGATAATGTATTCTTCAGACAATTTTCTGAATATTTCTATAGGCTTACCATGATAGGTACTGATTTTTGAATGATACTTTTTTAATGAAATATTGATATCCGTCAAAGCCTGGTGGATATAATCAACCCTGCGGTCTTCTTTATCTTCCAGCTTGCCGAGAATATCAGTATCAAATATAAAAATGGGTAGTACCGGTGCATCAGACTGCAGAGCGTGGTGAAGTCCGATATTGTCTTCCAATCTCAGGTCGCGCCTGAACCAGAAAATTGTGATTGTATCTTTCATAATTCCTTAATTCAAATTCATTGATCATTCCTGCTTGGGAATGACTCCATAACTAAGGATAAATATACAGATTTACTCCATTAATATTTTTAACAATTTGCATAATCCGGCTTTATCATTCCAGTTTATATGATGATATGAATTAAAATTTTCCGACATTTGCCCTAATTATAATAGAAGCTTACGCATGGAAGAATTTGAAGTACCGGTAACCTATAAGGGTAAAGAACTGCTTTTCAACGGAAAGCTTGCCACATTCTCTTATGGATACAAACTGTACGTGGATGTAGACGGAACTGAAGTCGTTATTGAGCGTGATGATCACGGTGACTTAAGAGCTCTTCTCCCTGATGCTGCTTCCGAAAAAAATATAGATAAAGGACTTATTGAAGCCATTATAGACGTATTTAAAGAACTTCAGGTTTTATGATTTGTTAAATTCATTATGATTTTCTGAATACTTTCATCTGTCCGGCCATAATAGCCAGTAAAATTCCAAAGCAGGCAAAAAGCCCATACGAATACCTGAGATCAAAACTTTCTGCAATATATCCGATAAGAGGCGGACCCATCAGAAATCCTAAAAATGAAATACTGGAAACAAATGACAAAGCAATACTCGGAGCTACCGTACTCACTTTCCCTACTGTACTGTAAACGGAAGGCACACTCAGGGAACTTCCGAGGCCAATGATCATAAAAGCAATAATGCAGATCCACAGTTCCGGAAAGAAAACACTTAGAAAAAGTCCGCTGCTCATCAATAGCCCACAGCACTGCAGAACAATCTTTTTTCCATATTTTTCAATGATTTTATTCCCGATAAAACGACCTAAAGTCATCATTAAGATAAAACTTGTATATCCCAATATAACAAGGTTTTCAGGTGCTTTAACTATAGTTTGAAAATAAACCCCGCTCCAGTCGAACATCGCTCCTTCAATCGCCATACTCAGAAAGCCTATAATTCCCAAACCAATCAGTGTAGGATTCACTGCTTTGAAAATTGAACGGGTCTGCGGTTCTGCTTTATGAATAATATTAGTCAGATTTTTTGTACTGTACAACCAAAGTATTCCTACCAGAAGGAAAATAAAAACAAAATGATAAAAAGTTCCTACATGGAGATTAATCATCAGCAACCCGATTAAAGCCCCCGTAAGTCCTGCAAAGCACCATGCTCCGTGATAAGAAGAAAGAAGAGTTCTTTTCGTAATAGATTCTATCTCAATTGCCTGTGTATTGATGGCAATATTGCACATATTCCCGGACACACCGAAAAAGAACAGAACGGCCCCTAAAGTCCAGTAAGAAGGTGATAAACCAATTAAGAGAAGAAAAAAAGGATACAGCATAAAGCATCTTTTGATAATTCCGCTGCTTCCGTAGATACTGATCAGTTTTCCGGCCAGAACCATCGTCGAAAGCTGTCCTATCGGCATCAGAAGCAACAGCGTTCCCAACTGTGCTTCAGTAATGGAAAGAGCAGTTTTAATGATAGGAATCCGGCTCGCCCAGGAGGAAAAAACAAGCCCGTGGGCAAAGAATAGTAAAAAACAGGCGGTCGGCATTTTTGCATTAAAAGATGGGGTCTCGTTCATTATAACAGGGTAATAAAAATCCTTTTTGCAAATTTAGACACGCTGCGCTATTAAAATGTAGTTCATTTTTGTCATTTTTATGTTCCATTTTGACCAATTAATGAAATTGCCGACCTCATTATGGTGGAAAATCACATTATTTTTTGAACACAAATTTTTATTTTCAAGTCTGTTTAAACTTAACCACAAAAGTCACAAAAGTTTTTATTTTCTAAACACTTTGGTATACTTTAGAAAGTTTAAGGAAATACCGTGTAATTAAGTTCACATAAGATGAAAATCTTTGATTTTCAACAAAACTTTAGGATACTTTTATACACAAAGCATATAACTTTAAATAGTTTAAGTGTTTAAAAAGCTTTTGTGTCTTTTGTGGTTTTATAACGTTTAAATAACTTTTTCATTAATTTCGTTGTATAATATAATAAGCCATGAAAGAAAAATGGATTTCCTATCCCACCATTTTGGAAGGGGAAACAGTTGAATTAATTCCCCTTGAAAAAGAGCATTTTGAAGAATTATATGCTGCTGCTTCAGATAAAGAACTCTGGGAACTGATTCCTACCGATTGTTCTGAAGAAACCCAGTTTTATAAAACGTATGAATTCGCCTTATCAGAAAGAGAAACCGGAAATCAATATCCATTTGTCATACGACATAAAGAAACCGGAAAACTGATTGGTTCCACCCGCTTTTTTGAAATATATCCGGCAGACAGAAAACTGGAAATCGGATGGACTTGGATCATCAAAGAGTTCTGGGGAACAGCCATCAATCTTGAATGCAAACTCCTGCTCCTCACCTTTTGTTTTGATGTGCTGAAAACCAACAGAGTACAATTGAAAACGAAAGATGATAACTTCAGATCCAGAAAAGCCATCGAAAAAATCGGTGGTGTATTTGAAGGTATTTTACGTAAAGACAAAGTTCTCAGCGATGGTACTACAAGAAGTGCAGCTTATTACAGTATTTTGGATGATGAATGGGCAGCTGCAAAAAGCAAAATTGAAGCTTTGATCAAAGAAAAGCAACGTGTTGGCTAAAAAGTATACAATAAAAAAACACCTGATATTTGAACCAGGTGTTTTTTATTTATTTAATTGAAAGACTGTCTGTAACTCAGCGGTGTTTTATCGGTTTTCTTTTTAAACAGCTTGTTGAATGACTGCGGATGTTCAAATCCCAGGGCATAAGCTACTTCAGATACAGAAAAACCTGTGGTAGTAAGGTATTCTTTAGCCTTCTCGATCAGTTTTTCATGAATATGCTGCTGGGCATTCAATCCGGTAAGGTTACGAAGCATATCACTCAGATAATGGGGTGACAGATTGAGTGTGGATGCCAGAAATTCCACCGTTGGAAGCCCTTTATTTAATGTTTCCTGCTCGTTAAAATACTTTTCCAGCACTACATCCATTTTAGCCAGCACATCATTATTAACCGCCTTTCTTGTGATAAACTGTCTTTTATAGAAACGGTTGCTGTAATTGAGA
The DNA here is from genome assembly GCF_020733145.1 of Chryseobacterium sp. X308. Classification (NCBI taxonomy): domain Bacteria; kingdom Pseudomonadati; phylum Bacteroidota; class Flavobacteriia; order Flavobacteriales; family Weeksellaceae; genus Chryseobacterium; species Chryseobacterium sp. X308. Next base: position 172,513 of record NZ_JAJFZH010000009.1, read on the forward strand.
AGCACATCAATATAAGAAACAATAACGTCCTGACTCACTTCATCAATAGCTGTATTTAATTCATTTCCAATATTATCCAACAAGCCTGTTATCGTTGTCTTTTCCTGATCAGACAAGTGCAGTGCTTCATTTGTATCATAAGAAAAGAAACCAAAGTTTTTGATATTCTTTGCCAAAGGATAACTTCTGATAAAATCCGGATGTACCAGCAAAGTATACCCGCAGTATTCTGCATTCTCATCCGTGGAAAGAACCTGTCCGGGTGCTGTGAACATCATGCCTCCTTCATTGAAGTCATAATATCCCTGTCCGTAACCCATTTTTCCCACCGTGGAATATTTATACGAGATCTTATAAAAATTCAGGATAAAGCTTCTCTTCAGCATATCTTTTCTGATGCTCATTTTCGTATTATCCACAAGGCTTACCAACGGATGAAGCGGCTTGGGCAGCTGCAGCATATCGTGCAATTCTGATATGGATGAGATCTTCAGTGGAATATTATCTTTCTTTTCCATGATATAAAATTATAAATTATTGGAGTAAAAAGACAGTACAAATGTAATTTACTTTATACTGTCTTTCAAAACTGATTACATAAACTGTTTTCCGAACTGCTCTCTGAATGCTTCATCACCTAGTTCAAGACGCTGCGCATAGATGGCTTTAGCATCCTCTCCGGCCACATATCTCAGTTGTTTTTTACCATCTGTTGCAGCCTCATAGACTACTGCTGCAATCTGTTCCGGCGTAGAAGCCGCTTCCATCATTCCTTCCATTTTAGAAAACAGAGAATTCGTCATCTCTTCATAAGCAGGACTGGATGCTGAGTCCAGAGAACGGCTTACAAAATCCGTCTTGATTCCTCCGGGAGAAACAGTTTTAATATCAATTCCCAAAGTATTAAGCTCAAAAGCTAAGCTTTCACTCCACCCTTCAAGCGCCCACTTGGTTGCGTGATAAGTAGAACCTAATGGGAATGCTACCAGTCCTCCTATAGACGTTGTAGAAATGAACATTCCTTTTTTCTGTTCTCTGAAGTAAGGAATAAATGCCTGTGTAACGCGTATAACCCCTAATAAATTCGTGTCCAGCTGTTTGACGATCTGATCATCAGAAAGCGCTTCCAAAGGTCCTATAAGGCCATATCCTGCGTTATTATACACCACATCGATGTCTCCAAGTTCAAGAGCCTGCTTTACAGTAGACTTAATCTGTTCCGGATTGGTAACATCCAGCGGAAGTACTGTTACATTCTCCAAAGCCGCAAGATCAGCCGCTGCTTCAGGGTTTCTCATAGTGGCGATTACTTTCCACCCGTTGTTTTGAAATAATTGGGCAGCTGCTTTTCCTAATCCTGTAGAAGCACCAGTTATAAAAATTGTTTTCATTTTTCTTGATTTAAAATTACAGGACAAAGTTCTGCATTACAACAAACGCCAGAGTTGCCAAAATGGGGTAAGGTGTAGCCAAAACGGATTCTTCAATACATTTGTTTTTTGTAAGTTTGTCCCGATCTATTTTTATGGCAGAATATATTCTTGACAATATCAATATCAGTACACTTTCCGTATATGACCTGCTGAAACATACTTCAGACAGTGCGTTTATCGGGATCAGGGATTTTCGTGAGATCTATCCTGTAGCTATTGAAAACAATACAGGAATATTTACAAAAGAGTCTTCATTACATGATTTTCCGGTGGTTACCATCAGCAAAATAAACAGCTCTCTGCTTTGTTCCTGCACCTGCAGCAATGAAAAGAACCAGCTTTGTTCTCATCAGGCAGAAATAATCCACTGCATTATTGAAGATAAAAACTATCGCCTGTTTTTTGATGAAGCACTCCGCAAAAAAAACTTTCTTCCTAAAGCAAAAGAATATGGTCTGGAAGATGAGCCGGATCTGGATCAGTATTTTGAACTGGAATATACTGAAGGCAAAATTAAAATACAGCCCAGAATCAAAGAAATGCTTCCTGCAGATGATGTGATGCTGACAAGGGATCTTCTTCCTCAGCTTCCTTCTCAACTGGATGAGCTGGCCATACTGGAAACAGGTAAAAAGCAGATATTGGTGATTGGTAAACACCGTTACTACAATCATATGACCTTCTCTCTGATGGAGGCAGAAATAACGCAGACAGGAAAGCTCAAAAATCCCGTAACTCCTGTAGATGCCATGCGGCTTATCTGGAAAGCAGAAAAACCTGCAGACATCAAATTTTATACTGCCATTACTACTTTTCAGAATAACTATAATGAAGATTACAACCCTGCAGAACTTGAAGCGTTAAAACTTATTGTACAGAATCCTCTGGAACTGGAAGTGTATTATCACGACCGGGAAATCGCAGAAACGGTTTCTTCAAAATCACTTTCCCAGGTTGAATTAAATACTTTAGATGCCGAGGTTCAATTATCTGTATTTAAGAAAGATCCGTTTTTTGAAATCACCGGAGAACTGTTGTTTAATGACATTGCTCTTCCATTTAAAAATATAGTTCTCAGAAATGAGTATTTTGTGTATAACCGAAACATTTTCAGCTTTGTAGACAATCCGGACATGCTCAGAATCATCCGGTTCTTTAAGGCTCATAATGAAATTCTACTGGTTCATTCTTCAAAATATGAAGCTTTCATGCAGGACATTCTGTCTGCTTTAGAAGAACGTATCCATATTAATTACAGCTACATACAACCTGCAACGAAAGTACAGCTTGAAGACAAGAATTATCATACTGAAAAAGTCATTTATCTCCGTCAGCAGGAAAATTATATAGGAATTACTCCCGTCATGAAATACGGTGATGTGGAAGTTCCGGTCTATTCCAGGAAGCAGCTCTTTGATACCGATCATAATGGAAATCCATTTAAAATAGAAAGAAATGAATCAGCTGAAGCCCGTTTTACTTCTTTGGTGATGCAGCAGCATCCTGATTTTGAAGATCAAATGGACGGCTACCAGTATTTTTATCTTCACAGGGATAAGTTCCTTGATAACAACTGGTTTCTTGAAGCTTTTGAAACCTGGAGAAACGAAGGGATCATCATACTTGGCTTTAACGAATTAAAAAACAATAAATTAAACCCTCACCGGGCAAAAATCAATATTCAGATTACCAGCGGACTGGATTGGTTTAATGCTAAGCTGAAAGTGGGATTTGGTCCCAAAGAAGCTTCTCTGAAACAGCTTCACCGGGCCATCCGGAATAAGAGTAAATTCGTCCAGCTGGATGACGGCAGCATGGGAATTCTTCCCGAAGAGTGGATGGAAAAGATAGCTGCTTACTTCAGAGCAGGAGAAATTGATGAAGAGCTTTTAAAGATTCCGAAAATCAATTTTTCGCAGGTAACGTCACTGTTTGAAAAAGAAATTTTGAGCAAGGAGATTCAGGAAGAACTCACCTTCTATTCCACAAAATTTTCAAAAGTAAAAAACATTCCTGAAGTAGCTGTTCCCGCTGAACTGAATGCTGAGCTGAGAGATTATCAGCATGACGGACTCAACTGGCTTAATTTTCTTGACAGTTTCAACTTCGGAGGATGTCTTGCAGATGATATGGGGCTTGGAAAAACCATTCAGATCATTGCTTTTATTCTTTCACAGAGGGAAAAAAGAGGCCACACCACCAATCTGATTGTGGTTCCTACTTCCCTGCTTTTCAACTGGCAGGAAGAGATCAGCAGATTTGCACCTTCCATAAAAGTTCTGCTTCATTATGGGGCAGACCGTCCAAAAACAATAGCTCATATGCTTGATTACGAAGTAGTTCTCACCACCTACGGAATGCTGCTTTCGGACATTCAATTTTTGAAAAATTTTAATTTCAATTATGTATTTCTGGATGAATCACAGGTGATTAAAAATCCTAATTCAGAAAGATACAAAGCCGCAAGACTTCTTCAATCAAGAAACAGAATTGTACTGACCGGAACTCCTGTCGAAAACAGCACTTTTGATCTTTACAGCCAGCTTTCTTTTGCCTGTCCGGGATTATTGGGAAGCAAACAGTATTTTAAGGATATTTATGCCATTCCAATTGATAAATTCGAGTACAGCAAACGTGCCTTAGAGCTTCAGCAAAAGATAAAGCCATTTATCCTCAGAAGAACAAAGAAACAGGTTGCCAAAGAACTTCCGGATAAAACAGAAACAGTAATCTACTGTGAAATGAATACGGAACAGCGCAAAATTTATGATGCTTATGAAAAGGAGCTTCGAGAATTTATTGCCGCCAATGATGACGATTATCTGAACAAAAACAGTATGCACGTCCTTACAGGGCTTACGAGGCTCAGACAGATCTGTAATTCCCCTGTTCTGATGAAAGAGGGATATTCCGGTGAAAATGCCGTTAAAATCGAAATTCTGATGGAGCAAATCCTTGGAAAATCCAAAGATCATAAAATCCTTGTTTTCTCACAGTTTGTCGGAATGTTGGATCTGATCAAGACTGAGCTGGAACGCCACAATATTCAGTTTGAATATTTAACAGGTCAAACGAAAGACAGAGGTGAAAAAGTAGCTCATTTTCAAAACAATGAAGATATCCGTGTATTTTTGATCAGCTTAAAGGCCGGAGGTGTCGGTCTCAATCTTACCCAGGCAGATTATATTTATCTTGTAGATCCATGGTGGAATCCTGCAGCTGAAAACCAGGCTATTGACCGAAGTTACCGTATAGGACAGACCAAAAATGTAATTGCGGTAAGGATGATCTGCTCCAATACTGTAGAAGAAAAAATACTTACCCTTCAAAAGAAGAAAAAAGAACTAGCTCAGAATCTGCTGACTACAGATGGAAAGAAACTTCAGGGATTGTCTAAACAGGATTTGATGGATTTACTGGCCTCTGAATCGTAATATAAAAGCTTAAAACCAGCCAATAAAAAAACCGACAGGTAAAAACCTGTCGATTAAAAAACAAAAATTGATATGGATATGATTTAGATATGATGTGTCTATTTTTTAATAATCTTTTCTGTGACTGTTTTCTGATTTTTGGTGTGAATTTTAATCAGATAGGTTCCCGGAATAAAATTGTCCATTGAAACTGTCATCGAATTCCCTTCCAGCATCTTTTGTCCGGACATGTTATAAATTTCATATTTCTCCAATCCTTCTTTCATCTTGATTGTTATAGAATTAGCGGTAGGATTTGGATATATTGTAACAAGAGTCGATGCCTCTTTAGAAATGTCAAGGGTTGAAAGACTTTCAGGCTGAATATTTATAGTGTAATCTTCTGCCTGTCCGATAAACCATTCTGAAGGACACGGAAGATTCTTCAAAGCTCCCATCCAGGAATTGGATTCATAGGCTTTTACCAGTCTGAAACGGGTTTCTCCCAACTGTGCTCCGGCTGGAATGGTGATATAGCCTGTTGTAATCCCGGACTGCTGGCCGGGAACCGGATTGGAATTATCCAGATAGCCCAGATTAAACTGCTCATCAGCATCAAACTGATTATTATGGTTAAAATCAATATAAGCATAAGCGGATACGGTGGTTTGGCCATGGGTACCACCTGTAACACTTATTGGATAGCTATTTCCAAGGTTCACATTAAAAACTGTTGCTGTAAAGTTTTCAAGTACATCAGAATTCCCGTCAAGTGCACTGTTTCTAATAACTCCGGCAAACTCTACCGTACTGATCTCACTCACGGTTGAACTTGTAATGTTTTCAGTACCGCAATAAGGAGCAGGAAAATTTAGGGTATTCCCTATGATATTCACTGTATAATCTTCCGCCTGCCCTGCTCTTAAACTGCTGTCACAAGCTGAACTGATAGAATTAGCCGCTGCCGGATTTGAATAAGCCTGAACATTGGTATTTTTAAGAACCCTCATTCTTGTACTTCCATTAGCAGCATTGGCAGGGATTGCTATGGTATTATTAACTGTAAAAGCATTGGCCGGATTAGCTGCATCAAGTCTTCCGATATAAAAGCTCTCTCCTGCATCATCAAAATTTCCGTTCTGATTAAAGTCTATAAAAACAACTACATCACTTGGAAATGTACTGGATGGCCCTTTCACAGATATCGGGTAAGAACTTCCCGACTGCAGATCTGTAGATATTGCCGTAAAATTCTCATAAATTTGTGCATTGGAGGACTGAACAGGTGATGAATTATTAATCGTTCCGAAAGTCACATTACTGATCATATTGCTGTCAGCTCCATACTGAAAGGTTGGCATACAATATTGCAGCTGCGCATTCATCAGCGATGCAAGTACAATACCAGAAAGAGTAGTTATTTTTTTCATTTTCTTTGTTCAATTTCCTGAGACAAATTTATATTTATTTAGAATGAATAAAAATAAGAATGTAATGATATTTGTCAGTTTAATAAAAATAGAGCTTTAACCTTTCGTCTGTACTCATTGAATATTCTGTTTGACCAATGGATAATCAATCTGTTACCAACGCAAAAGATCCTTCTCAAATTTAACTTTAAGAAAGATCTTTTTTAATATAATAATTGGAATCTAAAGTATTTTATCCCTTTTAGCCTATACTTTCAATAAGAACGGCGGAAGCGCCTCCTCCTCCATTACAGATGGCGGCAATTCCATACTTTCCTTTTTCCTGGCGTAAAACATTCACTAAAGTGGTCATAATTCTTGCTCCTGAAGCACCGATCGGATGTCCCAATGCCACTGCTCCTCCGTATACATTTACCTTGCTGATATCATATCCTAGAATTTTCTGATTGGATAGAATTACTGAGGAATACGCTTCATTAATCTCGAAAAAGTCGATATCAGATAGACTAAGACCGGTTTGTTTCAACAGTTTCTGAATAGCGATGGAAGGTGAAGTAGTAAACCATTCCGGTGCCTGTGCGGCATCTGCATAGGCTATTATTTTTGCCAGTGGTTTTAAATTATGTTGCTCTATTGCTTCAGAAGACGCTAGTAAAAGGGCTGCAGCACCATCATTCAGATTGCTGGAATTGGCTGCTGTAAGTGTTCCGTCGGCTTCAAATGCAGGTTTCAAAAGGGAAATTTTCTCTGGGATCAGTTTATCAATATCTTCGTCTTTACTAACGATTGTAGTTCCTTTTTTACTTTCAATCGATATAGGGATCAATTCGTTGCCAATCTTGTCGTTTTTTGCCGCTTCCTGAGCTCTCTGGTATGAGAGAAGGGCATAATCATCAAGTTCCTGTCTGGTAAGTCCATATTTTTTCACGCCTAATTCCGCTGCACTTCCCATGTGGAAATCATTGTAGACATCCCATAGCCCGTCTTTAATCAATCCATCAGTAAGATTCGTATCTCCCAGTTTTATTCCCCGGCGGATTTTGACATAATGCGGAACGTTGCTCATGCTTTCCATTCCTCCCGTCATAACAATATGATCCATTCCAAGCTGAATCTGCTGTGCACCCATCATCGCCGATTTCATTCCGGAAGCACAAACTTTGTTGATTGTTGTGGCGTCTTTATCTACAGGAATTCCGGCAAAGATAGCCGCCTGCCTTGCTGGTGATTGTCCCAATCCGGCACTCAGCACATTTCCCATATATACACTGTCTATATGTTCCGGAGCAAGTCCGATACTTTCATAAGCATTCTGAATGACTAAAGCCCCCAGCTGAGGTGCTGTAAATCCTGACAGACTTCCCATAAAACCACCAATCGGGGTTCGTTTTGCTGCTACTATAAATACTTCTTTCATAGATTTTATTTTTAATATACCGATCAGTATATTTTTGATTAAAAAAATCCTTTTTATATTGACAAAGGAATATAACAAAGATAGTTAAAATATACCAATCGGTATATTATTAAATGATAAAAAATCTTACTTTCTGGGTAAGATTTTATTATTTATGCTCTGCTTAGCTGATCGAGTTTTTTTAATAATGTAGGAATCCTATAAGCTCCATGCATTTGCTCTACTTTCGACTGAACTTCATCTACATTCATTCCTCTGGCAGTAACAAATAGCGGAGTCTTACTTTCTCCACGAAATACGCTTCTCCGCTGGAAATCCGGTGTTGTAAATTCATTTTTTGCAATCCCAACTATAGGATACTTTTCTTCCAGTTCTTCATACAGATGACCACCCAGACCAATTTTCCCGTGATCATCCAAAGTGACGTATCCATCCACAATAATGATATCTCCGGATTTTAATGTAATTTTCTTCAGCAGGCTTACAATACAGGGTAATTCTCTTTTATAGAAGGCTCCGCTTTCATATTCTGAACTCACAGGAGTTTGTTCTATAAAAGTTTCCACTTCTTTTTCAGAGGTCCAGTCTTCAAATGCAATACACACAGTATTGGCATAATCCTCGTAATAATAGGTATCAAATGCGTAAATCATATTTCTTTCTTAAAAAACTCACCGAAGTGCCACAATATTCCTGATGGATCATGTACAAAGCACTCTTTCCCCCAATCCATCGCTCTTACAGGAGTAAGCCTCACATTTTCATATTTTTCTGTAAGCTCCAGAGACAAGAGTTCTTTCCAGAATTCATCAGTATTGGCAACTTCCATAAAGATCATGGTATTATCCACCCAGTCTTTTGCATAATAATCCTGGAGATAAAATCCGATTTCTTCTCTTATAAATAAAGACAATTTAGATTCCAGAACCACTTCTTGAAATCCCAGGTCTCTGTAAAAATTTCTGCTGATCTCAAAGTTTTGTGCTCCGATAAAAGGTCTGATAGATTTCAGTTTTGGTATCATAATTTTTTATTTTTCCAGTTTTCAGAGATCATTTCAAACTTAATTTCTCCTTTTCCATGGGTTCCAGCTGTCTTCCATCCAGATTTTCTGTAAAAGATTTCAGCCCTTGTTCCAGGTGAAGTACCCAGCCATACGGAATCTTTGTTTTGTTCAAAATACCAGTTGAGCATGATATCATGAAGTTTTCTACCCAATCCCTGGTTTTCAAAATCAGGATGTACAAAGAGCGCCCAGATATTGTTTTCTTTCAGATCTGCAATGGAAAAACCAACGATCTGATCTTCAACCTCATAAACCCAACCTTTTCCTCTTTGAAACAGAAACTCTTCACAATCTTTATCAGTAACCAATCCAGGATCTGACAGCATGTTTTCTTTCACGGAGTTTCTCACAATCAGTATTTGTGGAATATCTTCTGGCCTTGCTTCCCGGATTATCGTTTTCATGGTAATATTTTTGTTGGCAAGTTTATGGGAATGATTTTTTTTAACCCTTGTCAAGGTTTAAAACCTTGACAAGGGTTAGAATCAACCCGAATTAAAATTGGTAATTATTTTCTGTCAACCACAATTCTTTCTTCCCTGTTGGCAATATCCCATGCTGTTGTAAAGATGAGCTGGGTCCTTTTTTCCAACAATTGATAATCAATCTTTTCGGGATCGTCACCTGGTTTGTGATAGTCTTCGTGAATACCGTCAAAGAAGAAGGCTACAGGAATATTATGTTTAGCAAAATTATAGTGGTCTGAACGGTAATACAATTGTTCAGGATCATTCAGATCATCGTATTTATAATTCAATTCCAGATTGTTGGTCCTTTTGTTAGCTGCTTCGTTAATGACTTTAAGCTGAGAGCTTAACATATCAGAACCGATTACATAAACATATTGCTTACCTCTGTTGGCAGGATCATCACGTCCGATCATATCAATATTAAGGTCAACAACGGTATTGGCTAATGGAAAAACGGGGTTTTCGGAATAATATTCTGAACCGAAAAGTCCATGTTCTTCTCCTGTAACATGGAGAAACAGGATTGATCTTTTAGGCCCTTTTCCTGCTTTTTTAGCTTGTTGGAATGCTTTTGCTATTTCCATTACAGCAACGGTTCCGCTTCCGTCATCATCTGCTCCGTTGTATACTACTCCGTTTTTTGTACCTACATGGTCATAATGTGCCGAAACCACTACAATCTCGTCGGGTTTTTCACTTCCTTCAATAAACGCTAAAATATTTTCAGAATCCGGAAGGTTACCTCCTCCTCTTTTCTTCATGAATTCAGACGGTACTTTCTGATAGTAAGAGCCTAGTGCTTTAGGAGCTGAAATACCCAGATTTTTGTAATAATTAATCATATACTCACCCGCTTTTTTCTGTCCTTTGCTTCCGGTGTCCCGCCCTTCCATATCATCTGCTGCAATAACGTACAGGTTTTTCTTTAAATCCTCTGCATTAATCTCTTTATAGGCATTGTTAAATGCTTTGTTATGTTTTGTTGAAACAGGATGTGAAGCGTTTCCGTCAGCTATTTTTGCCGTTCCGCAACTGGTTACTACCGCCATGGCCAATAACGGGATAAGTATTTTTTTCATAAAGAATAAATTTCTTAAAAATAACAATTTTTATTGAATCCCCGCATTGATAATCAATCGGACAAAATAATATACAGGTCTGGGTCTTTTTAAACTATTGGGGGGG